>NZ_JBHIPA010000011.1:0-62188 GCF_042195845.1 Bartonella sp. AP4SXKL
TATCATTTTTTATTTTTTTTTAAATAAAATAACCCAAACTTTACCAATAAAATATTGAACAAAAAATCCTATTTCAAAACATTATTGGAAAAATAAGAAGCGTATAAAACTTTCATGCCTGATAGCGGCGGCTTTCAGATTATAATACCCTCCCCTCACAACGATTGTAACTTTTCTTACATATCGCAAGGATGTCATGTAAAAGGCTAAAGATAGAGTACATATTATATAATCACCATTGCATAAATATCTTACACGCTTTATGCTTTTCCATGGGAGCAAAAGGAAGATGTCAATGTCATCTAAACTGACGCGTAACCAAACATTGGTTTTAAATACTTTAAAAAATGCAAAAGGGCCTTTAAGTGCTTATGCGATTCTCAATCACTTACGCGAAGAAGGTTTTCGCGCACCTCTCCAAGTTTATCGTGCGTTAGAAAAACTCGTACAGTTAAAGTGTATTCATCGTCTTGAAAGTGTAAATGCCTTTATGGTCTGTTTACACCCTGAAAACTGTCAACATGAACTTACAACGTTTATAATTTGCGAAAACTGTGGCACAGTCAACGAAATACAAGATCAAACGATTGTATCAAGTTTAAAACAGATGGTTCAAGCGGTTGACTTCCAAGCACACAAAAGCACCCTAGAAGTACGAGGTCTTTGTAAAAAATGCGCAATAAAATAAGACATCTAACTTGACAATAAGATCTCTAACTTGCAAGTTTATATATTTAGCATTATGTAGCAGGGATCGCCTTATTGTTGGAAAAGCTTTTATCGTCCGTGCATATATCACCCTACCCTAGAGTGAGAGGCTTATTGTACTCGTTAGAACATAAATATTGAAAGTATAAAATCATGTCCGTATCTGAGACCATTTTTTCAACAAAAAATCTCGATAAAATGAAACAAAAAAAAGTAATCAAGGCCCTTCTTATCGTCTTTGCGCTTTTTGTACTTTGGTTTAGCTATAAGTGGACGACGCAATGGTGTTGTATGCTGTCCACTGAAGATGCCTAAACTGTGGCACAGTCCACGAAATACAAAATCAAATGATTGTATCAAGTTTAAAACAGATGGTTCAAGCGGTTGACTTCCAAGCACACAAAAGCGCCCTAGAAGTACGAGGTCTTTGTAAAAAATGCGCAATAAAATAAGACATCTAACTTGACAATAAGATCTCTAACTTGCAAGTTTATATATTTAGCATTATGTAGCAGGGATCGCCTTATTGTTGGAAAAGCTTTTATCGTCCGTGCATATATCACCCTACCCTAGAGTGAGAGGCTTATTGTACTCGTTAGAACATAAATATTGAAAGTATAAAATCATGTCCGTATCTGAGACCATTTTTTCAACAAAAAATCTCGATAAAACGAAACGAAAAAAAGTAATCAAGGCTCTTCTTATCGTCTTTGCGCTTTTTGTACTTTGGTTTAGCTATAAGTGGACGACGCAATGGCGTTATATGCTGTCCACTGAAGATGCCTATGTACAAGGAGATATAGCCGCTATTGCGACTAAATTAAATGGATATATTGAAAAAATTGCCATTAAAGCCAACCAAGTTGTAAAAAAGGACGATGTTTTATTTTACTTAGACAATGGTGATTATCAAATAGCCTTGGATCAAACAGAAGCGCATCTTGACACACAGAAAAAAACACTTCTACGCATTGATGCGCAAATCACAGCCGCTCGTAGTTCTTTAGATGATGCAAAAGCACAAAAAGCAGCCGCTTCAGCCATAGCAACCAATGCACAACTCACCTTAAAACGTGTAACAGAACTGAAAGCCAATCGTTATGCTCCTCAATCCAATGTTGATGATGCCAAATCCGCTTATGAACAAGCCATTGCGAATGTTAACAGAGCGGATGCAAAAATGGCTTCAGCACGTGCAAATATCCGAGTGCTAGAAGCGCAACGAAGTGAAACAGAAAGCGAAACAAAGAGTTTAGAGCTCTCGCGTAAAAAAGCACAACGTGATCTTGATTCGACCATTATACGAGCGCCATTTGATGGAGTTATAGGAAATTTAACAGCAAAAACGGGAGATTTTGTTGTAAATGGCCAACGTCTTGCGGCGTTAGTCCCCATACATGCACTTTATATTGAAGCAAACTATAAAGAAACACAGCTACAAGACATTCATACCGGACAAAAAGCTTATATTTCTGTTGATGCCTTCGAAAATGATGTTTTTACAGGAACAGTGCTTTCTATTTCGCCCGCAACAGGCGCTGTTTTTTCTCTTCTGCCTCCACAAAATGCTACCGGTAACTTTACAAAGATTGTCCAGCGCATTCCCGTACGTATTTCTATTCCAGAAGAAGTCTTAAAAACCGGACATATCCGAGCAGGAATGAGTGTTTCGGTGAAAATTGATACACGTACAAAGCCACAAGATAAAAGTCTCTTATAAAAAAGTAGAAGATCTTACTATGACATCTTCCATACCAGAGCTCATACAGTCTCAAGAACGCATAGGAATGCGCAAAATTGTAGTTTTTATAGCTATGTCTTTTGGCATGTTTATGGCAATCTTAGATATCCAAATCGTTTCCTCTTCTTTAGCTGAAATTCAAGCGGGTCTTACAGCAAGCTCTGAAGAAATTTCATGGGTTCAAACTTCCTATCTCATCGCTGAAGTCATCATGTTGCCGCTTTCTGGATTTTTAGGAAGATTGCTTTCAACACGTGTTTTCTTCACCATATCAGCGATCGGGTTTACGATTACTTCTGTTCTTTGTGCAACAGCAACATCTATTGGAGAGATGATTTTGTATCGCGCACTACAAGGTTTTATTGGTGGAGGAATTATCCCAAGCGTTTTTGTCGCCTCTTATGTTCTTTTTCCTCCTTCCAAACGCCCAATTGTTACCCCTATTGTTGGACTAGTAGCAACATTGGCCCCCACCATTGGTCCAACCGTGGGAGGCTATATTTGTCATCTCTCATCATGGCATTGGCTCTTTCTCATCAATGTACCCTGCGGGATTATCATCTCAATTCTCGCTTGGAAATTAATTGATTTTGATAAAGCTGATCCCTCTTTAATGAAGAAGTTTGATTGGTTAGGATTCATTTCTATGGCTACTTTCTTGGGAACTTTAGAGTATATTCTAGAAGAAGGAGCACGTCATGATTGGCTGAGTGATACGCTGATTCGGGATTTGTTCATTACCATGATTCTTGCTGCAGCCTTATTCTTCTGGCGTGCTTTTACAGTAAAAGAACCCATTGTAGATCTCTCTACTTTTTCTAATTTTAATTTTTCAGCTGCATCCATTTTTTCCTTTTCATTGGGAATAGGCCTTTATGGACTCACGTACCTTTATCCTGTCTATTTAAGCCAAATCCGCCACTTTGATGCTCTCATGATTGGAGAAACATTGTTTCTTTCAGGATTCGTCATGTTATTAACTGCCCCGCTTGCTGGATTTCTTTCAGCACGAATGGATGCACGTTTAATGATGGCAATAGGACTTTTTGGTTTTGCAATAGGTATTTGGATGGCGAGCTCTATCACAGATAACTGGGATTTTTGGCAGCTTTTTTGGCCGCAAGTTTTCCGTGGTGCTTCTGTAATGTTATGTATGGTTCCTATTAATAATATTGCCTTGGGAACACTCCCACCAGAACGGATGCAAAATGCTTCTGGACTCTTTAATCTCACCCGGAATCTAGGTGGGGCTGTAGGGCTTGCCATTATCAACACTCTCATAACAAAACGCACAGACTTCCATCATGAACGAATAGCCGAAACTCTTAACTACGCAAACAGACAAGCAACTGAAATGCTTTCAAATCTTACTGTATTATTCAAAACAGAAACCTTTGATTCCTATACTCTGGCTCTTTCTCAATTGTTTGGTATGGTACGCATACAAGCAACCATTATGGCTATTAGTGATATTTTCTTTATCATAACCATCATCTTTGGTGTTTTGACATTTATGACCATATTTCTCAAAAAAATACCACCTCTCATGGATTCACCACCAAATCACTAAGCTTAATTAAAATTGAGAAATATTTTTTATCCTTATCACTTTCCTCGTTTCCTATGCACTTTATCTTGTCTCAAGAGACAGTATAAATAAGCATATGATTCTAAATGATTCTTCTGATAAAAATTCTTTTAATGCGGGCTCTTTCCGCACTTAAAAACAACTTCTCGCATACAAAAATTGTTCTAGATGATCGGTAAACAAAGAGCTTATCTAAAGTGCTCCACACCATAAAGATAAAGCAGCCATTTCTATAAGATTTTTGATTTATCACCATAGGGCACAAAAGATTAAAAGATTCTTTGCCCTTCACTCTTTTGATTCTTACAAGAATATTCATAAAAGATTTATGATTCTTATGATTTTTATTCACGCACATATTTCTCTTATAATGTGTAGGATAACGTTTTTTTTGATTCTGAATGCAAAATTTTACATGAGAAAATCATTTTGTATTTGATACTCTCATGCCAATTGCAAAACGATTTACCTTTATAGCAAAAAAGTAATGATATATTTTTTTCAAAAAAGCTGCTTTTAAACATGTAATTTTATTTTTTTACACTCTTTAAAAAAAGCTGATACTTACAATTTTGATTCTACTGCTGCATATTTTTCTTTCTTAAGCCCCTTCTCTTTCAACAAGCGCTAAAATTGTATAAAATTTCTCAAAATATCTCTCTATTGAATCAATCAAAACCATTCCCTTGCACATAAAAAGCAAAGAAATAAAAACTGTTTAAGAAAAAAGTAAAACATCCAACCGTTTTGATGCAAGATTTATCAACGATATTGAAAACTGGAAAACTGTATGATGATAGCGACTTTAAAAGAACACAAGACAACTCAAAAATCCGGTTCCTTCAGTATTATAAAATAAGACACTATTTCAAAAAATGAGCTTAAAATATATTCTTACTCACTTAACTGAAATTATCAAAAATAAGAAACCAGCCCCATAAAGAAAAAGCCATATAATAAAATCGCAATACAACTCCCCAAAACTTTGTACCGCTAAATACCTTGGCACTGTCAAAACGGTATGCTCTTCTCAATGGCAGCTGCTGAAAAACGAAATAAACACTATCTTCAAGCGACTTTATGATGCTGAAAACGATTTGAAACTTCTCGTTCTCCACTAGGAACCAAAGTGCCATAACACCCAGAAAGATAATGTGGTATCAGTTCCAACGCTTGAAAGCGATGTTTTTCGTAAGGACCAGGCATTGCCAAATTTTCTGTTAAACTATTTGAAAAGCCAAAACGTTGATAAAATTCAAAATCCCCTACCAGCAAAATGGCGCCATATCCCAATTTTTTTGCTGTTTCAATTGCATGGCGGACTAAAATTGATCCTATTCCCATACCAGCACATTCAGACGCAACAGCCAAGGGGCCTAAAAGTAAAGCATGTTGTGTTTCATTTTTTTCTTTAGAAAAAGAAACATGCCAAAGACGGACACTTCCCACAAGCTCTCCAAGCACATTTTTAACCACAAAAGAGAGCCCTTGAGCAGCCAAACGACCACGACGTAAAACCTCTGATGATTTACGTTTACGTCCATACCCCATCATTGAATCAAGCAAATTTTCTCGATAAGGCTTATCGGCTTCTTGCTCCAATAAAAGTGTAAAACATGCCCCATCTTTTGTTTGAAAATTAATCATGTTCATCTCTATAACCGCCCTCTTACAGCGCCATGACGAGCATAGCAAAAAATCTAAAAAACTATAGTTAAAAGGAAATGTCAGATCACATATGATCGTAAAGGCTCAAAACCATTAAAAGCAACCGATGCGTAAGTTGTTGTGTAAGCACCCGTTCCATGAATCAATATTTCATCTCCTATCGTTAGGGATAGAGGAAGCGGATAAGGTGTTTTTTCATAGAGAACATCTGCCGAATCGCATGTCGGTCCAGCCAAAATACAAGGCTCCATCACCTTATCATCATGAGGTGTCTCAATAGGATAACGAATGGCTTCATCCATAGTCTCAGCAAGACCATTAAATTTCCCAATATCAAGATAAACCCATCGTACATTATCGTTATCAGCTTTTTTAGATATTAGAACAACTTCTGTACGAATAACACCAGCATTGCCAACCATCGCACGTCCTGGCTCAATAATCGTCTCAGGGATACGATTACCAAAATGCTTTTTCAATGAATCAAAAACTGCTGTACCATAAGCTTGTTCTGTAGGGACATCTTTCAAATAACGCGTTGGAAAACCGCCCCCCATATTCACCAACCTTAGTGAAATGCCTTCTTGTTCCAAACGCTTAAAAACTGTAGAAGCATCCGATAAAGCACGATCCCACGCACTCAAATCAACCTGCTGAGATCCAACATGAAAAGAAACACCATAGGCTTGCAAACCCAATTGGTGTGCCCGTCTTAGAACATCAACCGCCATATCTGGAACACAACCAAATTTGCGTGACAATGGCCACTCTGCACCTTTGCCATCGGTAAGAACACGGCAAAAAACACGTACTCCTGGAGCAACACGCGCAATTTTTTCCACTTCTTCAACACAATCAACAGCATAAAGTGAAACTCCCAATGCATATGCTCGTGCAATATCACGCTCTTTTTTAATCGTATTTCCAAAAGAAATACGCTCTGACGTTGCTCCTGCTTTTAAAGCCATTTCAATTTCTGCAACAGAAGCCGCATCAAAAGAAGATCCTAAAGAACTTAGCAAACGCAAGATTTCAGGAGCTGGATTTGCCTTTATTGCGTAAAAAATACGAGACTGCGGCAGAGCTTTTTCAAAATTTAAATAGTTATCACGAACAACATCAAGGTCAACAATTAAGCATGGACCTTCAGAACGATGTGTTGCAAGAAAATCGCGAATACGTTGCGTTGCCATCTGCAATTCTCCTTGAGGGAACGCTCCCCCACTCTATGCTTAGACAGCCAAAGCTGCCAAAAGCTAAAGGACAAAAAACACACAACAACCATCCCCATTCTGATTACAAAAAACCAGAAATTAGCATTGCATGCTGCGAAAGAACAGCGCGAAACCGCGTTATTCTATTTTATCTGCCTTTTTGATTGGAGTTGAGAAAACCACTTCCGCACTGAAGGCAATGAGGTGTGCCTCTATAGTTATCCCAGCATTTAAAAGCTGGAAGACACCAGAAAGGCCCGCACCGTCGTTGCTTCAAGATGTCCTCATTCTTGCAATTGGCTGTAAGAATGACTGGAGCGGTTAGTTCCAGGTACCGTACCGGTTAATCTCACCATTTGAGAACCAGCGGACACCCACAGGCACGTGCGACTTTGGGCAAGGCATCCTATAAAACGAATTCTTTCTCATTTCAATCATTTTTTTAATTTTAAACATTTTTTAATTCTTAAAGATAAAATGATGCGAAAAAACAACACTCTCCCCCAGACAAAGCCATCCATCCGCTTTCATGAGATCACACCCTTACATTATCCGTACAACATAAATCACTGTCTTGCGTTTAAAGCCCCTCGTTTCTTTACCCTATTCTATCTCCTAATATCTGCAGCAGAAAATAACGCAAATAAATTACTCAAAACATTAATTTATAATGATAATTTATTATTGTACCCTTAAACAAAAATCCCATTATAAAATCCTCTTATTTCAACCCTCTTACAATGAATCAATTAAAATCATTCTTTTGCGCATCACAAATAAAAAACAATTGAAAAAAGGAGTACCTCTTATATATCCTCTCAAATGCAAAGATGACCAACATTGAAGACTGAGGATAGTAACGACTGAAGCACCATAATCTTTAAAGATAACGTGTCCTTCCCCCAACAAAACACCATTATCTTTCTCATTTACATCCTAAAAAACATCCCTACTTCCACATTCATTTCACAGCATCGCTTAAGCAAAATATCATGAAGAATTCCCCGTATAATATAGCTTGTATGATATAGATCAACTACATCTCACCCTCTTTATACTTATGAAATTAAAAACAAACGCTCCCATTCTATCTGCCAACTCCCAATATTGCAGAAACTCCTACATTGAAATGTTTCATAACACCTTATCTAAAATGATTTTTGTCCACACGTTGCTCCCATTTGCAACGTACAAGTGAATGAATTTTACGCGATTCGTTCTCATCTAATCTGAAAGCAACAAAGTTCACAATATTGAACTCTTTTATTCAAATGAATAATAAATTATCATTATAAATTAATGTATTATATTAAATTCTGAAATCATAAACTCCTATTATCATTTTATTTTTCCACCTAGCATCTGCTTTTTAATCACATCTTATTCATACGCTTTTCTCTTAAACTATAATCTCCCTCCTCTGCGCTGTTGGTGAACGGCTTTTCTATTTTAAAATGAAAAGTATTTGAAATACTCAATCCTATAAAGTCAAAGAAAGTAAACAATCTATAATGATTACTTATAAGTCAAATAATTTAACATAAACAAAAAGACCGAATAATATCCGGTCTTATAAAATATTTTTCTACTAATATTAAAAAACTCTTCTCTCTTAAATTTAAGAGAAAAACGCTACAATTTAAAGCCCTACACTGCGATATCCTTATGTCCCTTGATGAGAATCAATTGCACGCAACTTCAACAATTGAAATTGCCTATGGCGCTCACGAAAGCGCTCTCTATCGGCTTCACTACGCGTGTTATAACAAGCATCACAGGAAACACCTTCCTCATAATGAGGCGATAATTTGCTTTCAGCATTAAGAGGAGAACGACACGCGCGACATAATTCGCGTCCACATTCTTCAAGACCATGTTGAACAGAAACACGCTCATCAAAAACAAAACACTCACCCCACCATAAACTTTTCTCTTTTGGAATTTTTTCTAAATATTTTAGAATACCTCCTTTTAGATGGTAGACTTGCTCATAACCAAGATCACGAACATAAGCTGTTGATTTTTCACACCGAATACCACCTGTACAAAACATGGCAATTTTCTTTTTTTTCTTTAACTCAGCCTCATGTTTACGCACCCATTCAGGAAATTCGCGAAATGTTTTAATCTGCGGATCAATCGCTCCTTGAAAACTCCCTATCGCATATTCATAGTCATTCCGTGTATCGATTAAAATTGTCTCTTCATCTTGAATAAGAGCATTCCAATCTTCAGGATCGACATAAGTACCAACAACTTTTAGCGGATCAACCCCTTCAACCCCCATCGTCACAATCTCTTTTTTCAACCGCACTTTCATGCGATGAAAAGGCATTTTTGATGCCCATGAATATTTAATTTCCGGCGTTTGAAACGCTGGCTCAGCCGTAATAAAATCCACCAATGCCTCAATCGCATCACAAGAACCAGCAACTGTTCCATTAATGCCCTCTTGTGCTAAAAGCAGAGTGCCTTTGATATCCTTTGCTTGACATAAATCCTGCAAAGGTTTTTGTAATTGATGATAATGCTTCAAATCTGCAAAGCAATAAAGTGCAGCAACTTTAAAATTCTTTTCCATGTGTTTTGCCATAACGCGCGTTTCATTCAATTTCAAGATTTATTCATGTACTCTTTAACATATTGTGCTTAATCAAACGATACAAATAATATCATCTCCAAGAAGAAAAAATATCATGTGCCAAAAAAGAGAAAAGCTTTTATTATATCTCCAAGGACAAACTGTTATACCTGTTTTACTCATTGACAATCTACAAAGTGCTGTACCCTTAACACGCGCTCTTGTCAAAGGTGGATTAAAAACAATTGAGATCACCTTGCGAACACCAAATGCCCTCAAAGCAATTCAGAAAATTACACAAGAAGTCCCTGAAGCAATTGTTGGAGCCGGCACAATTCTCAACACAACACATTACGAAAAAGCCGAACAAGCTGGAGCCAAGTTTATTGTAAGCCCCGGATTATCCAATGAACTAATCAATTGTGCAAAAAATAGTGAAATTCCCCTTCTTCCCGGTGCAATGACCCCAAGTGAACTCATGCAAGCATTAAACAAAGGCTATTCATATCTTAAATTTTTCCCTGCTGAAGCTACTGGGGGTATTTCCTTCATCGAAGCTTTAGCATCTCCCTTCTCTGATATCCGGTTTTGCCCAACAGGCGGTATTACACAAAAAAGTGCAACACAATGGCTCCAACTGCCCAATGTCTTCTGCGTTGGAGGTTCTTGGATAGCGCCCCAAAAACTCATTGCAATAAGTGATTGGGATTCGATTACTGCATTAGCATATACCGCATCACAACTTCCCTCTCCCTCGAAAAAAGCTCTTTCTACAATATAATGTAATGTGCAAGAATATCAGCCCCTTCAACAAGACCAAAGCTTTCACACATCCTTGCGCAATCTTTTAACATCGTCATAAAACCATAAATCATCACCCGATCTTCATTAGGATGAATTTTGCGAGTTCTATTGTTTCAAAGCCGCTTGTTTCAAAAAAGCACCACTCTCCATAACAGTCGTAATACGCCCCATATGCTCAGAAAGCTCACGAGTGGTCATAGGATAAAATTTCAGCTGTTGTGCATATGCCCCACAATGAGTGGATCTTATTGCAAAAAGGAAACAAGATCTTTTGCACAAATTGACTCATTCTTTTCGCGCGTTATTTAAATAAGAACAACTTCTGAAAATTTTTCATAAATGTCAGGCTCACGAATAAAGCTTGCAAAAGAAAAAAAAACCGTACCGGTTTGAAAGAAGATAAAGCATCAACTTTCCCACTCATTACTCCACAAAAGCGCGCTCTACAACATAAGTAGCAGGAGCATTATTGGCCCCTTCAACAAGACCAAAGCTTTCACACATCCTTGCGCAATCTTTTAACATAGCCATGGAACCACAAATCATCACCCGATCCTCATCAGGATGAATCTTAGGAAGGCCTGTTGTTTCAAAAAAGTCCCCACTTTCCATCACAGTTGTAATACGACCCATATGCTCAGAAGCTTCACGAGTAGTCATAGGATAAAATCTCAACTGTTGTGCATACTCTCCAATGAGTGGATCTTGTTGCAAAGAGGAAACAAGATCTTTTGCATAAATTAACTCATTTTTTTCGCGCGTTGTTTGAATAAGGACAACTTCTGCAAATTTTTCATAAGTTTCAGGATCACGAATAAGGCTTGCAAAAGGAGCAATCCCCGTCCCAGTTGAAAGAAGATAAAGACGTTTTCCAGGAATAAGAGCATCAAGCACCAGCGTTCCTGTAGATTTTTTACGCATGAGAACTGTATCACCAATTTTAATTTTTTGGAGATGCTCGGTTAAAGGTCCCCCTGGAACTTTTATCGAAAAAAACTCAAGCTGTTCATCCCAAAAGGGACTTGCAATCGAATAAGCGCGATAAATCGGCTTTTCTGCATTTGGCAAACCGATCATAACAAACTCACCCGAACGAAAACGAAAACTTTCCGGACGATTCAGACGGAATTTAAATAACCGATCTGTATAGTGACAAACCTCTTGGACAGTAAGGGCGAACACATTCTCAGGAATCGGAAAATTTGCAACGCTGCTGATGCTTGACGGAACATTGGTAGCAGACGTATTCATACTCTTCCCCATATCTTTATTGAACGTTAAATTTCGAATCCTTGACGTGATATAGTACTTGCACAACCATCTGCCAACAATTTTCTCAACACAAAAGCCTCAAGGTTAACACTTTTATGTCAAAATTAAATAAATGAGTCTAGCGCGCTCTATAAGCGATAAAATTGATTTCACTTAAAACCAATCAAAGACTAGAAAGTAAATACTGGATACCCAATCCATCTTGAAAACAAATAATATCCAAATCAACGAGTTTTCTAAATCAACAGTTTTTAATGTATCAAAAAGTGTTTACACACTGTTTTCCATTCAATAAAAATAATTTTAAGTGCATGAGACGACATCCAAAATTGCACAGATGAGTGATCTTCCCCCTCATGGTAAAAAACTTGTAATACATTGACTTAACGTGGTTAATTTAATCATTTTACCTTCTCTAAATAAGAAGCCAATGCAATATTTAATCACAACAATCACACCAGCAATAATAGTCTAACATTGCACTCTTCAAAATGATACAATACAATAAACTATGTTTATTTTTTTATATGCCTAAACGAGGAAAAATAAGTAAAAAAGTCTATGTTTTACAAATCATTAGAAGATACCATGTTGATAACAACACAAATAAAACTAAACTATCTCTTATATCTAGAGTACCATTTTACATAAAAAACGACTTTAATGGCAGCATAGGCTTCTTAATGATTTTGACCATAGCAAATAGTGTCTTTCCCCTATATCGTAAAGAACCTCAATGAAACAACCAAAAAAACTCCGTATTTCACGAACACAGATAAGCTTTTAAAATGAACAAATACGTTAATGATGAAATAAATACATCACTCTATACAGCTGTAGCAACCATCGATGTCAGTGCCATTGTTGCCAATTATATTACTTTAGCCAAACGTGTAGCTCCAACACAATGTTCAGCAGTTGTAAAAGCAAATGCCTATGGATTAGGAGCTCACAAAATTGCTCCTGCCCTTTATCAAGCTGGTTGTCGCACTTTTTTTGTCGCCCAAATCAGAGAAGCACTCCAATTAAAAAGCATTTTACCATCAAATGTCACAATTGCCATTCTGAATGGACTTCCACACTTAGCAGAAGAGTTTGTCGCACAATCTGGTATTGTTCCTGTTCTAAACTCTTGGAATGCCATTGAAAATTGGCAAAAAATTTGTCAAAAAAAAGATAAAAAATTTCCAGCAATTGTTCAAATCGATACCCATATGAACCGATTAGGACTGGATCAAAAAGAATTACAAAAACTCATCAAACACCCTACAATTTTCGAAAAAGCAGAAATAAAATATATTCTTAGTCATCTTTCTAACGGAGAAGATGATACCCACCCATCAAATTATGCCCAATTGACTTCTTTCAAAACGATCCTTGCGCAATTGCCTGCTTGCAAAGTTTCCTTTGCCAATTCTGGAGGTATCTTTCTAGGATCAGATTTTTATTTTGATCTTGTTCGTCCAGGCATTGCACTTTACGGAGTTGATCCGCGGGGAAAACACCCATCACCTTTGAAACCTGTTTTAAAACTTGAAGCCCAAGTCATTCAAAGCCGCGTTGTTGATATAGGAGCACCTGTTGGTTATGCAGAAAGCTTTATAACCAACAGACCAAGCACTCTTGCAACCATTTCTATAGGCTACGCAGACGGCTGGCTCCGTACTCTTTCGAATAAAGGAACTGTTTATTTCAACGGGCACAAACTTCCCATGGTTGGGCGGGTTTCTATGGATTCCATTATTGTAGATACGACCGATCTTGAACAAAAACCTCAAACTGGTGACTGGGTAGAACTCATTGGTCCCCATCAAACACTTGAAAAAGTATCTATAGATGCCGATACCCTTCCCAATGAAATTCTAACATCTCTTGGCTCCCGCTATAAATACATTTACACATAAAAACTCTTTAAAAAAATAAATTGATAAAAATCATCATTTTAGAAAATTGAGGGGCTTTTACAAAAGATTTTACAACAATCAACCACACAGAATGGTCATAGACACCGTACATTCACAGAAATCTCAAAACAGACAAGTTGATGGACTGTTTTATGGAAGTAGCTTTCACCTAAAATACAAAAACTTAGCCTTTCCCCATAAATTGACAAAAAAGAATCTACTACAAAGTTTTTAAAATTAATTTCCCAATTAAAATCATTCGCTTGCATACCACAAGCTGAACTATGTGTAGATAAAAATGATTTAAGAAAAGAATAATGCCTCTTATGAACCATAGTGCCAAGAGCTATAACATTAGGCGCTGGCAAAGTGTATGATAGTGCCCAGCTTACTCCGTTATGAAGCGTAAAGATAGTGGGGAATCAATGGATTTACCCTTACACCATTCACGAGCGCCGTCGCGAAATGGGATTGGGAGCGAAGTGTCTCTTTAAAACAAACACGTGAATTAACAACTCAAGTATATTCTTTTTGGAGCGTTCTGTTTCACATGAGGGTCGTGCCCCCACTAAAAAACACAATAAATAAAAATATGGAGCAATATGTAATCCCCATTATTTAAAAAACATTGCTTTAAATGCTTTTGAAAGCCGTAAAGCTGAATTAAAAGGAGATGTCAAACTGAGGATTGAGTTTTACCTTTACGGCTTTACATTTTCCCAAAATGAGATTGTCTTCCAGTTTCAAAGATTACGTCAACAGAAATACGCAATCCCCTCGCCCTCATCTGACAGACAAAAGCTGGAACGACTCATAAAACTCTTTTTTTCTCAATCTCTGACTCAAAACATGTGGCTGCATTAAGTTTGGATGTTGATTTACAGGCAACAGCTAAAGCACACGGGCTCTTAGGAAAACAGTGCCGTAAAGTCACAAACTGACCTACAATGAAGTGGAAAGATGTGCTGGCTTTTTATAAGACACCTTGTAAAAAACACCCATAATACATTTGACTTTGCGTTTTCTCATTCTAACAGGTGTTCTTACATATTTTTGCGTCATATTTACAAAAAGCAGATTAAAGAGAAATATTTAGACAATTCTTGACTCGAAAAGATGCAACAACAGAGTTTCGCGTGTCTTTATCATCAAAAACACTAAAATTGATTTTATTCTTTCTACAACCGGTTGTCGTCACCCTAGTGAGAAGGAGTATATCACAACACATGCAACAGACGTGACCTATCCCCCGTAGGTTTCGCTCTCGTTTACATGAATTAGCTGGCTAGACCAATGCCGCCTAGTCACTAAAACCATGTCATACGGTAGAAAGCAAAGGAGAGCATGCCTACTGCCGACAAAACACAGCTTTTTTGTCGACTTTTTCGATTTTTCTCATGTTATAAAAAAACAATGCAAAGTTCTAGAAAATAGACAAATAACACCATAGCAACATGATCAATAAACATAAAACCCACACAAAATGTGTGGGCTTTTTTCGTTCATGCAAATAAACAAATTAAATATATATTTTTTATTTAATAGGTGTTTCCCAATGGCGGGCACGAACAAATGAGCATTCTGTCTCCCGCGACATTATCAATACGTGATACAGGAGGCCAATATTTATTAGCTGGATCAAGAGAACTGTTGGGAAAAGCAGCTTCTTGTCGCGAATAGGGTCGCACCCAAGCATCATCTAAAGTATCTGCCACTGTATGAGGGGCATTCACCAATGGATTATTGTCTTTTGGCCAAACCCCATTCCCAACTTTTTTCGCTTCTTCAGCAATAGAGAGTAAAGCATCACAAAAACGATCAATCTCTGCTTTTGGTTCTGATTCCGTTGGCTCAATCATCAAAGTTCCCGGAACCGGAAACGACATCGTGGGCGCATGGAATCCATAATCAATGAGACGTTTTGCAATATCATCAACACTCACCCCATACTGCTCTTTCAACACGCGTGTATCCACAATACATTCGTGCGCAACACGTCCATGCTTGCCCCGATAAAGAATGGAATAAGCGGCTGAAAGACGTGCAGCAATATAATTGGCATTTAAAATGGCTATTTGTGTTGCATATTTTAAGCCATCAGCCCCCATCATTCGAATATACATCCATGTAATCGCAAGAATAGACGCACTCCCATAAGGAGCAGCCGAAACCGCATGCGTTGTCCCATCTTGTTCATGACCTGGTACGAATGGTTTGAGATGCGCAGCAACTCCAATTGGTCCCATACCAGGACCACCACCACCATGAGGAATAGCAAATGTTTTATGAAGATTCATATGACAAACATCAGCGCCAATATCCGCAGGACGAGCAAGCCCCACAAGGGCATTGAGATTAGCACCATCAAAATAAACTTGTCCGCCATTTTCATGAATAATAGAACAAATTTCCTTAATGCTTTCCTCGTAAACACCATGGGTTGAAGGATAAGTAATCATGAGAGCAGCCAATTTATCTTTATGCAATTGCGCTTTCATCTTGAGATCATCTACATCAACATCACCATCGCTTAAACATTTTACCACAACGACTTCCATCCCTGCCATATGAGCCGAAGCTGGATTGGTACCATGCGCAGATGCAGGAATAAGACAAACTGTACGTTGATGTTCTCCTCGTGATTGGTAATATCGTCGGATAGCCAAAAGCCCAGCATATTCACCTTGAGCACCAGAATTTGGCTGAAAAGAAACTTGCGCAAATCCTGTAATTTCACACAACCACGCATTTAACTGGTTGATCATCTCCAAATAACCCGCTGCATCCTCTTGTGAAACAAAGGGGTGTATATTGGCCATGCTCGCCCAGCTCACAGGCATCAATTCAGCAGCTGCATTAAGCTTCATTGTACAAGAACCAAGAGGGATCATAGCGCGATCCAGCGCCAAATCCTTATCCGCTAAACGACGCAAAAAGCGCATCATATCTGTCTCTGAATGAACAGCATGAAAAAAAGGCTGAGAAAGAAAAGCAGCATCCCGTTTTTTTCCAAAGAGTCGTGGAGAAACCTTATCAAAGAGTTGTGCCCCCAAAAGCTGCGCTAAAGCACCAGCATCTTCTTCTGTTGATAATTCATCAAAATTGATTGCAATAGTGTCATCATCGAGAACACGAATAAGGCGCCCACCTATTTTGGCTTGATGCGCAATTTCTCGCGCTTTTCCCTTAACAGAAATACTCACACAATCAAAAAAGCTTTTCCCTTCAACATGAATCCCTGCTGCTTCTAAACCAGCAACAAAACGACATGTTAAATGATGAATTCGCTGCGCAATTTCTTGTAAGCCTTTTGGCCCATGCCAAACAGCATAAGCGGTTGCCATATTAGCCAACAAAGCCTGCGCTGTACAAATATTTGACGTCGCTTTATCGCGCCGAATATGTTGTTCACGTGTTTGCAAAGCTAAACGAAAACCAACGCGTCCTTTGGTATCCACGGATTGACCAACAATACGCCCTGGAATAAGACGCGTTAACGCATCACTCACAGCAAGGTAACCAGCATGTGGACCACCAAATCCCATCGGAACGCCATAACGCTGCATAGTGCCAACAACGATATCTGCCCCCCATTGAGCAGGTGGCTCCTGAAGAGTAAGCGCTAAAGGATCAGCTACAACGATAACTAAAGCTCCCTTTTCCTTTGCCTCTTTTATGATCTCACTGTAATCATGAAAAGAGCCTTTTGTATCTGGCCAAGACAAAACAATTGCCGCTGTATCAGGATCAATTTCGCCATTTTGGCTAATCTGAATCCCTTGTGTTTCAGCACGCGTTTGCGCAACACTCAAAGTCTGAGGATGTAAAAGACTCTGAAGAGAAATTTTTGTTTTTTTCTCACGGAAAAAGCGAACAGCAAGGGCATTGGCTTCAGCTAAAGCAGTTGCTTCATCAAGAAGGGAAGCAGCAGAAACAGGCAAACCTGTTAGTTCACTAACCAATGTCTGAAAATAAAATAAAAGCTCTAAACGACCTTGGCTAATTTCTGCTTGATAAGGCGTATAAGCAGTATACCAAGCAGGATTTTCAAACAGATTTCGTAAAATAACCGGAGGCACATAAGTTCCATGATATCCTTGCCCAATAAAACTTTTGTGCACATGGTTACGCTCCATCATCTTGGAGAGTTCTTCCAAGGCTTGTCCTTCACTAGCAGCCTCTGGAAGATTCAGTGAACGTCCCAAA
This sequence comes from Bartonella sp. AP4SXKL, assembly GCF_042195845.1. Lineage (NCBI taxonomy): Bacteria > Pseudomonadati > Pseudomonadota > Alphaproteobacteria > Hyphomicrobiales > Bartonellaceae > Bartonella > Bartonella sp. AP4SXKL. The sequence goes on from NZ_JBHIPA010000011.1 coordinate 17,687, forward strand.
TGGATAGAGTGTGGAACAGCTTGAGAAATAAGTGTCTCAACACAATCAAGCTCTAAAACATCAAGCATTTTTTGTGTTTCATCAGGACGCAGCCCAATATGTCGAGAAGAAAAAGAACGCTCGATCATGGTACTCATCCAATCAAAGCCTTATAAGCATCTTTATCCAACAACCCCTCCAGTTGTGTCTCATCCTGCAATGTCATTTTCCATAACCAGCCTTCTGTTTCGGGTTTCTGGTTTACCAGTTCAGGATTATCAGCCAAGGCTTCATTTATTTCGACCACTTCACCATCAAGAGGAGCATAAACATCTGAAGCCGCCTTCACTGATTCTACAACAGCCGCCGCCTCTCCTTTGGAAAGTTTTGTTCCACTTTGTGGTAAATCAACAAAAACCAAATCCCCTAATTGCTCTTGCGCATAATGCGTAACCCCAACAGTCACCACCTGCCCTTCAACGCTAAGCCATTCATGGTCATGTGTAAAATAAGTTTTAGACATAAAAAATCATCCTTTAAAATAACGTTGTTCAACAAAGGGAAGAGAATGAACTGATAATACAATCTTTTTGCCTCGCAGTTCTGTAAAGACTTGTGTCCCTTCAACTTTAAAATCAACAGGAACGTAACCCATCGCGACAGGACCATCAAAAGAAGGACCAAAACCACCTGATGTTACAATGCCAATCTCATTACCTTGATCATCAAGAAGCACCGCACCGGCACGAATAGGTTGACGCGTTTGCGGTTTTAATCCAACACGACAACGAGCCGGTCCTTTTTGCAGTGCTTCAAGAAAAGCCTTCGCACCATAAAATTGTGCTTTTTCTCGAACACTTTTAGGAACAGCCCATATTAGAGCCGCATCAATAGGTGTCGTATCAGGGGTAATATCATTTCCATGCAAACACAGCCCCGCTTCCAACCGCAAGCTATCGCGTGCGGCAAGCCCAATCCACTCAACACGAGAATCACTCAGCAATTTTTCAGCCAACATATGCGCATGCCCTATAGGCAAAGCAATTTCAAAACCATCCTCTCCCGTATAACCAGAACGCGTTATAAACCAATCCTGTTGTGGTTCGAATCCTTGCATAAAGAACAATTCATTCCCTGGTAAATCGGCATCAGCAAGAACAGCGGCCGCTTCAGGACCTTGAAGCGCAAGCAATACCCTTTCAAGGGCAATCACTTGACATTCAAAATCAACCGCACGCTTTTCCAATTCTAAAAAATCAGCCTGTGCATTCCCAGCATTGGCGACCAACATAAAACGACCCTCTTCCAAACGGGTAATAATAAGATCATCAAGAATACCAGCCTGCTCATTAAGCAAATAATTATACCGTGAATGCCCAATCTTTAAAGCTGCTGCATCAATGGGAAAAGCATAGGACAAAAATTCCACAGCTTGTGCCCCTTCAACCGCAATCAATTTCATATGAGAAATATCAAAAAGTCCTGCATGTGCACGCGTATGAAGATGCTCTTTTAAAACGCCAAGAGGATAAGTTAAAGGCATGTTCCAACCCGCAAAAGCACCAAATTTTGCTCCTGCTTTTTCATGCAAATCATATAAAGGAAGTGTTTTTAAAAAAGATGTTTCTTGTGCTGTGCCCATAATAACTCCAAAGCTGCGCTAACGCCCATAGAATATGGTCGTCTCTGCCCCCTCTGTCATCAACCTGAGAGACTCGCGAAAAGATTTTTCGCTTACACCTTCGGCGCGGGTTCTCCCGACTTTCCAGATCTGCCTTCTTCCTTTTACGGTCCTTAAAGCCTGAGAGATTATGGGCTATTTCCCCTTCGGCGGCAATGCGAAAATTTGCAATCTGCACTCTCCCGCAAAAGAATGAAAGAAACGATAACGCTCTTTCCAGCATATTTAAACCTATAGCCTATCTTCATCACACTGTCATTAGTAAAGTGATGAAAATGTTCTCATTTTAAAACTTGCATAAGCTGCTTCAAAAGATTTATAATATTATCCTTTTGAACCTTACAAAAATTGCAAGCAACACATTTTAGGAAATTTAAGACAAAAATCAAAAGCTATAAACAAAAATACCTCTTGAAAATCATGCAAAACGTCACACACTAAAAAGATCGCAAAGCAATACTCTTTCGCGCGCAGTTCAACCTTAAAGATAGGGTTTCATATTCTTTTTGAGAATAAGGACTTCAAATATTTTATAAGTATGATTTTAATGCACAAGAAGTAGGTTTTCTGCTTTCTCAATAGTGTCATAAATAGCGACTATTTACAGACTAAAACTACCGAACAAAGGTGACAAAATACTCATGAAAGCTGGTAATATCTCTTACAATTGCGAAAATGATCTTCCAAAGCAAATTGCTCTTTTTCCTTTAGAAGGTGCACTCTTACTACCCGGTGGTTTTTTATCACTCAATATTTTTGAACCAGAATCACTTGAAATGATTGAAAATGTTATGGTAACTGATCGTCTATTGGGCATTATTCAACCACTTTCATCGGATACAGATCGCTTCTCTACACAACTTTATAAAACAGGCTGTATAGGGCGCATTACAAACTACAGTGAAACAGGAAACGGACAACTGTTCATTATCTTACAAGGTGTTTGCCGCTTCACTTTAGAACAAGAATTGAAAAACACAAAATCCTATCGAACAGCTCTCATCCAATCAAACATAAAAGACTTGCAAGAATTTGATATTGAAGAAAGCATTAACCGAGAGAACTTACTCGACGTTGTAGAAAAATATCTAACCATACATGAAATGGAATATAATTGGAGCAGCATCATAGAAGCCCCTACACCTATATTGGTTAATGCTTTTTCAGCTCTTATCCCCTTTACACCAGCAGAAAAACAAGCTCTCCTTGAAGCTCCAGATATCGAAAGCCGTGCCCAAACTCTTCTTGCATTAACAGAACGCTCGCTTATGAAACAAACAGGAACAGATTACCGCTTAAACTAATGAATGTCCAAACATGAAAAAAATGACCACAGATCCCAAAATGCTCGAATTGCTCGTCTGTCCAATGACGAAAGGTACTCTCTCTTTCAACCGAAAAAAACAAGAGCTCATTTCTCTCAAAGCCAAACTTGCCTACCCTATTCGTGATGGCGTTCCCATTATGCTTGCCTCAGAAGCGCGCCCTTTGCAAAACAATGAAGAAATAACGCATAAAAAATAAAAAATCCTCATGCAATTTCCCTCTACAAGCCCACTGTTATCAAGTCTCTATCAATATGATATCTCAATATTTACGATTTCTGAAAAAAGAATTTTACAATGAAGATATTTATATCGCTTTACACCTTGTAACAAAAGCCAAAAATATCATCAGATTCTCTCATTCCAGCCTGTTCATACTGAAGCAATCAAAACCATTCGCTTGCACCACACAAGCATCTGAATAAAAATGGCTCTTATGAACTTCTTAAAAGCAAGAATTATAATAACATTTTGAACCAACTCAGGTAAATGAAATTTATTATATTAAACATAAAGATTGTTATATTTCATGGACTTTAATTTATACTATTTACGAACAACATATTTGAGATACCTCGATTTAAGATGAATAAAAACGACAAGTTATATCATCTTATGTATACCATATCGGGACAAGAATATTTATCTGTTTATGTACTCTTCAAAGCGGGAAAACAGCCTAATTTGGGGGAGAAAACATAAAATCGTAAAGGAGAAAATCACCCCATTACCTTGCCATCACCCTTTAATTTCGCTTTACAATTTTTACAAGTATCTAAAGTATCTCAAGCAATATTTTTATGTATAATATACGCATTAATTACGTGAAAACTTGAAACAACAAACAAGAAACACTGTTGTAATTTCAATTGACGATTGAAATTAATTGCCTTATGAAGGAGGCTTGTGTTTTTGGTTGTATACGCGACAATCAAATAGGGTCTGGAAGCCCGAAAAACTCAAACTAGAAATAAAACCGCTTTTGCGGATATCCCGGAATTTCCGGGGGCTCTTGTTATGTCCAAGTGCTTTCAGCACTAAAAGCAAGGGGCTGTTTTGAGTCAGCACTTCCAGACCCCGGAATACTAATGCGAGGGCGCTCGCAACCGGTGGGGACATCAAGTGAAAGCCAAAAATCTACATTTTTACGATATTTCTTTAGGCAAAAAAATTCGCTTCAGAAGAAACGTCATGGGGTTTTCTCAAAAACAATTAGGAAGTCATTTAGGCGTAACATTCCAACAAATCCAAAAGTATGAAAAAGGCTTAAATCGCGTAAGTGCAAGACGTTTACAGGAAATTGCTCATATATTAGATGTTCCCGTTTCCTTCTTTTATGCTGATGGCGCAAAAAAAGAAGAGAACCTCTATCATTGTGATGACAGAATAGCAAGCAAAGCAGAATATTTACTTTTAAAAAATTTCAGAATACTGACCCGCAAAAAACAAAGAGCAATTTTGCAGTTGATTTCTGATGAAAAAAATAACCCCTTATTTTCATAAGTTCATTGCAAAGATAATCAAAGTCCTTAATAATATTGACAAGAATTGTGACTGTCTCCCCACACTTCATGAGAATGAAAATGCTTAATCTAATCTGATTTGTAAATAATCCGAATTCTAACGAGTTTAACTTAGAAATAGTGCATTGATTTATAATGATAATCTAACGTTATTGATATTGAATAAGTGTTCCGAATATCGTAAAATTCTTTCATTTCAAACGTGTTCTATATTGAATCAATCAAAATCACTGTTGGCACATTACAAGCAAAGTTGGCGTGTGAGTAAAAACGTACAAAAAGGCATACCTCTTATTGAATCGTCTCACAAACCAAGAGCTGTAACGACATTGTGTGCTGAAAAAATGGATGATGGTGCTAACTTGCTCTTTTATTAAACGTAAATATGGGAGTGTTCAACGGCTGACTTTCCACTCATATAAGTCACTTAAAAAAGGCTTGCCAAACAAGCCTAAGAATATTCCCACACACTAAAAAACACTTAAATATATCGAGAAAGCTTAAAGATCATATACCATCATACTACAAATAATGATATTTTATAGCATAACAGGATTAAAGTAAAAATAAGAAATATAAATTAAAAATAGACACGAAAAACTATATGTATAACTTTCATAAGAATTTATCTATATATGGATACTTAAGTTTATCCTGTTGTGCCATAAATTCTATCATTTAAGGTATGAGGATATGAAGCACGCATACCTCCTTGAAACATTCAAATGTTTTTTAGATGCCCAATATCTTTTTAAATATTTTTAGGCCTGCTTGTTGAGCCTTTAGTTTAAGTGAAAAATGAGAAACCGCTAGAATCTAGCTGTTTACAGACTGTAATAGAAAGCTTCGCTTTTAAAGGCATAGGGAGAAAATCAAATAATTCAACAATTAACAGATAAAGTATAAAAAGATTCCACCAACGCGATACGTAATACCATCTTTAAAAAATTCAAAAGTGTGAAGGTACACATTGACAGAAGATAAGGAATTCACTTAATTAAAGTGTTTTCTAAAGAGATAATAGCTTAGCGTAAAATATTCAATTTTTTCAATTCTGAAAGATTAAAAGAGACGTATTATTTGAAATAAAACAATTTATTGTGCTAATGATGATGATTGGTGTGCACAAAATTGAGTTGTTGAAAATCAAAAATATAATTTAATGATGTTCCTTGACCAACTCACTCTCTCCTGAGTATAGCACGGGGAATAAACGTGGAGAGACATGAGGAGTATATAGAAAATGAGTTATAAAGTTGCAATTGTCGGCGCAACCGGAAATGTTGGTCGTGAAATGCTTACAATTTTAGAAGAACGTGGTTTTCCTGCACATGAAATCGTCCCTCTAGCATCACGACGCTCATTAGGACAAGAAGTTTCTTATGGAGATAAAACTTTAAAAGTAAAAGCACTGGATACTTACGATTTTTCTGACACAGATTTTTGTCTTATGTCTGCGGGAGGGAGCATTTCCAAAGAATACGCCCCTAAAATTGCTGCTGCCGGCTGTGTCGTCATCGATAATTCCTCCACGTGGCGCTATGATGCCAATGTTCCGTTGATAGTCCCTGAAGTCAATGGCGAAGCTATAAATGCCTTTTCTAAGCGTAATATTATAGCAAATCCTAATTGTTCAACAATTCAACTGGTCTTAGCTTTAAAACCTCTCCATGATGCTGCAATCATTAAACGTGTTGTTGTCTCTACATATCAGTCTGTTTCTGGAGCTGGTAAAGAAGGAATGGACGAACTTTTCGAACAATCACGTGCAGTTTTTGTTGCAGACCCAATTACATCAAAAAAATTCACTAAACGCATTGCCTTTAATGTCATTCCTCATATCGATGTTTTCATGGAAGATGGTTATACAAAAGAAGAATGGAAAATGACGGTTGAGACGAAGAAAATTCTCGATCCGAAAATTAAATTAACAGCCACTGCTGTTCGGGTCCCTGTCTTTATCGGTCATGCCGAAGCCGTCCATGTTGAATTTGAAAAACCACTAAGCGCATCTGAAGCACAAGCGCTCCTCCGCGATGCACCAGGCTGTCAGCTTATCGATAAACACGAAGATGGTGGTTATACCACACCTTATGAAGGTACCGGAGAAGATGATACCTTTATTAGCCGTGTTCGTGAAGATATCACCGTTGAAAATGGTTTAGCTTTCTGGGTTGTCGCCGATAATTTAAGAAAAGGAGCAGCATTGAATGCCGTTCAAATTGCTGAATTGCTCATTTCTCGTAATTTGATAAAGCCTAAGTCCGCAAATTAACGCCCTGTCCGAAAGGACAAAGAGCCCCTAGCCGGTCTGTCAAAAGTCCGGCTTCTCTTCAGTATAACCTTCCCCAGCTGAAGGTTCATATCACCATCCTAAAGAACTGTAATCCAAGGTATTGTCAAATTTGACTCGGAATATCCTTGAATGCCTCGCCACCTTAAGTTAAGCATTGCCGCCTTAATGACATTTTACGGTACAAAAGGATCAGCAGCATAAGCATTGTTTGCTTCATGCTGCTGATCCTTTTTGTCATTCCGGTTGTGAAATTAACTTTACCCTTATCGAGCAGGATAGGTCACGACACGGTAACGCGTTTCATTACGTTCAAAATTTTTGTAATTGACATTATCAGGAAAGGAGGGATTATAAGCACTCACGTGCTTTACAGAAACGCCTTGTGCTTTTTGCGACGGATTTAAAATTGTTCGTTCATCCCTTTTTTTAACACCTGTAGAATCGATAATCATATCTGTTCTGTATAGTTTTTGCATATTTTTCCGTGTTTTTTGAATCGCCGGAAGAGCTTTAAAGTCGGAAACAGCCTGTTTTACTTTTTCTTTTGGCGATTTTACCATGGATTTTGATTTTGCTGGCATCTTTTTAAAAGCAATGGTAGGAACATCGTTAACATTGACGTAACGTGCAGATGCCCAACCAACTTTTCCATGATAACCAAGAGAACACCAAGTTTTATTGGATAGGCAGCCATAAATTTGCACTTTTGCTCCCATTGGAACCATTGCGATAACTTTATAAGCTGTCGCAGGGCCTGTGCGTAAAGATACCTGACCTGATGCAACACGAGCAACTGTTCCTGTAATGGTTCCAGCTTGTGCGTGAAAAGCAGTCACAGCCACCCCTGACGCTCCTAAAGCCCATAAAGTCATCATTGTTGATAAAAATTTCTTTCTTAACATTATTTTTCTTCCTCTCTTAAAACATATGAAGGACAAAAATTCGCCTTTGCAAAAATTTGCCGCGTTTAAATCCAATGATCAGCAACCTTTATTCCCCCCAATCCCCCACAACATTGCAACAAAATTTCTCTTTATCGCCTACACGAACACGGCCTTTTGATCTTGATTGCGCAGTATGTTCTTCATGAATTTACGGCTAAAGCATCATCTGATTGTCCGGTTCTTCAACCAATTGTCCCTTACAGAAGTTTTTAAAGGGGCATTGGTTCCCTCAACAAATGATTGCAATAAAAGAATTAATTATTTGAATTTCAGAGAATTTCTATGAACAAATGATGATCAGCCCCCAAAACAACTAAAATAGAAGGAAAAATAATACTCTTTTAAAAATAAAAGTGATTGAATATTCTCTAAAGCTTGTATAACTTTAAATCTGCCTAAAAAATACAGAGTATATTGAAACTTCCCTCAAAAAATTTCTCGAAAAAGAAAGTTAAAAGCATATGACATTAAAAATTTTTTCTCGTAGTCGGATTATAGGATTATTCCTCTCTCTCTTTGCACTTTTTTTGTCTACTGCTTTTTCCATCGCCGCAGATAAATCAAAAATCAAACTTGGTATTATGGAAGGGCGGGATGCTATTATTTGGAAAACTGCTGCTGAACAGGCTAAAAAAGCCGGTTTAGATATTGAACTCGTTTATTTTTCTGATTACGCTTTGCCTAATGATGCTGTTAACGCAGGAGAGATCGATGCGAATGCTTTTCAGCACGCCCCTTATCTTAATGAACAAATGAAACAACGTGGCTATAAACTTTCAATTGTCGGCTATACATTTATTGCTCCAATCGGTGTTTACTCACACAAAATAAAAGACTTAAAAGATCTTCGTGATGGTGCACATGTTGGTATTCCGAACGACCCATCTAATGGTGGAAGAGCCTTACTTCTTCTTAATTCTTTAGGTCTCATTAAGTTAAAAGATCCTCATAATATTCTTGCATCTCCACTTGATATTATCGAAAATCCTAAAAACCTGCAAATTCGTGAGCTCGATGCCGGTATGTTAGGACGAGCTATTGACGATTTTGATCTTGCAATTATAAACACAAACTGGGCTATTGTTTCCGGATTAAACTTCGAAAAAGATGTAGTCGCATGGGAGAGCGCAAAAAATAATCCTTATGATAATATCATCGTTGTACGCACGAGCGAAAAAGATGAACCATGGGTTAAAAAATTAGTTGCCGCTTACAACAACGATCTTATCCGTGCAAAAATCAAAGAGATTTTTGGCAATACCGCCCAAACATCTTGGTAATTGTGCCAAATATCTGAATAACTGTGCCAAATATCCGAGTAATTGTGAATGGAAAAACCTACTCTTATCTCCTTAAAAAACATCAGCCGTTGTTTTAACAAAACGGCTGGTGTTCCGGTGATTAATAATCTCTCTTTAAATATCCATGCTGGTGAAATCCTTGGCATTATTGGGCGCAGTGGAGCAGGAAAATCAACACTTATTCGCTGTTTAAATGGGTTAGAGAAGATTGATGCAGGGTCCATTTTTTTTGAAGATGTTGATATTTCTAATCTATCAGAGATAGAATGGGCGCCTTACCGTCAACGAATTGGGATGATTTTTCAACATTTCAATCTTCTCTCATCGCAGAATATTCTTGATAACATTGCATTGCCACTTAAATTAAGTGGTGTAAGTAAAAAACAACGCCACAAACGTGCCCTTGAACTGATTGAATTGGTTGGGTTATCTGGGAAAGAATATTGCTATCCGGCACAATTGTCCGGGGGACAAAAACAACGCGTTGGCATTGCTCGTGCGCTCGCTGCTAATCCTAAAATATTGTTATCAGATGAAGCCACCTCTGCTCTTGACCCTGAAACAACACAATCTATTCTAGAGCTCCTTGCTGATATTAATAAACACCTCAATCTCACGATTGTGCTCATCACCCATGAAATGGAAGTTGTGCGCACCATAGCGCATCGCGTTGTTGTTCTTAATCAGGGAAACATTGTAGAAGAAGGACGTGTGAAAGACATCTTTACATCACCGCAAGACGATACAACCATAGCCATGCTCAAGCTTGTAACCCCGCAACTTCCTGAAAAATTTGCGAAAAATCTCAAACCAATCGGACGAGAAGCTGTCATTGAAATTAATATTGCCGGTGAAATTGCCCAGCAGCCTTTTCTTCATCTTCTAGAAAATGAGAGTGGTTTAAAAGCACGTATTTTGCATGGTGGCATTGATACAGTTCAAGATGAAACCATCGGGAGACTCTTCTTGGCTCTTCCTGGAGAAGATAAAGAAGCTTTAGAAAAAGCTGTTCAATGGTTAACGAAAAAAGGACGATATTGTGAGGTCTTAGGCTATGTTTAATGTTCTGTCTCATGAACTTCCCCAAGCTGTTATTGATACAATATTGATGACACTTAGTGCTTCTGTTATGGCATTTATTATAGGGCTTCCCCTTGGTCTTCTTCTTCACACAACAGCACGCGGAGGGATTTTTTCCTCATCTCTCATCAATCGCCCTTTAAGCATGATCATTGACAGTATTCGTGCCATTCCCTTTATCATTCTTGCATTTTATCTTCTTCCCGTTACGCGTATCGTTGTAGGAAGAGGGATAGGAATGCCTGCTGTAATTTTTATACTGACCATTTCAGCTATCCCTTTTTATGCACGCATGGCGGAACTCTCTTTTAAAACCGTTGAAAACGGTCTCATTGAAGCGATCCGCTCGATGGGTGCAAGTCGTCTTCAAATTATCAGACATGTTCTTATTCCTGAAGCTCTCCCTAGCCTGATTACAGGTTTTACAGTCATGGTCATTTCTCTTATAGGAGCCACCTCACTTGCTGGATATCTTGGTGGAGGCGGTTTAGGGGATATGGCAATCCGCTATGGCTACCAACGCTACAATACCTTCATCATGACCATCGTCATCATCCTTTTGATCGTGCTTAATATTACAACCCAATGGACTTCTGATAAAATCGTACAAAAACTTGATAAAACAAAACATTAAAAGACTTAGAATTTCACATGCCAATACCATCATCCCCTTTGCCACTTTCCAAGTGCACCAACCCTTGCCTATCGAAAACACTCATAAGAGATTAGAAACTTTTTTCTTAAACAGTTTTTATCTCTCCCCATCCGTTTGTAACATGAAAGAAAATAGTTTTAATGGCTTTAATATAAAAGAATATAAAAGGGGATAAAATAAGAGATCTCACAGTATGTGAGACTCTCTTTAAATTAAGACATTGACCACAACCTCTCCAAACCGTAGATAACACATTGAATTTATAATGATAATATGGCGTTATTCATATTGAACGAGAACTCTGAATACCGTAAGATCCTCTCATTCCCAATTTGTTCCATATAGAATCAACCAAAACCTCTCGCTTGCACGTTACAAGCAGGAAGAGCCGTGTGAGTAAAAACATACAAGAAAGGAAGGCATGCCTCTTATGAATTATCTCAAGCGCCAAGACCTGTCTTAACATTGGCGGCTAGCATATAATATGATGGTGCCAGCTTTCTTCTTCACAAGCATAAAGATAGGGGTGCTCAATGGCTTTATCGTTATACTATTCACAGGCGCCATTGCGAAATGGGCGTAACGAACGTTGAGAGATGTTGCTTTAAAATAAACCCGTGAATTGGCAACGCAAGTATATTCCATTTGAAGCGTTCTGTTTTACGTGATGGGTATGATCCCATTAAAGAACGCTATAAACAAAAGCGTGAAGCAATGCACTATCTTCATTAGGAAACTCCTCTTCAAAACGATCTAGGAAAGATAGCAACCTGCTATGGCTATCAACGCTATGATAGCTCCACCATATCTATTATCCTATAGATTATTCTCAATATCATCATTGAAGAAACTTCTAATAGAATTGTATAAAAATTTTATAAAATAAAGCACTCAAATAATCTAGATATTGGAAGGTTTTTCTTCCACAACAGCAACAATAAGCCATTGAGCTGTAAGAGCTGGTTTTTTTAACTTTTCAATTTCCACCGTAACCCCATAATGGAAAACCACTCGACCAGAAGGACGAATTTCTGCGTCGTCTAACACAAAACGCGCACGTATCCGTACCCCTGTTTTCACAGGACTCATGAAGCGTACTTTATCGAAACCATAATTAATCCCCATTGTGCTCCCTTCTAACTCTGGAAGAGCTTCATAAGCGAGCGTAGACAAAAGCGATAATGTTAAAAAACCATGAGCAATCGTGCCGCCAAAAGGTGTCTTTTTAGCCTTTTCCTCATCAACGTGTATCCATTGATGATCATCTGTAGCACATGCAAACTGATTAATCATATCCTGTGTAACAAGACGCCACTCCGATAATCCCACTTCTTTCCCAATAAAACTGGTGACATCTTGTACTGTTATTTTTTGCTGCATAACGCTATTCCTATTTTATTTGATAAAAGAAACCACCCCTCTTGCTTTTATAAAATCCATTGATTAGAGCATCAAGAATAAAAGATTAATTGTCTTAAAAACAAATGCACCTTATGAATGAGAAAAGTTCTTTAGCAGAGTAGTTTTCAAATAGGAAAAAAGAATGGCAAGCAATGTGAACCTAACAGGTTTAGCGCATGATTTGAAACAACGTGCAGAAAACCATCCCCCTATCCGTATTGGACTGATTGGTTGTGGTGAAATGGGCACAGATTTATTATCAAGTATTGCGCATATGGATGGTATAACAGTCGCTGCTGTAGCCACGAGGACACCGTCACGTATTTTTGATGCCGCTACACTAGCCTATGGCGAAGATGGACATGTCTGTGAAGTTGAAAATACTTATGCTCTCACCCAAAGCATTGAAAAGGGTTTGATTGCAGCAACAGATGATATTAACCTTGTTTTGCGCCATGAACAAATTGATATTATCGTTGATGCAACAGGCTATCCCGAAGCAGGAGCAGAGATTGGTATCAAAGCGCTTGAGAATAACAAACATCTTGTCATGATGAATGTTGAAGCAGATGTTACAATTGGCGCTTATCTCAAACATGAAGCAGAAAAACGAGGGCTCATTTATACACTTGGTGCCGGCGATGAACCTACTTCTTGTATGGAACTCATAGAATTTGTTTCAGCCCTTGGACATAAGATTGTTGCAGCGGGTAAAGGAAAAAATAATCCTCTGCGCTTTGATGCTACACCTGACGCTTACGAAGAAGAAGCATTCCGGCGTAATATGAATGTGCGCATGTTGGTTGAATTTATTGATGGTTCCAAAACGATGGTTGAAATGGCAGCCATTGCCAATGCCACCGGACTTCTCCCCGATTGCCCAGGAATGCATGGACCACGAGCAGCGCTACAAGATTTAAACAAAGTGCTTATTCCAAAACAAGATGGGGGCATTTTACAACAATATGGTGTTGTAGATTATTCAATAGGTCCAGGTGTTTCACCTGGTGTCTTTGTCATTGCCGAAATAGCACACCCGCGTTTACGCGAACGTATGGAAGATTTAAAAATTGGTCAGGGGCCTTACTTCACCTTTCATCGCCCCTATCATTTAACAGCAATGGAAGTTCCCCTCACCTGCGCACGTATTATGCTTTATGGCAAAAAAGATATGGTTCCTCTTAGCCATCCCGTAGTAGAAGTCTGTGCTGTTGCTAAAAAAGATTTACATCCAGGTGATCAGCTAGACTTTATCGGTCTTTATACTTATCGTGCTTGGATAATGAACATTGCAGAAGCACGCGCTCACCACGCCATTCCTTGTGGTCTTTTGGAAAAAGCAACAGTAACCGCTGAAATTAAAAAAAATGAACTCATTACAGTGCATAATACTGCTATTCGTGAAGATCAATGGATTGCACGTCTTCGTGCTAAACAAGACCTTTTACTTCATTGCCCTTCTTCCGCTAAGCTATAAGTACTCCTGAATTACCTTACTTAACAGCATCTTTCCCTTACACAACAGAACAACCCAGAATACACTTGTATCAAAAATTCAGGCTTCTGTTTTAATAAAAGCATTTTCCAACGACGCACATCCCCACTTCGCTCTCACAATATGTCCCGTAAATGCGACAGTATAAACCACCCCATGAGATGGCATAAGATTCATTGTGTATCACTATCTTTACTCTATGAAGATACAAACCAGCACCATCATTTATTTTCCAATACTACAACAGTCCTTGAACCTTAGAGATAATTAATGAGAAGAATTTTTAGTCTTTTTTTTAATAATTTTATCCATACACGAACGCAACTTGTTATACGTAAAAAATACTTCTGATGGATTTAACATAAACAAATTTAAAATGATAAATAATAATTTCTCATTTTTCTTATTGCATGAGAGCCATGGATATAGGGATATTTTTTATTTTATCCCCTTATGAAAGATAAAAAAATTTAAAAAGGATAAAATATACCTTTGATGAATAATCTTCATATGAGAAAAGGTAGACAATATTAAAAGACTGATAAAGATAGTAAGTATACTAGCCTTATTACTAGAAAATAATCATAAACTGTAAAAAAAAATCAGGTTACGCTAATTTGTAAAAAACAACATAAATGTAGGATCTTGAACTTTAATAATGTTAATAAAAGCTACATTTAGTATTAAGATTAGTGATTTTATTATCTAGTATAGTATAAATAATAAAATATTTATTTTTTAAAAATAATGAAGTGAACAAAAAAATCCTCGACTCTGTCGATGAGCTTCCTACTAAAGTGTACTAAATATTGCAAAAAGAGTTACAACAGTACCTAATACATCCCCAATACATAAAGAAGCAAGAAGTGATAAAATACTTATTCCCCCCCAAAAGGCTGAACCTGAAAAGGCAGCAGCTTTTTCAGGTTTCCCTAACGCAATAACATCTTGTTCCTCAACGCCTTGAATAACAACTCTATCCACAGCTTTAATAGCTACATTTTTTTCTAGTGTAGGAATAGTAATTGCCATTCTCTCTTGAACTTTATTTTTTACAAAACTTGCATTTCCCTCTATAGTTTGTATAAAAAAAAGAATAAATAGTGTAAAAGTAAATGAACATACACGATTTTTAAATATTTTAAACATAGCTTTCTTTGCTCCTCTTTTTCTTCACTGAAAAAATGAAAGAATATTCACATATATAAAAACCAAAAATTATATTTAATCATTTATATAATTGCACATAATAAAATATTATATGTAATTTTGTTATTATAATATAACACATTATGTATTACATGTAAAGATAAAAAACAATAAATGATAAAAATAATTTATTCCTTTTACGCCATAATAACTCAAGATACCAACAGTAATATTTTGTCATTTTTATTGCTATAATTAAAAATAATAATAATTTATTAAATTTCTTATTATAAGAAATATTACGAAACAAATTCATTTAAAAAATTATATAATAGAGCTTTTATAAATAATTTAAAATGTAATTAATTTTAAAGAACTATAAAATTTAAAACTGCCAATATAATGATATATGATTGTCTATTATTTCAATAAATATAAAAATGAAATTGGTATCAAATAAAAACTTGATCTAAAACAAATCTATCCTAATAAAACAAATTTAAATAGTGTGCTATTTTTCTATAAAACAGGTATAAAGTGTAAAAAAACAATTAAGATCTCTATCTTCAAATGGAAGAGACGTTAATAAAATGATTCTCAACTTTTACTGATATATAAAAAGAAAAAATACTGCATAGCATCTTAAAAAAGGTAATTCAGCCCCCTTTATCCCATACAGCATAAAGAACACAAAATATTGACTTTCAAACCTAATAAAACAAACGCATAAAATAAGTAAATCTATCAGATTTACAAAAAAATTATAAGCAATACTAGAACACCAACAAACTACCTAAAACCAGATAAAAAGAGAGTCATGAAAAATGAGATGATCCCCAAAATACTGAAAAAACTTTCTTTCTTAATTTTCATAAAAGTTATTCCATATTTTTCGTCAATATTGTAGATCACAACCATATTTATATTTTAAGTAATTATATTTACTCTATATTAGTAACAAATAATTCTCTTTGAACGAAATTTTTAGCAATATTCACATAACTGTCTTCAATTTGTGCAAAATAAATAATAAAGAATTAATCAAATTCTTGAAAGAAAAGGAATAGAGAAACTTACTAAAAAATTGCATTTTTAAAATACCAACTTAAGTAAGCACATTGAAAAAATAACGCCATGAAAACTGATATTGAATGATAAATTCATCAACCGATCACTTTAATCGCAAAATATTAATCTATAATAATAATTTATTGTTTTGCCTGTTGAATGAGAAAGCTGACGATTATAAAACTCTCTTATATTTTAACTCTGTTTATATTGAATCAATCAAAATTCTTCACTTGCAAATCACAAACGAGATCGGTGTGTGTGTAAACACACTTGAAGAAAGGAAAATATCCACTTATGAGGTATCTTAACTATCAAGCGCTGTTAACACAATATTGAAAACTGGCAAAGTGAATGATGGTGTCCCTTTTTACTTTAAAAGTGTAAAGATGCTGGAACACAATAGATTTTATATTATAAGGCTTTACCGTTATACTATTCACGGGCGCCGTTGCAAAATAGGCTTGGATACCTTGAGAAATGTTTCTTTAAAACAAAAGCGTCAATGTGCAACACAATGGCGTTCTGTTTATCATGTATCCAATGGTGTTTCTTGTATTCAACGGTGTTTCTTACTGAATCATCTTATAAACTGCTCTATGAGATTACAAATTCATCTTACGTGAATTCTTCCCTTTATATTTATTTTTTCTCATGAACACTAAAATCTGTTAAGACACTATCCAAAATAAAATCAATCAACAAACATTTCTATTCTTTTGTAATATACAGATAATTGAATTAAGAATTTAGAACACCTGATTGCAACTAAAGTCTGTACTATCGCAATAATAGAAATACTTTGATTATCATCGCTCCATAATAAAAGAAGAATATGTAACTTACAGAAAAAATTACATTTTCAATAAATAATGAAAAATATTTTTCATTATTTGATGTATAAGTATTTAATATGTATGAATATTTACTTATTAAAAATGAGAATATGAATCAGAAATACTTACAAAAGATAATTATCTTGAGAAATATTGCCTCATATTACAGAAAAGTTGCGTTGGCTTTGCTCAATAAAAGCTTCTCTATTTTTAACAAAGCTCTCATTTTTATGCATCCATATGTGATGTAAAAAGACGCCTATTTGCGTTTCTCTTATAGATAGATTAAATAGTGACAGCACCTTTGATCACTTTGTCTCTTTTGACTTCTCTTTTGGGCATTAATTTATGGTATCTAACCCACCTTTTCTCGCTCTTTTACCTTTGGGTGCACACGAATATCACGGAGAGCACCTTCCTTTCGAAACCGACTGGATTATTGCTGAAGCTTTTGCAAAAGCCCTCACTTTACAAACAAAAGAGCAGTTTCATATCGCACTTTTACCGGTTGAAAAGATTGGCTATTCTATAGAACATATGGATGTTACAGGCACGCAAACCCTTACCTTTTCTGATGCGATTAAGCGATGGATAAAGATTGGTGAAAACTGTTATCACAAAGGGATCAACCGTCTTCTTCTTCTCAATGCTCACGGAGGAAATTCACCTTTAATGAGCATCGTTATCACCGAATTACGAAGGCGCCTTTCGATGCTCGCTGTAGCAACAAGCTGGAGCCGTTTTGGTTTACCACAAGGTCTCATGGAGCCATCTCAACAACATCTTGATATCCATGGAGGCTTTATCGAAACCTCTCTCATGCTCTATTTAGCACCAGAAAAAGTCCATATGGAAAAGGCAGAAAATTTTCATAATAAACAAGCGGATATGATTGCCAATTATCGGTATTTACGTGCTTATGGTCCTCATGCCTTTGGTTGGACAATGAAAGATCTAAATACGCAAGGTGCGGCAGGAAATGCAAGCAAAGCAACACCACAAGCCGGTGAAGCAATCTTTTCTCATGTTCTGTCTCAGCTTCGTGATTTACTTGATGATATCAATCGATTTAACATAAACACATGGCAATAAAGAACAATAAAAGGTCTCTCCATGGAAACGATACACCCCAAAAAACTTCCCGTTACGGTTCTCACAGGCTATCTTGGTGCTGGAAAAACCACCCTTCTCAACCGCATTCTCAGTGAAAATCATGGCAAACGTTATGCCGTCATTGTCAATGAATTTGGTGAAATTGGTATTGATAATGACCTGATCATTGAATCAGACGAAGAAATTTATGAAATGAATAATGGCTGTGTTTGCTGCACCGTACGTGGTGATCTCATTCGCATTCTAGAAAGTCTGATGCAACGTTCTCATCGATTTGATGCGATCATTATAGAAACGACAGGGCTTGCTGATCCCGTTCCCGTAGCACAGACCTTTTTCATGGATGATACTATCCATGAAAAAACAGCTCTCGACAGTGTCATAGCGGTCGTTGATGCAAAGCATTTTCCCTCTCAATTAAAAACAAGTCGTGAAGCTGAAGACCAAATTGCCTTCGCGGATATTATTCTTTTAAATAAGATTGATCTTGTCACCCAACAAGAACGCAGCCATGCTGAATCCCTTATTCTGGCCATTAATCCCAGAGCCATAATTTACGCAACAGAGCGCGTTAACATCCCTGTTGATAAACTCCTCGATCGTAGTTCCTTTGATCTCCAACGCACTTTAGATAATGATCCCCATTTTCTTGACCATCATCACGCAGATCATGTATGTGGTCCCGATTGTAATCATGATCATGACCATCATCACGCATCCACCATTCATGATATTACCATCACTTCTGTAAGTTTAAAAACAGATGCTCTGCAACCAGAAAAGTTTTTCCCTTGGATCCAGCAGGTTACACAGCAACAAGGACCTGATATCTTGCGTCTTAAAGGCATTATCGCCTTTCAAGGAGACGATGATCGTTACGTCATTCAAGGGATACATATGCTTCTTGAAGGACAACATCAACGCCCATGGCGTGAAGATGAAAAACGAGAAAGCCGCCTTGTCTTTATAGGACGCTCTCTTGATGCTGAAAAATTAAAAACTGGTTTTGAAAATTGCGCATAAGTGAGTGATAATGCCAAACATTACCCATTATGATCTCAAAAGTTACTGCCTTTCCTGCGGTTTTATAGGCAATAAACCAGCCTTTGTTTCCGTAGAAGGTCTCATTGTTTTTTTTAATCCAACCCCACAAATCGTTGAAGTGCACCAAGGAATAATTTCAAGCCATTTTTCCCATGACAATACCGCGATCATCACCGGTGGAGAAGATGGAAAAGTCTGTCAAACAACCGCAGCAGATCACACGGAAGTGTTAAGCCAAAAAGAACGCAAATGGATAAACAACGTTGCTTTTGGTCCACAAAAAGCTTTTGCTTTTTCCTCCTCACGCCTCGCATTTGCGCATATTGGAAAAGAACGACAAAAGCTCACACATGAACGCAGTGTAGAAGGCCTTGCTTTTGCCCCAAAAGGTTTGCGACTTGCCGTTGCCCATTACAATGGAGTCACTCTTCATTGGTTATCAACGCAAATATCTCCCACCACATTGGTATGGAAAGGAGCTCATTGTGGTGTCACCTTTTCACCAGACAACCGCTATGTCATTTCCACCATGCAAGAAAACGCCTTACACGGCTGGCGTCTCACTGATAATCAGCACCTCCGCATGAGTGGCTACCCAAGCAAAGTCAAAAGCTGGTCTTGGAGTGCAAAAGGAAAATGGCTAGCAACATCAGGTGCCTCTGCCGCAATTGTTTGGCCCTTTCATACAAAAGATGGCCCCATGGGAAAAACACCTCTAGAACTAGGCACACGAGCAAATGCACTTGTTAGCACCGTTTCATGCCACCCAAACAAAGAAATTGTAGCAATAGGCTTCAATGATGGAATGATTTTAGCGGCACAATTCCATGATGGAAAAGAAGTCCTTCTAAAAGGTTATGGGAAAAGTGCTATCTCAGCACTTAATTGGGATCAAGCAGGGCAAAACCTCTCCTTCGGTAGCGAAAATGGTGAATGTGGTATAATCAAGATCACTGATTAAATTAAGCACCCAAAAGCGCAATCATCGCCGATAAAGAATGCCCACACAATCCTCCAGAAATCTTATCCCCTTGCATCTCCAGAGCTCTCAGAAATCCTATCTCCCTAATCTCCCCCCAAAAATCTCCTAAAATCTTCGTAATCATTAAATCTTCCCTCTTCCTTTCCTCCCCCCTTTAGACAAGAAAATACCTTAAACATGTTTTTTGACCTTTTAACATTGCTACCCCCATACAAGAATAAAAACATCACTCTCAAGACCGCCCCCCATCTCCCTATAAACATCTATATAGGCTACATACTTCCACAAAAGCATTTTTCTTAAAAATTCGGCAAAAAATAGCTGATATCATCATTGAAACAACGATTTATTCTTACGATCAGAAGAAGGGAATTCAACACTATTTTCCTAAATAAAAAATTTTTTGATTTCCCCCTCCAAAGAGCAAAGTTTCCTACGAGCAGCCTTCCACACTTTAGTTTCTTGCCTAGAAAATTCTATCTAATAATCATTTCATGGAACTTCTATTACCGCCCTCTGTTCCGGTATCTCCTTCATCTCCGGATTCTATTCCTTCTGCTTCTTTCCCATGTTAAACCAAAGCCTTCTGGGTCTTCTGACCCTTTGGATTCCTCGTCTAATCTCCAAATTAGAGCGGTTGTTCCACAGGTTCCAACTTATCTTCTTTTGCCAAATGCCTTATTTCATGCTGATTTAGTGGATATGATCACGCAAAATAAGACGTTGGAGACAATGCGGAATGCTTTTCATTCCTTTGGGAAAGATAATAAAAAGACAGCCTTTTTTCTGCGTGCTTATGGGGGGAGTCATCATTATGCTTCCAATTTATCTGCTTTTGAATATGGTTATGGTGCTGAGCTCGATTATAATGCACTTGAAGCAGGTGTTTTGTTAAACGAGATTGAGAGTTTATATGGTCGTACATTCTTTGGAGTTTTGGGGAACTATGGAAATCTTTCTCTACACCCTCAGGATGTTGAACAAAGCAAAAAAAGCGCATTTAATAAATGGTCTGTTGCTGCCTATGGAAGTTTGCAGCATGATAGGGGTTTTTTATATAGATGGGGTGGTATCGTATGGTCTTTTTAAGGGTGATGTTTTGACCCTTTCACGGGGCAAGGTTGTGGCGTTAAAGGGTAAACAGTTTAGCGGTTCTTTAACGAGCGGTAGAACGTTTGCAACAGGGTATAAAGGTGTTGTTTTTGCTCCGCAGATTCAGGTTATTTATCAGCATCTTCAGTTTAATAAGACGCGTGATATTGATTTAGGAAAATTTCATGCAATAATTCAGAATGCTCATTCATCATTTTACATATTGAATAAAAACTAAATATTATAAATTTCTTTCATTTCAAACCTGTTTATATTTAATCAATTAACCCCTTGTCCATCACAAACGAAGCTGGCATGCAAAGAAGGACTTTTGAAAAAAGGTAAATTACTTCTTATGAACATTCTCGAGTGCTAAAATCTGCGCAAATATTGAATGCTGAAAAAAGAATGGTGATATCCGCGCATGACCGCAATGAAAATAATATCCTGTATCTTATCGAAATTTCTCTGCCACCTATCACTTACAAAACAACAACCATAACAACACGATAAAGCATACTTTACTTTTATTATAATTTGACCTCAAACTCCCTCTTTTTGTTCTAAAAATAAGTATCTATCCAAAATTCTTAAGTAAACATCCTAAAAAAGAAACAAATAATATGCGTATTAAATGATATAAACGTGAATAAAGTTCTAAAACAAAATTCAAAACAATGCATAAAACTCATAAAGACTAAACTTATGATCTATAAAAATGAATAAAGAAATGGACAAAAACAACCACCTATATCGTCTCTTTTGAAAGATTATGCCGAAAGCATTCAGCATTCAAACTTTTCATATTCACAATGAAATCTGTCCTCATATCTTAACATCAAAAATTTTAGAAAAATTTCTCATCGCATAAAAGAAAGCATCTATTGTAATCTTTTATATCAAAAAATAACCATATTGATGAAGCAAAATAAATTTTAATACATTAAAAGGCCGAAAATCTTCTGCCTTTTAACTAAAAATACATATTGCAGCTCATCAAAAGAGGTGGCGCAATCCAGCAGAGAAACTCGTTCCAGAAAAACCAATTTTCTTAAATCTATGCTGATAAGTGACATCTCCACGAAGAGAAAGTTTTGATGAGAGACGGGCATTAAACCCAACCCCTGCTTCCAAAGAAGAACCAAAGGAACCTAACTGAAAATCGTTTTTAAAAGAAACGAATTGCTTATCTTCAAAACTATGCAAATAAGAAAGCTTACCATAAAAAGAAACTTCACGTCCCTCTTCCACAACACCTAACGTCTTGCTTAAACGCCCACCAACACGCCCCACCCATTGATGAAATTTTCCTAAATCAACATCAAGATTATCAATATCACGCGCCTGATTAAACTGAAGATGCTGATAAACAACCTGAATCTGCGGATCAAAAACAACACCTTTATACCCTGTTGCAAACGTTCTACCACTCGTTAAAGAACCGCTAAATTGTTTACCCTTTAACGCCACAACCTTGCCCCGTGCAAGGGTCAAAACATCTCCCTTAAAAAGACCATACGATACCACCCCATCCATATAAAAACCGGTATCATGCTGCAAATTTCCATAAGCAGTAACAGACCATTTATTAAATGCGCTTTTTTTGCTTTGTTCAACATCCTGAGGGTGTAGAGAAAGATTTCCATAGTTCCCCAAAACTCCAAAGAATGTACGACCATATAAACTCTCAATCTCGTTTAACAAAACACCTGCTTCAAGTGCATTATAATCGAGCTCAGCACCATAACCATATTCAAAAGCAGATAAATTGGAAGCATAGTGATGGCTCCCCCCATAAGCACGCAGAAAAAAGGCTGTCTTTTTATCATCTTTCCCAAAGGAATGAAAAGCATTCCGCATTGTCTCTAACGTCTTATTTTGCGTGGTCATATCCACTAAACCAGCATGAAATAAGGCATTTGGCAAAAGAAGATAAGTTGGAACCTGTGGAACAACCGCTCTAATACCTAGCTCAGGCGGAACATCAAGCGGTATAGAGAGATTAGATGAAGGTTCCAAAGCATCAGAGGACTGAGAAGGCTTTGGTTCAACAGGGGCAGAAGGAGGAGAAACAGTATCCAGAGATGAAGTGTCCTCCGGAGCAGAGGGCTCAGATGGCAGAACATCATTAGTAGAATCTTCAACTGGAACAAACGGTGCAGGCATAGGTTGCACAGCAGAAGGAGCCTCCGGAACTGTTGGTACAGAGGGAGGCTCAGACGGAACTGGTGCAGAAGGAGTCAGCGTCGAATCCGTAGGGATAAATATTTCAGACGGTTCAGATCCTTCAGGCAAAGAAGGTGTAGATGGTATAAGTGGAGGCTCAACAGAAGGGGGTTGTTCAGGTGAAATAGTCTCTGTTGGTCGTTTAGAAGGAACCGTCTCTTCTTCAGATTGAGGAGGTAAAACTGTAGACGTTGGCTTAGAAGCAGTTTCAGAAGAATCTAATTCAGGACCAATGTAAACACTTTCGAGACGAAAATCCCAAAAATCCCCTTCTCCAACAACCAATCTATTCTTTGGATCTGCATTTCCAGAAGAAGAACTTGGACCATAGACACGAAGTTTATATTGATAAGGAAATCCATTCACCGTAGTATAACTATTGGCTAACTTAAAAGAACTTTCCTCTGCTGTCCCAGCAACTTGAACAAGTGAAATACTTTGACTTCCTTTATTGCCAGCTTCTTCTTCTAAGGTTTTGGAAAATTTCTCCATCATGAGCAGTGTACTTCCCAAAACATTCCCGTAGATCAAAATACGATCAGTTTTTTGAGGATTAAACGAGCCGTCATTATTCACAAACGCACTCATCTTAATCTGCACATTTCCCTTTGCATTATAGGCTTCTTTATCATATTGTATCCCCTCTATTGGATTTATGTCATTTAGATTACTTCCTTTCTCAATATATACTTTTCCAATATATAGCGTTTGATAATCTTGAGATATAAATTTATCAAAAAAAATTGTGCTATCAGAAATGCTTATAGACGAAAGTAATGAATCTACAGGAAGAGATTCCAGTAAATCTGTATGTTTTCTTTTGGTGAGATACCATGCAGAGCCATTTGTTAATTCTAAGTGAACAGTTGATGCATCCTCAACACGAATACCCCCTGTAAGGATAGAATCCTTTGCTTTCACCAATAGAGAAGAATTATTTTGAGCCTTTAACAATAAATCACCAGAGATCTTTGTCCTTTCTGTTAATTCAATGGTAGCTTCAGCTCCATAAATATCATCTCCCGTACTATAAATGGCAATACCATCGGGAACTGAAAAAGTTGTCTGTGACAAATGCAAAGATGCTTCACCCCAAACAATTTTTTCTACTTTTGAAAGTTTTTCACTCCCTACCTTAAACATATCACCCCATACATCTGGGCCTAATCCATAAAAATACAGACCGTATACTCCCTCACCCTGAACAGAAATTTCTGTACCTTCAATCTTAATATTTGTCTTTTTAAACTCATTTGATGAAGCGTATTCTTGAACCAATTTACCTTCAGCATCTGCATAACCTGCAAAATTCGTAATCAAGAAGCCATGCATATCAGTGAGCTGAATAAAATCACCACGTAATTGAACATTACCACCCTGTGATATGTCAAAAGCTCTTGGAAATTCATCAACACTTTCATTATCAACTACAATCGTGTGTTTCTTACCTTTTCCCTGAATATTGGTTGTATCAATAAGATATTTTCCCCCAAATTGTGTTGAAAACGCACCAATCTCATTAAAAGTAATAGTACTGCCTGACATCCTAATGAATGCATCAGAACTACTAACAAATCCAATCCCTTTTGCATTCAAATTATCTGATACAATATCAATATTTACGCTCACTAAAGCAATATCGGTTTTTTTTCCTTCTGCACATACAGCTTGCAAACTACCTTCAATCTTCCCTCTATTCATCACAACTTGCCCATTCTGAACACGAAAACCGGACATATCCTTAATATTTGAATTGGTTAGAACAAGCTTGCCATCATCTTTTACAGATGCACTATATAAAAACATCTGCTTTGGCCTATGCGAGATAATATTTGTCTCTAATAAATTTAAAACAGTTCCCTCTTTTTCTATAGAGAAGACAGCAACAAAATCATCTAGAGAAGAGACAGAAGGAGTATAATTTTTATTACTTATCGTATGTTTTTTACTATCGCTATATGTAAAAAAACTCTCTGATACATTACAGGAAGTTCCTAAATTATTAGGATTCGCATTAACACTCACGATTGGCAAAAAAGAAACAATAGCCGTTGTAATAAATAAAAATCTATACCCGCTTAATACATTAACCATAACTTTATTCCCAATTTGCCTTTCTCCCCCTGTTAGTTAAAAATAAAAAACATTCCCCATAACATTAAGTTAAACACACTAAAAATAGCAAGTATAAAACTTAAATAATCACTTTATACTTCATAAAACACTCTATAACTTATGTAAAAATTACTCTATATTTCATAGGCACCTAAAAACGATAGTATAAACCGCCTGAAAAAATAATCCCTGAAAAACCACCTTTTCTAAGGCAATGCTGATAAGTTACATCTCCATGCAAAGCAAAGTTTGAAGACAACTGAGCCTTCAATCCCATTCCAGTTTCTAGAGAAGAGCCAAAAGCCCTTATTGGAATTCATCTCCAAACCGCACACGTTGTTTTCCTCTAAAACTAATGGCAAGCTGAAGCTCGCAATTGAAAGAAACAACAAGAGCCTCTTCAGAAGCAGCAAGCATCTTTCTTAAAGACCACCAACACGCATCACCCATAAATCAAGTTTTCCCATCTCAATATCAAAACCATCAATATCAGACGCCTTATCAAACCGCACATTTTGATAAATAACCTAAACCTGCGGATCAAAAATAACCCCTTTATGCCCTGTCATAAATGACTTGCCCGCAATCAATGAAGCACTCAAAGGTGTTTCCTTCAATGTTGCTGTCTTGCCTCTTGCTTGCGTGAGAACATCCCCTTTAAATAAACCATAGGAAAAAAGGACATCTATATAAAAGCCTGTATCATGCTGCATGCTGCCATATACTATAATAGACCATTTATCAAATGTACTTTTTTGCTTTCTTTAACATCTTGAGGTTGTAGAGAGTTTTTTTCCATTATTCTCCATTATTCCAAAGCTCAAAGTGTGATGTGTATCCTCAATCGCATTGAGCAAGACACTTGCCTCTATACCATGAACATCAGAAACCTGAATCTTACCTTCATCAAAGGAAAGAACCACCCTGTTTCACACCAAACACAGATTGAGATAACGTAGCATTTCTACCACTTTTCTTTTCGCCATTTCCTGTAATAGAACTCTTTTTAAAAGAAGTTTTATTATCTTTTGACACAACCACTGCTGATGTAATCTTCTCAGATCTCTTTAATTCTAAAATTCCATCAGTTCCTGAAAGCCTTTTTCCCCTTTACTTTTTTGCGGCTTAATAACTATGTTATGAGTTCGTATTGTAAAAATAACACCTGTAGTCCTCCTATCCAATCCACTCATATATAACTTATTACGACTTCCAAAAGTACGAGAAGCATCAACTGTATCACACGAATACGACTTAAAAAGAGAATTACACGAGGGGTTATAATCTTCTCCACTCACATCTATATTGTGCGCGAAGAAAGAAATAGAGGTCGTAAGAGAACACACACATGGCGTTTTAGTACTTTAATCATAATTTAGTCTAAACTTCCTTTATTTTATTCATAAAAAACTGAAAAGACACACCTGGTTCATCTACTTATTATTCTTATTATGTACCGTTACATATAATTTGTTTTGTATTATATGTAAAGTCAAAAATCAGAAAAACGACACAACAAAACCATGTTTTGTGCTTATGTCTTTCACAAAGGATGTATTAAAGAAAAATACAATTAAAAATGATAACTTAATCCACCAGAAAAATGCGTTCCGGAAAAGCCGTCACTCGTAAATTTATGCTGATAAATCAGATCGCTATGAAAAATAATTTTGGGAGATAATTGCGAAAAAACACCAAATCCAGCTTCTAAAGAAGTCCCAAAGGAACCAAGCTGGAAGGCATCTTTAAAATATACAAATTGTTTATCATCAAAACTACGAATGAAATGAAGCTTACCATAGAATGAGAGAACATGTGCATCTTTATCTTTAGTAAATGTAAGTGTCTTCGTTAAATACCCACCAATACGCATCCCCCAATGATCTGGACTTCGCATATCAATATTAAAATTATCAATATCACGAGTCTTATGAAACTGGAGATTTTGATAAACAAACTGAACCTGTGGTTCAAAAATAAAATATCGGCTGCCTATCATAAACGTTTTACCAGCAATTAAAGAAACACTTAGGGGCTTCCCTCTCAATGCAGCCGTTTTACCTCGCTCAAGTGTGAGAACATTTCCATTAAACAAACCATAAGAGAAGAGACCATCCATATAGAGACCCGTATCATGCTGCATGCTTCCATATGCTGTGATTGTCCATTTATCAAATATACTTTCTTGACTTTGTTTAACCTTTCGAGGCTGCAAAGAAAGCTT
This sequence comes from Bartonella sp. AP4SXKL, assembly GCF_042195845.1. Taxonomy (NCBI): domain Bacteria; kingdom Pseudomonadati; phylum Pseudomonadota; class Alphaproteobacteria; order Hyphomicrobiales; family Bartonellaceae; genus Bartonella; species Bartonella sp. AP4SXKL. The sequence continues at coordinate 45,216 of NZ_JBHIPA010000011.1, forward strand.
GCCATAATTTCCCATAATCCCAAAAGATGTCGTACTGTATGCACTTTCGATTTTCTTGAGTAAAATACCTGCCTCTAGTGCATTATAATCAAGCTCACCGCCATAATCACCATATTTAAATGCAGACAAATTTGAAGTATAATGATGATGTCCACCGTAACCGCGCAAAAACAAAGCGGGATTTTCATCATTTTTCAACAACCGACCAGGAACAGTTCGCAGCGCTTGCAACTGCTTGCTTTGATTACTGATATCCATCAATCCAGCATAAAATAAGGTATTTGGCACAAGAATATAAGTCAAAACCTGTGGAACAACGACTCTCACATTTGGCTCAAAATGAGAAGAAGGCTCAAAAACAGATGCCGGAACAGAAGAACCAGACGCAGGTGGAGTAACAACAAAAGGAGTGGGTGAAACAGATGGCGGAACAGAAGAACCAGATGCAACTGGGGAAACAACAGAAGGAGTGGGTGAAACATGCGGCGGAACAAGTGAACCAGATGCAACTGGGGAAACAACAGAAGGAATGGATGAAACAGATGACGGAACAGAAGAACCAGATGCAACTGGGGAAACAACAGAAGGAGTGGGTGAAACATGCGGCGGAACAAGTGAACCAGATGCAACTGGGGAAACAACAGAAGGAGTGGATGAAACAGATGACGGAACAGGTGAACCAGATGCAACTGGGGAAACAACAGAAGGAGTGGGTGAAACATGCGGCGGAACAGGTGAACCAGATGCAGGTGGAGAAACTGGATTAGATTCAGCAATAGCGGGAACAACAGGTGCAAGAGAGGAAAGAGGATTGGGGATCTCAAGTACAAAAACATCAGATACATTAGGTGTGGTCGTAAGATGGGAATCCCTATCAGGAGAATCTACAGGAGAAGAAAGACTTGGCTCCTGAGACTTTTGCTGAGAGTTAGAATCAATAGAACCATCCTCACCTCCAGTAATATTAGGATGAATTTTAGGAAAAGAAGGAATATCATCAGAAGAAGGGGGGACAACCAAATCAAGAACAGGAAAAACTTTAGTGGAATCAACAAATTGACTTTCAAGTCGGAAATCCCAAAATGTTCCAGAGTTTTTAAGCACTCTTTGATTGGAATCTGCCGCCCCTAAAGCAGAGCCTGGACCATAACTCTTAAGATGATACTGATAGGGGGAGGCTTCAAGTGTGACATACCCCCCCTTTAACTGAAAAGAATCTTCCATGGCTTTTCCATAAACCTGAATAATGGAAATCCCCTGATTATTACCACCATCTCCCGTCAATGCCCCTGGACTTCCAGGAATCTTATAAACATGAACTGTTGTTTTTCCTTCAAGATCACCATTGATTAAAAGCCGGTCAGTTTTTTGCTCTTGCAGAGTTCCGCCTTTATCCAAATATGCATTAAGATAAAGATTCACATCACCGTGCGCTTTATAGACAGTCCCAAATCCTTTTCCAATGAGAAGTGTCTGATAACCATTTGTTTTTTTAGATTTTAATTCTTCAAAAACAAGAGAACTATCCGTAAGATTAACCGATGAAATAGAAGAATAATCTTTTAACCTAGAACCAGAAGCATCAGAATTTTGCAATTTGTCATATTTTGGTCGCGATAAAATCCACTTTGAACCATTTTTTAAATCTATCTTAGCTGTAGAACTTTCATCAACATGTGCGCCTCCTACAAGGGTAGAAGCATCAGCCTCAATCTTTACATTAGAACGCTCAACAGCTTTCAGGAGTGAATCTCCAGAAATTTTTGAATGTTGTGAGAGTTTAACAGAACTTTCGAATTCGCGACTATAAATAGCCGTACTTTCTGGAGCCATAAAAGTTGTCTTTGTCACATGGACAGTCCCTTTTCCAGGTATAATTGTTTTTTTATCATTTAAGACAGCTTCCCAAAAAAAGTGCATACCATTAAATTCATTCCCTCTCACAAAAACATTGGAATATTTTATATGAGCAGCATTATGGTTATTCCCCTGCACTACAATGCCATGAACATTGTCGACATTAACGTTTCCCTTCTGGAAATTAAGAGAGCCTTTCCCCTGAAGCATACTAAAAGCAGAACCTTCACGATGATTATCTGTATTTGTTCCCTGTTTCCCCCTCCCAGTAATAGAAACGCCCTCTAAATTAATTTCTCCATCTCCTCCTGTTTGAACACCAATACCATCAGCAAAATCAATTTTTCCTCCTTTCATATAAATTTTTGCACCATTATGACTCAAAAGACCTATCGCATCAGAAGATGTCTTAATCTCTGTCTTGGTCAAAGAAACAAACGACCCTTTACCCGCAACACTGATCCCCATTCTGGTTGCTTTAATCACCCCATCCTGCATTTCAAAAGCTCCCTCATCATTAATATCGGCCCCTATCGACACGTTATTTAACATGGAATCAAATAGAGCAACGCCTCCCCCATTTGAGGACTTTACAGCTGTTGTCCAAGCGTTTGTTTCTGAATGTCCATGTGCATTCGAAACACCGTTAATGATTATAGCCTCTCCCTCAATGACTGTATTTTTCCCTGATGCCTCTATGGCAGCATAAGAACTTTCACCCGTAAGTTGATAAGTTTTCTTGGTAATTTCATGCGTTTTACCATCATTACAGCGATAAAATGAGGCACTTTCGTTACATGAATATGGCTTCTTCTCAGAAGAAATCTCACCTGCATCAGTATTGTATACAAAGAAAAAAATAACCGTTGTAAAATGATATAAAGAGAGATGATTTTTAAACATAATTTTCTACAAACTTTCTTCCCCTTCTCTAAAAACAAAAAACACGCGTTCTGTTTAATAACTTTGGTTGCGCGTGATAATTTAAAATACGTTTTGTATTTTATATATCCGCCCTATGTTTTATGTAAAGCCAGAATCCCAAAATATCACAATTTAAAATTGTATTATTTATAAAAACGCGTAAAAATATAGATAGAAATAAAAATTCCACCCCAAAGCAGTGATTTCAAGAGAATTTAATAAAAATAAACTCAAAGAAGAAAAACAGCATAAGAAGCAAAAACTGCAAACCAGAAAGCCTTATCTCGTTTCTAAAAAGAAACAAACTTGCTCATGCAAAAAAAACATTTTTTTAAAAAACTTATTTAAAAAGTTGCAAACAAATAATAAAAAACCACAAGCTATGCTTGTGGTTTTTTAAACAACTTACCTCAAGATGATCATCCTAAAAACGATAGCGCAATCCACCAGAAAAACTGATTCCAGAAAAACCACCTTTACTCAACTTATGCTGATAAACCAAATCACCATGAAGCGCAAATTTTTGAGACAAGCGAGCATTAAGACCTAATCCAGCCTCTAGAGAAGAACCAAAAGCCCCTAACTGGAAAGAATCTTTAAAGCGCACAGACCTTTCTTTTCCAAAATCATGGGCAAAATGAATCTTTCCATAAAAAGAAACATCACGATCTTTTTCAGACGCAGTAAGAGTCTTTATCAAGCGACCACCCATACGCACCATCAATTGATCAAGTTTATCCATCTCAATATTAAAATTATCAATATCGCGGGCCTCATTAAATTGAAGATGCTGATAAACAACCTGAACCTGTGGATCAAAAACAACACCTTCATATCCTGTGGCAATTTTCTGACCACTCATCAAGGAAACACTTAAAGGGTTACCCTTCAATGTTGCCGTTTTACCCCGCGCAGTTGTCAGAACATCTCCCTTAAACAGACCATAAGATAACAAACCATCAACATAGAATCCTACATCATGCTGCATACTTCCATAAACTGTAGCAGTCCATTTATCAAATGTACTTTTTTGGCTTTGTGCAACATCTCGAGGTTGTAGAGAAAGCTTTCCATAAGACCCCATCACCCCAAAGGATATAACACTGTCAACATTTTCAACAGTTTGTAGCAAAACACCTGTCTCTAGTGCATAGTACCCTAGATCTCCCCCATAACCATATTCAAGCGCAGATAAATCTGAGGCATAACGATAACTTCCACCATAGCCACGCAAAAATGAAGCAGAATTTTCATGAATTTGCAACATTCCACTAAGATTAGTCCGTACTATCTCCAACTGCTTGTTTTGATTGCTGATATCTATCAAACCAGCGTGGAACAAACTATTCGGCAAAAGTAGATAAGTTGGCACCTGAGGAACAACAGATCTTACACCTCGTTGAGACGGAGAAACATTTTCAATTTCAGAAAGACTATCTGTAGAAGACGCTGGAACAACATCACCAGAAGATTCGGGAATAATATCCTCAACAGAAGCACGTGCAGGAGGTGTACGTTGAGAAACCATAGGAGTTTCTCTATAATCAGCAGTTTGAACATATTCATTTTCTAAACGAAAATTCCAAAATGCTCCTCCGTTCAAAGCAAATCTCTGTTTAACATGCTCCTCCCCTCTAGTAACACTTGGGCCATAAGAACGAAGAACATATTTATAAGGCGCGCCATTTAATGCAACATACTGCCCATTCAGTTGAAAAGAGTCATACGATGCATCTCCATAAACTTGAATAATTGAAACACTATGCGCTTTTTCGTTTTTTTCTTCTAAACCTCCCGCAACCCCTTGTATATGGACTATAGTTCTTCCCTTAACGTCACCATGAATGAGAAGCCGATCCGTTACTTGATGATCACTTGTATCACTAGGATTTAAACGTGCATTCAAATGAATCCAAGCATCACCAAAAGCCTGATAAACAATACCTGTTCCTTTTCCAATATAAAGCGTTTGATATGCATGATTAGTACTGGACTTTGGTTTTTCAAAAGTAATGGAACTATTAGAAAGGTGTACCGATGAAATAAACGAAACACCTCTATAATTAGGATCTTGTAATTTTTTCTGTCTTGGTTGCAATAAAGCCCACTGTGAATTATTTCCCAAGATAAGGTCGACTTTAGAACTGTTATCAACCTGAGTTTGACCGACAAGTGCAGAAGCATCAGCAACAACCTCTATAGAAGAGTTACGATCAGCCTTCAGCAACAAATCCCCAAAAAGCTTTGTTTCCTTTAAAAATATTTTAGATTTTCCAGATTGACTGCTATAAACAGCTATACTATCTGGAACGACAAAACGCGTCTTTTTCAAATCAACGCGCAATGATTTTCCCTCTGACGAACCTTCTGATGCTGCCACACCTTCAAAGTGTATACCATAAAATGCATTACCTTTCACTGTAATATTGGAATCTCCAATATTAATCTGAGGAGCTTTATCTCCCTGCAATAAAAGCCCATGAGCATCAGTAACATCAACAGAACCTTTCATAAACTGAACATAACCATCTTCAGATATATGAAAAGCTGCCTGACGACCTGCATCCAGCCCTTGATCATCCTTGCCGGTACTCCCCTTGCCGGTAATAGAGACACCCTCTAAAATAAGATATCCTTTTTCTTCTGCTTTAACCCCAACTCTCCCTAGGCTAATTTGCGTATTCGTTAAATCAACACCACTTTGAGATTTTCCTCCAGCAAAAGCCCCCACTTTGATTGCATCAATTGATCCACCAGACATTACGATGAATCCACCTTGAGCTTCCACCCCCACTAAAACCCCACTCAACGTGGAATCGCTCAGAAAGACGCCCGCTTCTTCTGATACCTTTACTCCATATTTCCAAAAATTGTTTTCCGAGTTATTCTTTTCATCCAAAATACCCTTAACAGTTATATTCTTGCCACGAATAATTGTACCTTCCTTAGACGCCTCCATGGCTCCATGAACACCATTAACATTTTTATCCATTAACGAATAAACTTTATTATTAATTTCGTGCGCTCCACCATCAGAACACTGATAAAATGCTGCATTCTGATCACATGAAGACTGCTTTTTTCCAGAGATAACCTGAGATTCAGCATTGCGTGCAAAAACACCAACATTGTGTGTCAAAAAAAGAAGTGCCGTTGTAAAAGTACATAAGGAGAAGCGATTTTTAAATAGATTGACCATAATTCCACCATAATCCCCCCTCTTCTTACTAAGATCTATACATAACGTATCAAAAAACTTAACCAAAAGAAAAATATTTAATACGTTTAGGTTTTAATATCGTGAGTTTATTAATATTTTTTGTGTTTTATGTAAATATGGAATAAAAAAATTACTCGAAAATACAATCTAAATCTGTCGCTTTTACAAAGAATTTGCAAAAATATAACTGAAGAACGACAGAAAAATCACCTTTAACGTTGTTAGTCAAAAACACCCTTAGTCAGTTGACATGCATTAAGAACACCTACTTTAACTGCCGTCTAATCACCGCCAAAACGGATATAATCAACATCCTTACGATAATATTATATTGAAACAGTGTACACTCTGTAAGCAGACAAAACATATGCCAAAATTGAGAAACAAGAGTTCACATATGCCTTTTAGGCAATCTTCATGGTAAGACAGTCTAATAAAAAGTAGGAACGTGTAAAAATCAGTTCCGATTTTACCTTTTCCTTTTAATTCAACTTTACAATATTCAAAAACATTCAGAGCCATATTTTAAAAAGTGAAGATGACACATGACTTCATCTTTTTATTTATGCATTTAAAGAAAACACACTTTCAAAAAACAATACGTCATTATGTTTCTCATTCACCAATTTTCTCAGATATCTCTCATTTTTTCCATCCCCATTTCACAACGACAGCGGATATAATATCAAGTTCATCGGATACAGCCCTCATTGTGCCTGAGTAGCATCTTTGTCTTTGCTAATTTCTAATATTGTAAATCCTCTCCTCTTAATATAATTCCCCAAATTATATTGACTCCTTTCTTAAATGATTATCCACCTGCCAATTTTACATATAATAGACAAAGGAATGCTTTTTATGGATTCATCATAAAATCCTTGAAAATATTTCAGCACCCTAAATTAAAAATATCTTTATAAATCAAAATATTATAAATAATATAATAATCACTCTGAAATACGCGTTTTGAAACAATAACGTACAAACTCTTCAGACTTTTCAAAAAAATGAAAGAAGTCCAACCTAAAAGCATATTAAAGATATGCAAAGTCATACTCTCGTAAAAATGCTATAACACAAGATGAATAGATAATGAGAAAAGCCACAAGTACAACTTGTGGCTTTTTGAAAGATTAATCAAAAACAGGAACAACACTAGAAATGATAACGCAATCCACCTGAAAAACTCGTTCCAGAAAAACCAGCCTTCGTTAGTTTGTGCTGATAAACCAAATCGCCGTAAAGCGCAAATTTTTGAGACAATTGGGCATTAAAACCTAATCCTGTTTCTAATGAAGAACCAAAAGCACCTAGCTGGAAAGCATCTTTAAAATGCACAAATTGTTTTCCTTCAAAACCATGAGCAAGATGAAGCTTGCCATAGAAAGAAACAACCTGAGCCTCATCAGTAGCAACCAGCCTCTTTGTTAAACGCCCTCCAACACGCCCTACCCACTGATGAAGCTTTCCTAAATCAATATCAAAGCCATCCACATCACGCACCTTATTAAATTGAAGATATTGATAAACAACCTGAACTTGCGGATCAAAAACAAAACCGTCTTCCCCCACCATAAACGTTTTACCAGCAGTCAATGAAGCACTTAAAGGGAAACCCTTTAATGTTGCCGTCTTGCCACGTGCAGTTGTTAGAACATCACCTTTAAACAAGCCGTAAGACACAAGACCATCAACGTAAAAACCTGCATCATGCTGCATACCACCATATGCCGTAACTGACCATTTATCAAATGTACTTTTTTGACTCTGCTCAACATTCAAAGGTTGCAAAGAAAATCTCTCGTAAGCCCCGATAACTCCAAAAGAAGTGGAACCATACATATTTTCGATTGCTTTCAGCAAAACACCTGCCTCTAGTGCATTATAATCAAACTCGCCGCCATAACCATATTCAAGCGTGGAAAGATTTGAAGTATAACGATGATTGCCGCCATAACCGCTCACAAAAAAGAGAGGATTTTCACGACTTTCTAATAAGCCCCCAGAAGTAATTCGCAAAGCTTCTAACCGCTTATTTTGATTGTTAACATTCATCAAACCAATATGACGTAAGGCATTAGGCAAAAGGAGATAAGTCGGAACCTGCGGAACAACAGCCTTAACGCCCGGCTTAGGACGAGGATGAGGCTCCGGAGCTGGTTCTGGAGAAGGTTCTGGTCCCGGAATTGGCTTAGGAGAAGGATCTGGTTTAGGTTGAACATCAGAATCTATAGACCTACTTTCAAGGCGAAAATCCCAAAATTCCCCGTTACCTTCAACTAATCTCTGATCCATACTTGCTTTTCCAAACTCAGATTCTGGACCATAACTATAAAGCTTATACTGATAAGGTAATTCGTTTAAGGCTACATAACCACCTTCCAACTGAAAAGAATCTTGCTTTGCTTGTCCAGAAACCTGAATGACTGAAATACCTTCAGCATTCCCCCCCTTTCCCGTATATCCTCCTGGACTTCCTGCAACTCCATGCACTTGGAGCTTTGTTTTTCCCGAAACATCACCATGAATTAAAACACGATCCGTCTTTTGATGATTAAGAGCACCACCACTATTCAGATATGTATTAAGAGAAATAGAGGCACCATCCCGTACTCTATAAACTTCACCCTTTCCCTTTCCAATACGAAGGGTTTGATAATCATCAACAGAAGAAGATTCGTGTCTTTTAAAATTAATAGAGCTCTCATCCATAAGACTCACGAGTGAAATAGAAGAATCATGTGCAGCCTCGTGTTGATCTTTTTGCAACGGTTGTTGTAAAATCCATTTAGAACGGCCTCCCAAATAAAGCTCAGCATTAGAGTCTTTATCAACGTGTGTGCGACCCTCAAGAGTAGAAGCATCCGCCAAAACTGTTATAGAAGCACCTTCCTCAGCTTTTAATAAAAAATTCCCTGAACGAAGAGTGCTGTGTACCAACCCCACCGCACCAGAAATCATGTTTTTACCATAAAGAGCCGCATCGTCTAAAACAGAAAACTCTGTTTTATCCAAATTAACAACTTCTAATCGTGGTGGAGCTTTTTCTTCCTCTGATGAAATTTCTTCTTTTTTATCCCCACCTTCACTCCATGGCTTCTCTCCCCGAAAATAGATACCATAAGATCCCTTACCATTTACGGTAACAGAAGAGGATTTCATATTAACTTCAGTCACAGGAATTTTTGAATCAGAATCCTCATTTGATAAATCTTTAACTTCCTGAAGAGGAATAGAATTGACTATATTTTCTAATAATATGCCATGGATACCCCCACCAGTACTAACAATATTACCCTCTAAATTAACAGCCCCCCCTAAATCCATATGCACAACCGCACGATCCTTACCTTTATCACCCTTCCCAGTAATTTTAACATTCTCGAGATTTACTTTTCCACCTAACATCGAAGAAATCCCATGGCTGTTCATAAAATCAACTGATCCACCTGACATCCAAATTTCTGAATGATCATAACTTAAAAGACTTGCATTCCCATTAGCTGTCTTAATTTCTGTATCCTCTAAAAGAACAAACGAATTCTCTGTTGCATCAACACCCTCATGACTTTCCTTAATTTTTCCATTTTTTACCTCAATCACTCCATCACTCGCACGAAGGGCTATAACTGTATTTTTGATAATCGGATCTTCCAAAACAATCTTACCGTTCTCTAATACATGCACCCCCACTAGAAAAGTTTTATCAGCAACTTGACTACTAACCGTTACATCCTCCCCGCGAACTTCTGTACCTATTCCTTTCACCGTTATAGCAGTAGGATCATCAGGATAGAAGGAAGCGTTCTCATTCGTAATCTTATAAGATTTATTATCAATTTTAGACTCCCCGCAATTATCGCATATATAATACAACCGATTATAGTAATAAAACCCAAGATTCACTCCTCTTCCATCAGAGTGCTCATTTTTAACCGTATTATCTACATTTTCCTTACGCCCATTCTCCCCAACTAATCCACTCAGCTTACGATAATCATTTCCCCCACGAATACCATCATCGTTATTGCCAACATTAATCATATTAGGAGGATAATAATTATCACCACTTTCTCCACTAAGAGGAAGCTTATGCTTATTACTCCCGCTAAGCTGAGGAGAAGAATTAGCAGAGACAACTGGAATAACCTTTATAACATAAGGTTTACTATCCTTCCCCTCTGCAGCCGCATACACTTCTCTTCCATTTTGAAGCAAAGAGAGGATAGCTGTTGTACAAGCACATAAACATACATGATTTCTAAAAACTTTAATCATAGTTCCCTCGAAACTTTCCTTCCCCTCTCATTAAAAACAAAAGCACTTACAAAACACCCCATTGCACACCTCAAAAATACGAAAAGTGTAACAAAAGAACATGCCTCATGCTCATCTGAACTGTGCAATGAATTATCCCAATAAATTTGGCAAAAGCTCTACGCCAAAACCACCTATAAGAGAACAATTGCAAAAACACACTTTATAAGTGTATAATGCATTCTGTATTTCGTGTAAAGAAAAAATAAAACCAGTGCGTGCAATTAATTAAAAACACAATCAAACCTTGTGAACTTTAAAAATTAATCCACAAGGAGATGAATGAAACAATGACTTAAATCAGTAGAAAACAAACTCTCAAAAACGAGCTTTAGAAAACATCAAATATTATATTAGATAATATCAATACAGTACCAAAAAGGATAACGTAACGCATACCGGTCTGCTGAACGCTTAAAAAGCCGATAAAAGCGAAGCACTCTATCGCATCAGTAGCAGCATAAATTTTAAGAAAATTCGCTTTAGCGAAGAAAAGTGCTCTCATGCATAAAACAAACTATGTCTTTTTTGCTTAATAAAGAAGACGAGATTTCTTAAGAACAACACAAGTTGTTATAAAGAAAAAAGGCAACACAATGTGCTGCCTTTTCTAAAAAGGTACATAGTGTACCTTATATTAAAACTGATAACGTACTCCTCCGGAAAAACTCGTTCCCGAAAAACCAGCCTTATTAAGCTTGTGTTGATAGAGAATATCAGCATGCAGAGAGAACTGTGGCAACAGTTTGGCATTAAAACCTAATCCAGCCTCTAGAGAAGAACCAAAAGCTCCTAACTTGAAAGCATCATTGAAATGCACAAACTGTTTTCCTTCAAAACCATGAGCAAGATAAAGCTTACCATAGAAAGCAATAGCATTCACGCCTTCAGAACCTGTAGGAATCTTGGTTAAGCGTCCACCAACACGTGCTACCCACTGATTAAGGTTACCCATTTCAATATCAAAATTGTCGATATCACGGGCTTTATTAAACTGGAGATGTTGATACACAACCTGAACCTGCGGATCAAAGACAAAGCCCTTATATCCTGTCATAATTGTCTGACCACCAGCTAAAGAAACACTCAAAGGATTACCTTTTAATGTTGCTGTTTTACCCCGTGCAAGGGTGAGAACATCACCTTTGAACAGACCATAGGATAAAAGACCGTCGACATAGAAGCCAACATTATGCTGCATGCTACCATATACCGTAGCAGTCCATTTATCAAATGCACTCTTCTGACTGTACTCAACATTCACAGGCTGCAAAGAAAGTTTTCCATAAGTTCCCATAATGCCAAAGGATATAGCACTGTCGGTATTTTCAATAGTTTGCAGCAGAACACCCGCCTCTACACCATTATAACTAAGATCGCCGTCATAACCATATTCAAGTGCGGACAGATCTGAAGCATAATGATAACTTCCACCATAGCCGCGCAAGTATAAAGCGGGATTTTCACGAACCTCTACCATTCCTGTAGAAGTCATCCGCAACGTCTCCAATTGCTTATTTTGATTGCTAATATCCATCAAACCAGCGTGGAATACACTATTAGGCAAGCTGAGATAAGTTGGAACCTGTGGAACAACAGACCTTACAAATTGTTCAGGAAGGGCAGCAGATCCAACAGACTTAACATACTGATTTTCTAAACGGAAATTCCAAAATTCTCCACCATCCTTAACAAATTTCTGCTGAACATCCTCCTGTTTCGAAGTCGCTTCTGGAGCATAAGCACGAAGGGTGTATTTGTAAGGTGAGTTTCTCAGTGCAACATAATTGCCATCGAGTTGGAAAGAGTCTTTCTTCGCTTGACCATAGACCTGAATAATTGAAACAGTATGAGCAATCTTGGCATTCGCTTTACCATCTCCTACATTGCCCGCATCACCTCGTACATGTATTTTTGTTTTTCCAGAAACATCACCATGAATGACAAGCCGATCAGTGACTTGCTGATCACTCGGATCACGAGGATTTAAACGTGCATTGAGATGAATTACAGCATTACCCTGTGCCGCATAAACAGTTCCTTTCCCATTTCCAATATGGAGAGTCTGATATTTTCCTTCAGATTCCGAAGGTGCAAAATCAATAGCACTATTTACAAGACTTACAGAAGAAATGCATGAATCCACACATCCTGAATCTAGAGTCCCCAAATTCCTCTGTGCACTTCTTTTTAGAATCCACTGTGAATTATTAACCAAGTCTAATTTTGCATAAGAATTTTTATCAACGCGAACACCGCCTGTAACAATAGAACTATCAACTGAAACCAACATGTTCGAATCATTCTCGGCTTTTAATAACAAGTCACCAGCAAGAGTTGTTTTATTTTCTAATAAAACACGACCACCAGAATTATTACCATAGATAGCTATACCATTTGCAACTTCAAAATCAGTTTTTTTCAACGAAACTGTCCCTGTTATGCCTATAGGCGTTTTTTCCTGTTTGGACACAGTACTCCGCTTAACAACATTTGTTTTCTCAGTTGTTAAATCCTGACTTCGATTTTGTTGACTCGTTTCCTTCTGTGTTCCCCCATCAAAATATATACCGTAGACTCCGTCACCTTCCACTTTAACAGCAGAAGACTCGATATTTACGTGATTCATAGTAGGACGAACGTCAGAGGATCTCCTTCTCCTAGAAGAACCCGTCTCAACAGCATCACCACTCTTCATAACCCACACAGCATGGGCATCAGTAACAACATTTCCGTTCTTAAAATCAACAGAAGCATTATCACTCACCAGAAAAGCTGCACGCTCTAAATTCTCTGCTGAATCTAACTTATTCTGCGCTTTTTTCGCAGTAATGCTAACTTTGTCTAACTTAACGCTGCCTCCAGATTCCGACCTTACTGCCACTCCTCTTTCAATAGCAATCTTTCCAGAGTCCATGGTTACCTCACCAGCCTGACTCACCAGACCAGCTGCAGCAAAATTCCCCGTCACGTTAATTTTTGTATCCTTTAAGTTAACAGACGATCCAGAACCTGCCAAAGCACCCACATAAAGCGCATCTACTGTTCCACCAATCATCTTAACTTTTCCGCCACTTTTAGCTTCAAGCCCAATTACAGAAGATTGAATTGTTGAGTTTTTATCCAAAACAATCTCTGCTTTTTCTTCTGCAAGCACAGCACTCACAAACTTTGATGGCGTAACACCAAAATTACTTCCTTTATCAGATTCTGCTCCAACAATAGTGGCAGTTTCTAACTTAACAACTGTATTACTCTTTGCATGCATAGAATGCTGAGTATCACCACGCGCCTTCAGTGTTTGTCCTGTTATCGTGTGTAATTTTCCATCGGCACAAGAATAAGCAACTTGCAATCTCTCCGCACCATTTTTCCCCATATCTCCACTACATTGAGAAGAACCACCTTCCTGCTTTATACCATTGGTTGATGTAACAGTATATACAACCCCAGGGTTTTGCGATTCAGATCTAAGTGTATTGGCTCCGCCAGTAGAAAGTAGAACACGCCCTACAGGTTTATCTCCCATCTCCTTAGATGCAGGCTTCTCTTGCTTAGACGCAGTAGAATTAACTAAGGAAGAAGAAGCCTTAGGCTTTCCAGTTTTTCCAGAAGTAGTAGGTTCTATAGTCTCTGAACTTCCTAACAAAGAAGACTGAGGAGCAGAAGGCTCAGCAGGAAGAACATCTAACGTAGAAGATGAAGTACCTTCTTCAGTTCCAGCGACTGACGAAATTCCAGCCAAAAGACCTAACTCCACATCAGAATCGCCTGTGTCAGACCTTCCAAGTCCAGAACTCTCCGGCGTAAAAGATTGAGGAGCAGAAGATATAACAGCCTGAGACGGAATTAATCCAACCTCTGTAATATCACTATTCACATCAACTGTATCAGTATCACTGTGGGTCACTGTAGCATTTTCTACTTCATTCTGACTATCTGTTCCATTAGGAGAAGCAATAAGAGAAGTATCTTCACTTCCATCAACAGTCTCCTCAGTTGTCAAAACTCTTAGTGAAGCAGATGGAGTATGTCCTTCTGATTCAAAAGTTGTAACAGGATTTCCAACAGATACATCAGCCTCTTCTACATCAGATCTCCCAAGTGTTTCAGGATTCCCTGGCAAAACAGAAGCAGTAACTTGATCAGGTACTAATGAAGAATCTAATCCTGAAGAACTATTTACCCCAGACACAGTGCCTGCATCTTCAGATGACGAAACATCAAAAACAACAGGTCGCACAAAAGGTGTCTTAGGACTAATACGATTACGAGGTCCATGAGCTATACTTTGCCGCCTCTCACCATTTTCTAATTTACTTTCTAAGCTGAAAGTCCACACTACCTCAGGTCTATTTTCAGGTTTTCTTGGTCTACTGGAATATCTTATTGGACCAGAAGCACTATATTGCATTGGACCAGAAGCCCTAAGAACATATTGATAAGGTGATCCCTGCAATGTAACATATTCATTAGCAAGTTTAAAAGAATCTTCTTCTGCTTCTCCATAAACTTGAATAATTTGAAGAGAGGCAGGTTTTTTTCTATTTTCCTCCCGTCGATCTTGATTTTGTACACCTTGACGCTGAACTTTCGCTCCATTTTCTAATTGGCTATTTAAAGTGGTGATGACAGAAGTATCATTTACATACACCTTCGTTGTTCCAGAAACATCACCATGAATCAAAAGCTTATCAGACACAAGCTTAACATTATCTAAATTATCAGAAACAAAATTCACATTAACATAAAGCCTAGCATCTCCCTGAGCACGGAAACCCCTACCTAGAGTGTTTTCATCTCGTCTATTTCCAATTTGCAGTGTTTGATAACCTTCATCTTCACTTCTTGGAGGCAAAAATACAATATTACTATCTGAAAGATCTACAAACGAAAGCTTTGAATCTATATGATTTGTATTTCTCTCCGATTGTTTATGATGAATACTTTTTGTTAAATACAATCCTGAATGAGACAAATAAAGTGCAGCATTTGCATTCTCATCAACACGAGCTTCACCTATAATTGAAGATTTATGAGCATGCACTAACAGATTAGAATGAGCTTCAGCTTTTAAAAATAGATCACCCGAAAGAACACTACCCTCTCCTAAAATAACAGCACCATTTAAATCACCACCATAAATAGCTACACCGTCTGGAATTCTAAGAGTAGCTTTTTTTAAAAGAACCATCGGCATGCTCTCATTATCGTCGTAACTTCTTACGGTTACTTCTTCACCTGATTCTTTTTCATCTTCTGAAGATACCGTATTAAAATATATGCCATAAGAATCTTTCCCGGTTATTTGAATAGTTGATTCTTTAATATCAGCTTTAATCTTAAAATAATTTTTATTCTCCCTATCACCCGTAATACTTTGCATATATTGCAAAGCATTGCTATTACCTACAGTCCATTTTAGAGTAGAGAGAACATCTTCAGAAGCATCATCCATAACGTGATAAACATCATAGAGTGCATTCATTTCAAGCATATCATCTTTTGTATAAATAGAATCACCATTATCATTACGATCACCATTAGCATCAATAACAAAACGACTCGCCAAAACACCAGCTCCGAAAGCACGATCATCCATTGGACCGACTAAAAACTCGTCAATACCACGAGTAACCCACAAAACAACTGCATCAGAACTCTCAACTTTTCCTTTATTAAAAGAAATAGAACCCCCATCTGACAAGAAAATAAGATTTGGAGATTCTGTAGAATCAACAGAATCAACACTATTTCGCCCGCTTATCCCCTTTTTAATATTAATCTTAACCTCATCTAATTTTACAACCCCTTTATACCCTGCTACAACTCCCACCGCCCCTTTATCAAGATTAATCGACCCAGATTGCATCATAATTCCAGATCTACCAGAACTGTTCAACCCAACCCCAACTGCATAAAAATTCACTCCATCTAGAAAAACAAATGACGCAAAATCAGTAGAAGCTCCTATCTGACTATAATAGATCCCCCCACCTTTCATATGAATCCTTCCTTCGTTTTGTGCATCAACCCCGACTATAAATTCCTTAATACTTGAATTTTCTAGCTTAACTTTTGAATTAAGCGTTGCTAATACCCCCGCCCCCATTTTTGCATTAAGATAACCATTGAAATTTTTAGAATCATCATTTTCATTAGAACTCAAAATAACATTACCTTCTGGAAAAGCCTTCCCCCTAATAGACACTTTCTCTAACTCAACAGTTGTCCCTCGAACTAAATACAAGACTTCTTTATCACCTGCGGTATACACGTCTTTCTGAGTAACCTGTCCTGTTGCATGCATAGCATTATCGCCAAATTTCAACACACCAATAGTACTTCTCTTTAGTGTATGAGCCCTCCCATCAGAACAGATCACAGAGTTAAGGGTCTTAAAACTCCCATCAGAACATGAATTTGCACCAGAAGCAGGAGTATTAATACCGGAGACACCACCAACACCACCAGGGACACCGCCACCACCAACGCCACCAGGGACACCGCCAACGCCAACACCACCAGGGACACCGCCAACGCCAACACCACCAGGGACACCGCCAACGCCAACGCCACCAGGGACACCGCCAACGCCAACACCACCAGGGACACCGCCAACGCCAACACCACCAGGGACACCGCCAACGCCAAC
>NZ_JBHIPA010000011.1:62288-95614 GCF_042195845.1 Bartonella sp. AP4SXKL
GGACAGCACCAGGGACAGCACCAGGGACAGCACCAGGGACAGCACCAGGGACAGCACCAGGGACAGCACCAGGGACAGCACCAGGGACACCAGCGCCAGCACCATCCCCTTGGCTAGCGACTTGTGGCGAAGGAGGTGCAGGTAATTCAACTGCTTTAGGTGCAGGAGATTTTGATGAATTTCTAAAAGATGGCACCAGAGATGATAATCCACTTAGATTTGGCAATGAAATTGAAGGCAGTGAGAACCAACTACTCCCCATAGAAACATCTACACCTTGTAAAAAGAAGAAAGCACTTGTTGTCAGTGCGTACAAACGTGTACGCTTTTTAAATACATTGATCATATGTCAAACTTTCTAAATAATGTTGCAAAAACACTAGAATTAAGTGAAAATGAGGTAAGTGAACGATTTGTAACATATGTCAGTCAACTTTACAACATAGTGTTATTTATTTACGCTTCATTTTGTGCATAAAAATACCAAAGTTAAGTTTTTAAGTGCGCAAACCTTTGTAATATTAGATAAAAGGATAAAATCACGATGATAAAATATATGAAATGGATGACTTCTGTTTTACTGGTTGCAATTAGTTTTGCAACGATTTTGTGGACTCATACGAGTATTGCAAATACCAGTACCCAGACAAATGTAACGATTGATCATGTTTCAGGAACGACTTCTGTTCCCACTTCTCCGCAAAAGGTTGTTGTGTTTGATCTTGCCTCGCTAGATAATATGAATCGCCTTGGTATCCAAGCAGTTATCGGCCTTCCTGAAGGAAAAAAACCTTCCTATCTGCAACAATTTGACGATGCAAAATATGAAAGAATTGGAACCGTTTTTGAGCCAGATTATGAAAAAATTGCCACTCTTCAACCCGATTTGATTATTATTTCCTCCAGAACTCAAGCAAAATATAAAGACTTATCCAAAATAGCCCCAACAATTGATCTAACCGTAGAAAACGAAAATTCTCTTGAAGATATAAAACGAAATGTGTCTATCCTTGGAAAAATTTTTGGTAAAACACAAGAAGCAGAAAAGGAAATTGCAAAAATCAATGAAGCTTTTGCTGAAGTCCGTAAAAATACCCAAGGAAAAGGCACCGGGCTCATACTCATGACCTCTGGTGGAAAAATCAGTGCTTTCGGACCAAAATCACGTTTCGATATTTTTCACTCCGCTTTTGGAATTGCCCCTGCAACCGATAAACTTACCGTGCAAAAACATGGACAACTCATTTCTCCTGAATTCATTCTTGAAACCAATCCTGATTGGTTGTTAGTGATTGATCGCGATGCAGCCATTGGACGGGAAGGACAATCCGCAGCACAATTGCTCAACAATGAGCTTGTTCACCGCACAACAGCAAGCAAACAAAACCAAATTATTTATTTGGACTCTTGGAGTTGGTATCGTGCAAATGGCGGTTTAACGGCACTCATTGAAACCGCACAGCAGATCAATGAAGCCTTTACAAAGAGCAAATAAGCGCACGAAAGAGCTTGCTTGCTATATAAATAAAATTTAAAAGCAGAGGTTGTTTATTAAGCAGTCTTTGCTTTTTGTAGATTTTGTTAGAAAATGATTTAACGTGAAGAATTACTGGATAACCATAACACTTCTAATTTTCCTGTCTATCCTCAGCATTTTTGTTGGTTATTCTGATGTCACACCTTCTAACCTTTTCGCAGCCGATCCCCATGCGTGGCTTATTTTTTGGCAAACACGTCTTCCTCGTACCATTGCAATCCTTTTAGTAGGCGCAGCACTTGCACTTTCAGGCATGATTATGCAACTATTAACACGCAATCGCTTTGTCGAACCATCAACCACTGGAACCATTGAATCTGCTTCCCTTGGCATTCTTTTTATTATGATTTTTTGGCCCGATATTCCTGTTTTAGGAAAAATGGTCGTTGCGACAATTTTTGCCATGGTAGGCACTTTACTTTTTATGTTTTTATTGCGACGCATTCCTCTAAAATCTGCTCTCATTGTACCCCTTACAGGGATTATGCTAAGCTATATTATTGGCTCTTTAACCAATGCCATTGCAGATTATGAAATGTTACTTCCTTCTCTTCAAGCTTACTTATTTGGCAGTTTTTCGATGGTTCTTGAAGGAAAATATGAGCTCTTATGGCTATCCCTTCCCCTTTGTATTCTGGCCTATTGTACTGCTGATCGCTTTACAGTTGCAAGTTTGGGAGAAGATTTAACCAATAACCTTGGATTGAATTATCGTGTTGTCATGTTTTTTGGTCTTTTTATTGTCGCCTCAATCACTGCTGTTGTTGTCTGTACCATTGGCCGTATTCCTTTTGTTGGGTTGATTATTCCAAATATTGTTTCAAGTTTCATGGGAGATAATATGCGCTATACCGCTCCTTGGGTGGCCATCAGCGGTGCAGGATTGGTCTTAATTTGTGATCTTTTAGGACGAATCATTCATCCCTCTCTTGAAATTCCCATCAGCACCATAATGGGTGTAATCGGTAGTTTTATTTTTATGATACTGCTTTTACGCTGGAGAAAGCGTCTTGGATAGAAGAAGAAAAACAATATGTGTACTAACAACACTTATCATCATAGCATGCACTGTCATTAGTCTTTACATGACGTGGAATATCAATGTTTATACATGGAAATTTCGTCTTACAAAACTTTCCTCTCTACTTCTTATTGCCTATGCAATAAGCGTTTCCACGGTTTTATTTCAAACAATCGTTAATAACCGTCTTCTTACTCCTTCAATTATGGGATTTGATCAGCTTTATATTTTAATAAAGACTGCCCTAATGTATTTTGTAGGCTCTCTTTCTTTGCCCTTTTTGAATGAAGAAGGACAGCTTGTTCTTGAAGCCCTCATTCTTATCCTTTTTTCAATAAGCCTTTTTCGCTGGCTCTTTTCAGGAAGCCTAAAAGGACTTCATTTGACGCTTTTAATCGGTGTTGTTTTAGGCGGATTTTTTTTCAGTTTACGGATGTTTATGCAATTGCAACTAAATCCAGACCAAATGATGAATTTAACCGATATTATGTTTGCAAATTTTAATAAATTTAATACACCGTTAATAGGCTTTGCCACAATCATTGTCTTCATTGTGAGTCTGATTGGATGGCATTCCCGTCATCTTCTTGATATCTTGGCTTTAGGACGTGAAAATGCCCTCAATCTTGGCGTTAATTACCACAAAAGTGCGACAGCTGTCCTTATTTTTATTTCCATTCTCGTATCCATTTCCACCGCATTGGTAGGCCCCGTCACCTTTTTTGGACTGTTAGTTGCCAACCTTTCCTATGAACTTTCTCCTCAAGCAAAACACAGTGTTGTTGTTCCAATTGCAATATTATTGGCTATTATTTGTCTGGTGGGTGGACAATTTATTTTAGAACAAATTTTTCATATGGCAGGACGTTTAAGTTTTATCATTGAGTTTTGTGGGGGAATTGTTTTCTTAATGTTACTGATGAAGGGAAAACTAAAATGATTGAGATCAATCATCTTTCCAAGGCTTACGGAGCACGATTGATTATCGATAATTTATGCCTTCATCTTCCAAAAGGGGGGATTATTTCTCTTATTGGGCCCAATGGTTCGGGAAAGTCAACTCTTTTAATGCTGATAAGACGTCTTTTGCCACACCATAATGGTACAATTCATATCGACGGCTTTGATATTGATAAAATGCCCCACGATATTTTGGCTCAAAAACTCTCAATTCTGCGTCAAGAAAATCCTTTGTCTTTTCGCTTAACCGTGTACGATTTAGTAAGTTTCGGACGCTATCCTTATTCAAAAGGCTGGTATACACATGAAGATAAACAATTTATCGACAGTGCGCTACGCTATCTCGGCTTACAAGATTTACAAGACCGTTTTTTAGATGAGCTTTCTGGCGGTCAGCGTCAACGCGCTTTTATAGCCATGGTTATCTGCCAAGACACTGATTATCTTCTTTTAGATGAACCATTAAACAATCTGGATATGAAACATGCGGTTTCTATGATGAAGCAATTACGCCGCACAGCTGATGAACTGAAAAAAACCATTCTTATTGTTATGCACGATATTAATTTTGCCTCATCTTACTCAGATATGATTGTTGCATTGAAAAATGGGAAAGCGGCCTATTGTGGGACTCCAAAAGAAATTATGCAACCAAAAATTCTTAAAGACATTTATGATGTCGATATTCAAATCAAAACAATTAATGACATCCCTATCGCTCTTTATTATCGATAATCATAAAGATTTTTTGCGCTTGCATGCACTATAGAATCTGCTAGGGATAGTAAAATTGGCTTATTGGGGAATAGTTTAATGGTAGAACAGCGGACTTTGACTTCGTCAATCTTGGTTCGAATCCAAGTTCCCCAGCCAGTATTTAATGATTGTAGCTTGTCATCGGGTTTTGTATAATTTGAAAGCAGGTTTTGCATCAATTTATTTTTTTCAAAGGATCTTCAAAAACTTTCAAGGGTTATTTAAAATCCCTTTAATGCATATTTTCTCTTCCTCTAAAAATTGCAATTTGAGATGATAAGCTCTTGAGCCGGTGCGGATTCTTTGAACCACATGTATAAGATGTGGCAACCCCTTTTATATTAAATTGGCTAAATATTTTTCGGATCTGAGACACATCATTGAGAGAGAAGAATTTTTCTCTTGCGCAAGCAAAGCAAACATTGTCTGGTAATCCTCGCGCAAATAAATCCTTTCCATAGTAATACACGTATATCTGGCTCTGTTTATGGGAAAGCCTTATCTAATAGCTATAAACCTATCTAAAGAGAGAATTCAAAAAAGAAAGCCGAGCCAAATGATATGACGCGGCTTTCAGATATTGATTATAAGATTCAAATGAATCATCCACAATGGAGTAATAAATTCATATATACAAAACGTATCATATTGCAAGTGCTCTATTTAGAAATATGAAAACTTATCAAAAGAAACGTAAATGATAGCTATGATTTTGATATCATTCATTAGCATTATAGAATCTATAAACGCTTGGTAACTTTATCAATCCAATCAAAAGAAAATGCATCTTAAATGAATGTTTTCTCAATAAGGCTTTCATAAGTATCTTTTCATTTTGCACTCAAATGTAACTTCTTTGCAAATTAACCAGCTCAAATTTGAGTTGGCAAAATTAACCAATCCAATTTTGGAGGCGTTATCTTTAGAATAGCCATCTTTAAACATTATAGCTTTTGACTCAAAATTGAATAAAATCCCATACCTTAGATGTTACAATGGTTTTGAATTTTGCTGCCTCATCTTTTTTTCAATAGGTGCCCCCCAAATTTTGAGAGAGCTCATTTGGTTTCGTATTTTTAAACTGTAACTTTTAAAACGTTTTTTTCTCGCTTGCTTGCGTTATATCATTAAAAGGCTTTCAATTTCATAAGACATAACATTGTGATTTTCATTCTATATTGTGATGATAGTATCTATATAATGCCTGCCTATCATTTACTAACTTTTTAGTAAGCGTTTTTAAAAATGATCTTGTCTTTAAATTCTTTTATGCAATCTTTATGAACTCAATCTATAAGCTTATGATCGTTTCAAACGATTATTCCTTTTAAGGTTGCACTCAAATAAAGAGCAAAACACATCCCATTCTTAAACGTATGCAATTTATGTTATCGATAATTCCAAACAACTGAAATTTAAAACAATGTGATTTGTGCTGTGATAAAAACGTATCATAAAATTTATGATACGTTATGAATGATAACCGCTTTTCATTTCATTTGAATGCACCCATGCGTTATAGTATTTGCATCATGATTTGCTTTTTATGGTCTATTCATCCATGGCAATTTTATATAAAAAATGATCAATTCAAACATGCATAAAAGTATGGATTCTTAAGTGGATTCATACAAAATAACTACACTTAATATATTGATTTTATTAGTTTTTATGTACAAAACCTTTTTAACTTCATAAAGATATCAATTTCCTTGTAAAAAATATTCCTCCCATTCCAATAAAAGGCTCAATATAAGTGCGATGAGGGATAGCTTCTATGATTTTACAAGTACTGATCACTGGCCATGCAATAACGCCGACTGATGTCCAAGCCAATTAGACCGCCTGTGGAAACAGGCAGGTTGTGGGGCTGAATATAGTGGAACAGCACCGAACGGATAAGCCACACGTCGTAAGTAAGCCTCTTAGCATACATAGCTTATAGGTTTTGGAAACAGACAATTATTATAATTCAGGTATTATAATTCAGACGATTAAAGATCAGATCTCAGGCTTTTTAATCCAGTGGACAAACACGAATAATGTGTCCGTCCGGATCTTTGATTAGAAAGGTACGTCCAAATACATCAGTATACGGTTCCTTCAAAACATTTATCTCAACAGTGGTTTGCTCTTTCCATTCCGCATAGAGCTTATCTACGTCCTCTCCAGTAGGCAACATAATGCCGATTTCTGAAAAACGAGGTGCATTTTCCTCAGGCGTATCGCCCCCAGACCAGAGAGCAAAGAGAGCGTCCCCCGAAGAAGCAAATGCAACATAGCGTGGCGAGGTAAACACAGGTTCTTTCTTGAAGATGAATTTGTAAAAAGCCGTAGAGTACTCTATGTTTGAAACGTATACCAACTGTAGGTTTGGGGTAACAGGATAAGTAGGAATATTACTCATAAATTCTCCATGATTTAGTAGCTGTTGCCTGACAGGCATATACCTATTAGAGAATATTTCAACAAGAGTTTGTGATGCCTCCATTCGCGGTGTGCTCTATTTACATGTTTTTATTCGCTTATTGCTATATGCTAAAATATTGAGACCGCCACTACGGGGATTATAATGATATCCCTATCGCTCTTTATTATCGATAATCTAAAGATTTTTTGCACTTGCCTACACTATAGAATCTGCTAGAAATGGTAAAATTGGCTTATTGGGGAATAGTTTAATGGTAGAACAGCGGACTCTGACTCCGTCAATCTTGGTTCGAATCCAAGTTCCCCAGCCAGTGTAGCTTGCCAGCGGGTTTTGTATATTTTGACTGTAGCTTGCCAGCAGGTTTTGTTGTAGCTTGCCAGCAGGTTTTGTATATTTTGCCACTAGGTTTTGTACCAATTTATTTTTTTCAAAGAGTTTTTAAGGGGTTCTCAAAGGGTCTTCAAAGGCCTTTCAAAGATCATTTAAAGCCTCTTTTTCTTTTCTGCTCAAAATCGCAATTTGAGATGATCAATCATTGAGTTGGAATCGTATTATTTGAGAAGCAGCGTATATAAGATGGTATGACTTCTTTTAGCATAAATTGACTGATGATTTTTCTGTATCCTAAGCACATTATTCAGGACATTATTAAAAAGAGAAGCGTTTAAGGAATTCGGTCAACTTGACCAAATTGCTCTTCAGTCTGCAATTGTGCAATGTTTGCACCATTGCTCCTTTTAGGAATTGGGTAAACATTACCCTATTGCTGTACTCATGCAATTGGTGCAAGTTGCACCTATTCCTCATCACGACCGATCAAAGGGTCAAGTTGTCCCTTTGATTTTCTGTCTCTCAGAGGTTTCCTTTTCTCCTGCCTCTTTTCCCTTGTTTGGTGCCTCGAGTGTGATTTCTGTTGTGTATCCGCTTTGTTTTTCATAGCGGTGGGTGACGGTTGCGGCTTTCCATGGACCATTGATTTGCCCACGAAACCCTTGAAGGATGAGAGGTTGATCCGCCATGATTTCAGGGCGTCCCTCAAGGGTCAAAGAACCACTGCCTACAGCACGACACAACCTGTCCGACTCGGAAGCAGCAGCAGCTCGTGCTTCCTCCTCACAAGTGTAACAAGTCCGTAAACGCCGCACAGGACCGCTAAACCCTGTCTGATGTTTGACTTGGCATTGCTGCCCTTTTGAGCGATCAAAATAAGAAGCTTCAATGGTGCCATATTGCGTACGTGGCTCTAACGTAAATTCCCAGTTGGAACAGTCGTGCTTATGGATTGCTAATGCTGGTAAATTGTCACCGCTTAAAAATAAAAACTTATTGTCCTTGATCAAAAAACGTGCCCGCATGCGATCGGCAAGGCGGGTTAAAAAATCAACAGCCGATTGATCTGTACGAATCACATAAGGCAAAGTTTGTTGAGTGAACTGAGGACTGACCTTTGCTTGATAGCCATGGCGTTTGGCAAGTGTCTCCACAATCTCACCAACAGTTTTGTGATCAAAATGCTCACTCACCTGTTCTTTGAGCTCTTTACGCATCGAGGCACTTTTGCCACAAAGGCGCAAAATCTCTCCATCACTGCCACCACAACTTACAACCGATTCGACAACAAAACACCCCATAAATGCACTGATGCTGTTCTCATAACCAAAGATCACCTGTAGCGCACTATTGCTTGAGGGAACCTCTAAATCATTACCACTATCATCAAACTCTGCTTCAAATGTATCGGCTTCATTCCCGGCATGGTCCGTAATCGTTGCGGTTAAAAGACGCTGGTAAAAAACCTCATGAACAGGTTTGTCTCCCACCTTGACCACAATAAAAGGGTGTGTACGCATTAATCCCATAACCGCTTCACCATGCTGTTCTTTTCTTGGCTAACAAATTCAGGCAGCATGACCTTTAAGCCCCGTGGTAAAAACACACCATATTTGGCAATCTCTGGATTAGCTTCCAGTGTGGCTTCTAAATAGCCTTTGAGTAAACCAGCTTGCCTCCGGTCTCTGAACACTGCCATGACATGGTGAAAGCAAAGGAGATCGAGGCTCATATCCTCTAGCTCTACAATAACATGCTTTTCTGGTATCTTCATAGAGTTTGTCCCACTTGGATTTGTCCCTCTTGGTATTGTCCTTGTGGTTTTCCGCCATTAAAAAAGGGCAAGAGCGTAATGGAATAGCGGATGCGTTGGGATTGACCAGAAAGACTGATATAGTCGTGGTCTTTATTGATCGTGGTGATTACTACGGGTCCATGAAGAAGGACACTATAGGTGGTATCATTGATCCAACGAAGCATCTGGACCGGCTTTGCTCTTCGGATAGTTGTAGTGATGGCATCAATGGCTACCCGATCACCAAATTCTTCTGGAAACCAAACTCCATGAATGGTCTTTGCATCATTGCCATAGCCGGTAAATTGCAAACTGGGTGCCTTGCCAAAACGCTCCATACAAACCCATGAGGCAGAAAACTCTTCTTCAAAAGATTGGAAATTCAGCCAGTCCACATAAAATTGATGCGGTCCTAACATCATCAAAGGATCTCTCATAGGCTCCCTCCCCTCATTCTGTCCCGCCATGCAGAGCGTTAGCGCGTGCCCGTTGAATGGCGTGAGCGACCGCACGACCAGTGACAACAGGATCACGGGCACCATTAACATGCACTGTGACATTTTGATTGTGTGTGATGGGGGAACGGTCTTTGTCTCTTTGCTCTCTCGCAGATGAATTTACAGGAGAAGCCCCCGCAAATTGCACGATGGGTTGGATGGCTGTTTTACCCCCCAAAAAACTTGGCAAAAACTCTCTTACATCAATGGAACCAATCCACCCCTTAATGCGGCTAGGCAAAGATTTACAATAATCCATCAATTGTGAGATAGACGACATAAAGCCATCGACAATCGAATTAGCCAGATCTTCGCCCGCTTGTTCCATACCAGCCTTGGCAGCATCCGAGAGCTTTTCCTGTGTAAAAAAACTCTTCAACCATTGCCAAAAGTTGGAAAAGCTTTGTTTAACGCCCTCCCACAAATTGCCAAACCACTCGACAACAGCGCTAAGCTCTTGTTTAAACTTTTGCCAAGTTTGAGAGAAATCAAAAGCAGCAGCAATGATATTTTTCCATTTGGTGATGGTGGTGGTATCGGCACCAAAAAAGCGCATGACGGCTTCAAAGGCTTGCCCAAAAGCCCGAGATACCCCCCGTGCAAAGCCCTTCATAAAAGAAGAAAAACGATCCCAATATTTCCACAAAGCAAAACCAGCAGCCAGTATGACCGCCACAACAGCAGCAACCACAGCCCCTATTGGGGTAAAAATACCCCCCACAACAGAGGAAAGACTTGCCCCAACCACTTCGATCACTGTCCCCATCCAACCAAAAGAGGCAGCAAATGCACTTCCTGAGACAGCAATCCCCCGTAAAGCCCCTACCAGTAAAGTTATGGGGCGTAAGAGTCGGAGTGAACTTGCCCCAAGACCCGCGGTTAGCAAGCCCAGCGAGCGCCCTGCGGCTGCTAAGCCCCGCCAGCTTGCAGCAACACCACGACTGAGTACTCTAAGCTTGATAAAAGAGCCCATCAATTGAAGAAGCCCAAGACGTGTGCCAGCAAGAGTAAAGCGCAACACGCGCAGAGCAATATTAAAAGCCATCAGGGCAGCAATGGTTTTGATAATGGCACTTGTTAAAGTGGGATGGGCATTCGCCCACGCCATAAGCCCATTAGTAAAATTACCAACAGTTTCCATGAGACTGTTGAGAGGAGGCAGAAGCACTTCACCAATGCTAATCCCTAAAGCCACAATGCGGTTTTGTAAGAGTTCAAATTGCCGCATGGCACCGGTTGCTTGTTTGTCTGCTTCTTGTTCTACAGAGCCTTTAAAGACTTGTGGATCTTTCACATAATCTAAAGCTTGCCCTAACAATTCGGGGTTACCCACCAATTTGGCAAAATCACCAGTAAAATCGCGCCCCGCAATGGCAATCAGCGAACGCATGCCCTGTTCGGATTTACCCAACACATCAAAAAAGCGTACCAAGGTACCGGTGGCATCTTTGTCCAGATCTTGCATGAATTTTTCGCGGGAAAGCCCAATATTGGCAAAAGCATCTTCAATATGCTTGCCCCCTGCTTGAATGCGCGCACTCATGGCATTAAAACCACGCGCAGCACTCTCTGGAACAATCCCAGCAGAAATCATCGCTGTACCAAATGCCGCGGTTTCGCGCGCAGTGAGCTTAAACATGGTTGCCGCACCGGTGGCACGATTGGTAAAATCAGACACTTCACTGGCTTTTGCCGCCATGTGATTAGAGAGATGATTGATAGCATCGCCTAGATCTTCAATGCCTGCCTGATTAAGCTTAAAGACATTGCGCAATTTGGCAAAGCGCTCCCCAATCTGATCCCCCGTCATATCAAAAGCAACAGCCGCTTTGGCAGCATAAATGCTAAAAGCTTCTAGATCTTGTTCGCCAATCCCTGCTTGGCTGGCACTGGTCATCAGTTCTAAAACTTCACGTGCCGCTAGCGGAATCTTAGTGGAGGTTTCCAAAGCAAAACGGCGCAATTCCTTTAAGCGATCAAGGGGGGCATCGAGAACCTTTTCTAGTCCCTTCATCGATTGATCAAATTGCATGGCTTTATAGAGCGGTGCAATTAAGGTTGCTGTTTGCGCAATGGCACCCACCATACGCCCCCGCGCATGGTTAAAAGCATTTTCCGCATTCTTTGTCGCATCCTCAAGATGCTCAGGGTCAAACCACCCTTTAAAATGCTGCCTTGTCTTGTTTTGGAAATGCGCAACATCTGAACTAAAGGCTGCAAGATCCCGCTTGGCAGAAGCGATCCCCTCTTGCAGATGATTAACAAAACGCACAACAAGGGAAACATCCATGATCGTCTCTTATCCTAACTGATGGCTTTCATATTCTTGAGCTTTCAGGCGTGCGAGTTCTTCTCGATAGGCAATCACATCCAGCCAATCCATCTGGTTAATTTCTGAAGGCGCCCAGTGATAATAAAGGGCTAGCTCTGCCCCAAATTGTCCGGCAGAGAGGATTGGAGTTGCGGAAAAAAAGCAAAAAAAGCCTTCAATATTGCGACAATATCCATCACATCAACTCGATCAATCAATTCAATAGATTCATGTGACATATCAGCCAAAAGTGCTGTGATGCCTTCTGTTGCTTCACTTGTGAACAAAACTTGAGAAAGCTTCGTGATAAGCACATCATTGCTCAAAGTTGTTTTTTGCTCTCCAAACTCAGGAAGCAGCAGCTCTGTCAATTGTGGTCCAATGAGCACCGCTAATTGCTTGGCATGCTTAAAAGTGGGGCGATAAAAGGTCAGTTTCTTGCAGAGAGATTCTTTGCCACTTTTATCTTGATAAGGAAGCGGAACAGCTAATTCCACGTCAATGCTGGTTTGTAAACTTGTCATGATCAATTCCTATAAATTGAGAATAGAGCGGCGGCGAGAACCGATCTCTTGCCCATTGCGGACAAGCCAGCCGCCCCGTTTAAAGGAAAAGCGGTGCAAAACAGAACCATCCCAAAATTCCGTATAGTCCCAAATATTTTTGATCTCGCAATCATAGCCTGTGGCTTTTCCAGCCGTTAAGCCTTCGCTATCCACTTTGACCAACCGCCCTGTCACATCAATGGAATGTTCATGCTCACGCCCATCTTCTTCAGAGATCACATGTTTTTTGCCAGTGAATTTATGACGAAGACCAGGAGGACCACCGAAGATGCCGATGACCTCAGGGGTATGGCTGCGGATTTTCATTTGTAAACTTAGCGCTTTCACACCAAGACCGCTCACATCAATTTGCATATCAGAGCCCCCTGGTTGATAGGTTTCAGTGATTTCTTCCAACGTAGGTAATTTGAGGGTTTCAAGATCAAGGTGAAGATTCACATCATCATCAACAATCAAGGTAAAACCGCGAACAATTCTTAAAGTCATATGTCACTCCTTGCTGCTTTGCGATAAGTTTCAAGCGTATCGCCAAATTGATAAGTCATTTTCTTTTGGATATCTTGCGCCAAACGGTCAAAATAAGCGCTATTGCGCCGGCTGCCGAAACTCAAATCTTCTAAAGGTGGCACTTCTTCTGCATCAAATTCCACCCGCAATTTTCCCAATTGTAAAGTGCTGTTGGAATTTAAATCGCGGTCAAACCAAACACGGCCACCCAAAAGCGCACCACGCGCAATCATATCATCAAGAAACTGTGTAAGGCTGCGGGTAATGGCAATGACATGTTGACCAGTAAGGTTTTCATCATTCGCCCAAGGGCGGAAATTGTTAATGATCGTTTTTTCCAAGGCTGCACGGGTGCGCACCACATTGACAAAGCGCCACAATGGGTCACTGGAGGTGGTATGATTTCCCCATAAAATGCGCCCATTGGAAGCTACTTCTCCCACAGAATTACCTAAATGCGCATTTTGGCTAAGCCGTGCTGGAATAAAGGTCGCAATATCGGCTTGGTTAAGGCGATTTGCCTCATGATCAATTTCGCCATCAAAATAGCTAATGGGGCGTGCTGTCCCTAAAATGCCATGCACATCTTGGTTGGAAGGAGACCAAAAAACACCGCCCCTTTGCTTGTCACGTTTGATAAACATGGCTGCTGCAAAAGGACTTGCGGGTTTAACACTAACACCCCCCTCACGATTTGCCACCCGTACAAAGGGGTCAATCAAATAACAAAAGCGTGAGGAAAAATCTGCACGATAGGCAAGGCTTTCTTCCGCATTTTTACCCCCCGTATCAAACACGGCAATGGCTTGCAACTTTTCTGCAACCTGTTCCAAAGCGTCTGCCACAGGGTTTTTGCCATTATCAAGGCGCCCTGCACTATAAGCCGGTGCTAAGAGAATTCCAGGCTCTACCCCCAAATGCCCCCGCGCATGCGCTAAGGCATGCACACCGGTCAAGTGAGTATTGGATCCCACCATTTCGGTTTGTGTCTCAGCAATGGTTGACTTTTCTTCCACCCGCACAAGAATAATTTGTGCCTCGATCCCTTGCGCGCACACAGCATTAATCACATCAAGAGCTGTGCCTCTTGTTCCAAGCTTTTGGATTTTCTCACCCTCATGTGTAAAAACTAACACAGGCTCGTTGAGGGGAAAAACTTGGTTGTCAGCATCAGGAGCTGTAACAACCGCCCCAAGGGCGGTTTGATCAAATGTTGCTAAGGGTCGTGATTTTTTACATTAATTAACCCTATTGACCTTAAACTCTTTTCAAATACACAGAGTTATTCTTTATTTTGAGCTTTTCTTAATTCTGTAATGGGAACTCCACCGATACCCCAATTGTCTGTCTCCACTTCATCAATTACGACAACAGTCGTTTTCGGATTTTTATTCAGAATATTAACTAATAATTGAGTTACCCCTTCTATTAGTTGCCGTTTCTGTTCAGAGGTAACCCCTTCATTAGTAATTTTAATATTTATGTAAGGCATAAGATCTCCATAATTTACAAATATTGAATAAAAAAGCTCAAATAAATGAACGCAAAAAGATTAAATATTAATACATAATAACTATGCATTTTAAAGCTCGTATCCACCGGTGAAATATGCAGGCTACTGGAAGCAAAAATAGCATTTATTGATACAGGAGAAAGGAGTTGAGCTGCAATAAAGAAGCAAATCCAAACCAAATAATCCGTAACCCCATAAGCCATCGATGACCCTAGTAAGGGAAATGCCAAACTAAATAGCACCATAGGGTGAATTCCTACTACACTGAAAATTGGCAATACAAAGAGAATACAGGCATAACGCTGCCAAACAGAGAGTGATGCCAATGAGTGACTAAACGTCACCGGCAACAAAGGAATAAGCAAATCACAAGTAGATATTAGCAGACTACAACCTAGCAACAACATAATTTCACTGGATATACTGCGTATCACTGCCACCAAAGGAGTCAAAAAATCAATACTGCGTGAACTCCCACGCTCAATGAGGTATAGAATGCTCGCCGTCAATGCAATGCTTTCTAGTGCATTCAACTTGATAACTGTCAACGCAACGATAAATATTAGCCAGAAAAATATCAAAAAAATCCAAATTCTTACTCTCTCTCCTTCTTTATTCGCTCTTCTCTCATCGCAAATAATCGGGTTAGCTAGCGGTACAACAGGAGAAAGGCACAACAACAACAGACTGAATAGAAAAAGTGGTATCCCCAAAGCAGCGGATGTGAATATTGGTGTTCTAGGCATAGCAGCAAAAACTGTTGCTGCACCGATGCTGGTCGGCATCAGTACCATTGTGATGCTCATCATTCGCATCACAATAGCGGCCAAATGGCGAGAGGGAAAAACACTTTGCTTCAAGGCATCAATCATTAGGGGGATAACCCCCAAACTCATCGGCCAAGCTAGAAACGCAGTCAGTATCGCGATGGACAGGGTAAGCGAACCCTTTCCATAGCGCATCAACCGTTCAGAGAGAAATTCTGAAATACGCCATATATTCATCACATGGCGCAACAATCCCATGGCGAGTAATAGCCAAAAGACATCAGTAAAACGCACAAGCACAGTACCAACAGCAAGTACCAACGCCATATCAGCACTAAAGTACAAGCCAACAGGATGAACACACCACTGCGTGCATTCCCCTTCAACCACCAGTATGGTATCGTCAAAAGCAAATAACCGAAAACAGTCACTCCAGCCAATGGAATAAGAAACCAAGTTCTTATTGAGATAGACATAAGAAAAATGAATAGCATCAGCATCGCCATTATAACGGATACGGAGGACATGCGTATCAGGAAGCTTTTTACATCATCAATGTACATTAATTGTTGAATCTTTGACTGAGTAGCGATTAAGAAGCTGCTCGTACATGTCAGTGACACAGCGCCCTGCATCCCGCAGTGCACGAGAATTAACTAAAGGCCTAGGCAAAATATATGTATAAAAATTGGGCCCCTCTACTGGATTACCGACCACCCATAATGTATTTTGTATTTGCCCTTTAGTGTCTATAGGATGCTGCCGACGGTCAATATCAATACCACCAGGATGATATCCTTGGTTGATAAATGGTCGAATGATGCCCTGACCAGCCAAATTCTGGATAAAAGGGGACTCATCACGCAACGGAGAAAAACGATCAATCTTGGCCTTGATCAGCACATCTCCATCAACTGAACTGTTTTCATCTTGAAAAACAGACTGAATTTCGAAACGGCTGGTACTAGCATTGAGAACAAGTTTAGGTGAAGGTCCGCCAGCCAAAGTCACGATACCAGCCTCCATCAGAGCCTTCAACTCTTGGTTTCGCTGCATCGGTGGGCCGACAGAAATACGGTTAAAGTTTGGATTAAAATATTCAATAAAGTACTTGTGAGATGAAGACGTTAACCCGCAAAAATCAATTGCTGAACGTAAGATATCACGGACATCTCGTAGCACATCTGTAGCAGCTTTCACTGGGCCATCAACATTACCTGCAGCGGAAGAATGAAGATCGTCCTTCAAATGCTCCATGAAGAATCTTGTATAATCCTTCAAAGAAGCAAATATTTTATTTCGATAAGAATACAG
Organism: Bartonella sp. AP4SXKL; assembly: GCF_042195845.1. NCBI lineage: Bacteria > Pseudomonadati > Pseudomonadota > Alphaproteobacteria > Hyphomicrobiales > Bartonellaceae > Bartonella > Bartonella sp. AP4SXKL. The sequence continues at coordinate 78,594 of NZ_JBHIPA010000011.1, forward strand.
CAACGCTTGAATACACTGCTCGTCTTTGGAAGTAACAACATAGGTTTCAGGGTCTAGCCAGTGCCCCAGCTGCGTACTTCGATAGACATAACACATTTCTTTAAGCAACAGAGGTAAAAGCTGCGTTTCGAAATCCAGCTTCGGAGAACCGTTAGCAATGCTGGATTGCTTACGCAGATGATGTATTGCATCGAGAGTAAGGAATGATGGTATGTATTGCCCACTACCACCCTTTTGATTAATCCCGCGACTACTAAAAGGCAATGTTTGACGGGAGAATAGAGCTGTCGCAGGTTCTGTGCCGCTTGGCATGTAGCGCAATTGTCCAGCATTTTCAGTAAAAGTCCCACCGCGACCGTAAGTCAATTGCGACAAGACATCATAGCTAGTTAATCCAATTCCCTGCAGCAGCACACGAGACTGAGATTGTATAGAGTCCAACTTTTCAATTGGATAAGGATTCGAATAATAGTTCAAAAGCGCATTTTTCATTTGGTGAGCAGCGACAAACTGTTGCAGGCTTTCATCATGCGATGAATATATATTCTTACCATGACCCGTGGTCATATAAACAAAATCTACACTATAACGACAGCCATCTTCCAAAAGAACATCCGTTTTATTATCTTGGTGGATATGGAGATTAATAACCTTTTGTCGGATCTCCTTAATACGAATACCGGAAGGTAAATCTTGCGTGAACTCTTGGTAAGCCCAAGACAGGTATTCCCCTAACAAACGACGTGATAAATAATCATTTTCTTTGATTTCTCTCCCAACATTATGCTCTGTACGAGAAAAAACACCGTTAATATTACGATAACCTTGTTGAATAGCCCATTGATAGAAATTCGGCCCTTTACGAATAGGCCCGACACCCTTAACTGTATCATCACCAAATAAAGTAATCTGGCAAGCGACAGTGTTAACCAATAAATGATCCGGTTGATGCACACTATGGGTACCGGTTCCCATCTCATTGGGATCAATCAATAAAATATCAATGTTCCCAGAAAATGGATAATGGGAATAAAGTGTGAGCAAGCGTTCGAGAATACTGATCCCACGAGGACCAACGCCCAAAATAGCGACTGTAGAGTGAAGCATTCTGTAATCTCCCCTATTAGAATAATTTGACTTTCACAAAATGTTTCAAAAAGAATGGAATAAATTCTCTGACTTTTTAGTGAAGATTGCGGGTTTATGAAACGCCAACGACCTTTTTACAAAGACAATATTGACAGATTCCAGCAGCAACAAAAAGCGCTACAGCACCACAGATAACGGAAAGCGCAATGGCATGTGAACCAGACTGTAAAAAACTCGTCAAGAGAGGTCCTAATATTTGGCCAAAACCGTAAGTTAAGGTAGCCAAGCCTAGCAGATTTATGCCATACGGCGCATATAAACGCTTAGCTAACGGCATAACTAAAGAAGTCGTCCCCATAAAAGTAAATCCAAACCCTATACAACTGAGAACGATCAGTACAAGAGACTGACTGAATAATGTCAGTAATACGCATCCTCCTTGGATAAGCAAATTGAGCATCAGACAACGTAATACCCCCCACCGATGGGCTCCCCATAACCAAATGAAACAACTAGGAACAATGGCAATTCCGACAAACGACCATAAGTGGTTAGCGAGTAGTGGGAAATTAAATGTTTTCGCCATCAGAGGAAGATATGTCGCGACAATAATATAACCAAACCCAGCAAGCCCATAAATCAGAGCGAGTTCCCACCAAACGATATTTTCGTGTGCCAATGACTCATTAATAGCAAATTGAGACGCATCAACACGACGTGGAAATAAAATAAACAACAAGAGCAACAATACAACAGATATAAAACCAGCTCCAAACCAAATATTTTTCGCGTTCAGCGATTTACTCAAACCAATAATAACATACTCATTACCCAGCAGAATACCAACTCCCACACCTGCATAGAGCGAAGCAATAACCCACAGCTTGTGACTATGCTGCATAACCGTCATAGAACCAAAAATCATCATTGCTGCACTCGCGATACCGGCAGCAAAGCGGATAAAGAAGACCAAGTAAAAGTTTGGTGTTAACGCCATGGCAAAAATAAGTGCACTCGTCACTATAGCTGCACCAAATAGCATGTAGGGAGCACGGGATATATTCCCAACTCTGCAAAACGAAAAAAACATACTCCCAACTAAATAACCGCCATAATTAGCACTAGCTATATAAGAAAGTTGCTTAAAGGTAAACAATCCTTCATCCAACATAACTGGAAATACTGGCGTATAGAAAAATCGCCCAATTCCCATCCCCAAAATCATAATAATCATACCGAACACAGCGATTTTGAAATAACTCAAATCTTGACGATTATTTTTTCCCCCCATTACTCTAATCCCTTAACTAATAATTCGCTCATCCGCATTCTATCTCATCGAGGGTAGCACTTATCTCAGAGAATAAAAGCCAATCTAGCCATTTGTTTGAACAACCAGAGGAACATATTGAGCGATTATTGTCAACATTACTGGATCAGTTATATGCATTTCATCGTTTTACGCCCTGCTCCATGTATGATCTTCTCCCTACAAAGCTTCTTTTTCAGAAAATAATGGCTGAAATTAAGCAGCAATAACAACGAGGAAATCAATAAGCACGCCCCCGTTCAAACAAGACAATATCCCCTAAAGCTCTGCTTCATCAGGTATGACTAAAATACCCTCACAAGGTTGCGTTATGTTCACATGGTGAACACCCTCAACCATCAAGCGGCTTAGTATCCAACTTAAAGAGAGATCAAGGACAAGCTTTTGCGCACGCGCCCATTCTGCTCTTAAATTCTGCTCTGCTCTTTCCAAAACAAAGGAACCTTCATCCGGTAACAACCAAAAATCAATAGTATTGAAGGGTATAAAGGCTACTTTTAATATAGCTTTGTTTTTTATCAGCAGCAGTAAAAAGTTTGTTTTTTTATAAAAATTGAAATTTATTCATTTTTTATCGTATATTTTATGTTATCTTCTTTAAATTAATTAAAAGATCATAGAACATTAAACTGATAGGATGCATTTTTCTCAAGTAGCATTTTAGAGAAATGTTGATTTAATCAGTGAAGACAAGCAATGAGCAAAGTTATAATTTAAAAAGACAGTATATAATGTTTATGATCAATGACTTAAATTAAAGACATGAATTGGGGGAGTTTGATCTTTCTTACAGCACAGTAGCTCAAAAAAAACAGTAGATGAAGTTTAAAATTCACCATTATCCGTCATAAGATGAAAGCTTTCATCCCAAGTTTAATTTTTTTAAACTATTTTTTTGTTCTTTCTGTAATATCTAAAGAATATCTTCAAGCAATCATAAGCACTCTTTTAGGTTATCATTTCATGATCAAAGTAATGGTTATCGAGCTTCCATTCAAGATACTGTTTTGCAAAAGGAAATCGTCATTTCAGGATACGGAGGGATTTATGTATTTAGTCACAATGTATCATGCACCCTTCCTCTTATATCAGAAATTTAATTCTTAATCGTAATGACGTGATTAAAAAGCACCTTGCGAGACAATCTTTTTAATAAATAAAGTAAAGATGAATTCTGAAAAAAACTTTTTTAGACGTAAAGTGATACGGAGAAACAGTCAGAAAGAAAGGGGGGGATTACAAATGTTGATGACTATAAAAAAAGATATCAAAAAATTACCAAAAACCGATTTATGGATCATTTGTGCTATTTCAGCTGATCAGCAAAGAGAATGGATCAGTAAATGGTGTATAAAAAATAAACACACTTCTATAAGTCCTAATTATGTCAATGATCTTGCCGTCCTAGGGTCATTTTACAGATCTAGACAAAATGATTACTATGGAAGAAACAGCCCCACAAGCAATTCCCCTCAAAAGATAACAATCTCATTTATGAGGCTTATGTTGCTTCTCATAATCACTTCAAAATTGCATCATTTTCTCTCATTAATACGCTTTAAAGTCCCATATAGACTAAGAGGCCTTTTAAATTTTGGGGTGGTTATGGAAGCCTTCTTTCCACTGATCCCTAAATGGGGATATGAAATCGCTATCTTTTCACAGAAAAATATTCTTTTTAGTGAAAATTCTTATTGTACAATCTATGAAACAACACAATGAACAGACCTCGCACCCTTGCTCTCACCTATGGATCCTATAACGCTATCCGCATGCTGATCGGCGTTTACCATGCGATTTTTTTAATGTCCATGGGAGTGAGTCTGGCGCAATTAGCTCTGCTTCAGGTTGTCTTTTCCACCACCATTCTGCTGCTTGATTTTCCCTGCGCTGTTTTATCTGACAGATATCGGCATAAATATTCCGTTATGGCTGGGGTCTTTATGACAGGAGTATTTTATCTTCTATGCCTTCAAGCTCCCAATATGACAGCACTTATTATTGCGCAAATTCTCTATGCAGCAGGCATTTGCATCATTGTCAGCGCCATTGACGGATGGATTTACCATTCTCTAGGCGATAAACAGGATCACTTTTCGCATTATGCTCATCTCTACCACCAGGTTAACTCTTTTGGAAGTATTCTCAGTGGGATTGTAGGAATTGGAACGATCTATTACTCTGGACGATATTTTATGGGATATATCATCTCATGCCTCATGATGGGATTTATTTTTTTGATATTCCTTATTGTTCCTGAAGAAAAGAAAACGACAATTGAAACGTCCAAAACAAAAACAATCTTGCACAATGCCAAGGAAACGCTCTGGATATTTCAAAATACAGTAGGAGGAGCATGGTTTATTTTCCTCATGTGCCTTTTTAGCGCTGGTATTCAGATTATTTATCATTTCTGGCAACCAATAATACTTTTAGGGGGAAAAATTCATCACCTCAACGGTTCGCAAATGCTCGTCTTGATGTGCTGCCATATTGGAGCCTTTTCAGCACAATATTTTTCAAATTTGCTGATGTCTAAGTATCATGTTCTTGATAAAAAATATAAGAATTCTATAAAATATTTTTCCTTCTTTTCTGCGCTGATGTGCATAGCGCTCTATTTTTCAGTTCATAGCCATCAAACGGCTGCATCAGTCATCGCCTTCTCTTTAATCCATGGATTTATTTGCACTGTACCGATCGGTGCAAAAAGCTCATTTTTCTCAGAACTTAACCAAAAACAAACGCAGCATATTTCCGGTGTTGTTGGTGCTGTCTCTTTTAGCGGAAGAATATTTTCAATTACAGTATTGAGTATTATTTCTTTTCTTCCTGCAAAAGTTTCTCCATCTTACTACCTAATATTACCGACCATTACTTTTTTCATGTGTGGTTTGGTTGTCATGAGATGGATGAAACACTCTCAAAAGTCTCTATGAGAGGAAAAGCATAACATTTCACCCACAATGTTTTCTTCTAAAAGAAATCTATAACTTTTTTGAGAGCATTGCCACATCCAACTTTCAATACACAATGCAAATATAAAGCAACACGTTGATTTATAATGATAATATACCAAACGCGAATATTGTAAGATTCTTTCTTTTCAAATCTGCTTTATGGTTGAAACAATCAAAATCATTTGCTTGCACATCATAAGCAAAGAAAGCCGTATAAATAAAAACGATTTAGAAAGGAAAAATGCCTTTTATGAACTCTCATAGTCAAAATCTATAACAACAGGAAGGCAGATATATAATATGCCTCTTTGCATCTTCATAAGTATACAAATAGTGCGGCTTTATAAGGCTTTATACGCCTCACAGAAACTTTTGCGTTTTATACCATTTACGAGGTGGCGTCGCAAAATGGGCTTATACACATTGCAAAGATATCTCTTTAAAACAAGTGCATAAATTGGCAACACAAGTGTATTTGTGTTTAGAACATGCTTTTTATATGAGAGGCATAATCCCAACGGGATAAACAGAATTCCGATACACAGTCAACTGCTTTTATAACAATAGATGGCGGAGAGGAAGAGATTCGAACTCTCGAGAGCCTTTTGAGCCCTACTCCCTTAGCAGGGGAGCGCCTTCGACCACTCGGCCACCTCTCCAACAGAGAGGCATAAATGGTATCAACAGAAAGTTCAAGACATTTTCGATTTTTTTCCCAAATATCTGAAAATTTTTTTCCTTTATTGATCCCATAAGGAGCAAAAGTTAATAAAACAAAAATTGTGTCTTTTTTACCACAGCATCTCGAATAGTACATGTATATATTACAAAAAGGTAATTTCATATTTGAAACTCTAAAAAGATTAGTTATAGCTAAGATAACAAGTGCTGCGTATTTTACTTATGTCTTTGTCCTTAATGCGTTAGGCAAATGGTACTCTTTAGAAGAAATTTAACCGGACCTCGGAGATCCCATATGAATATTAAATCCCTCTTTTTAAGCTCTACAGCAGCTTTTTTAGCAATTTCTGGAGCACATGCTGCTTCAACAGTTATCGCCGAACCCGAACCTGTAGAATATATTCGCGTTTGTGATGCCTATGGAAAAGGATATTTTTATATCCCTGGAACAGAAACCTGCATGCGTTTATCAGGAAATGTTCGTACTGATTTTATAGGCGGTGATAATATCGATGCAACAACCGAAACTGAACTAAGAAACAAAAGAAAAACCTACGGCGCAGCATCACGGCTCACCCTTGTTTTTCAAGCAGCTTCTGAAACAGAAATGGGAACACTTCGTTCATATGCAAGAATTTATTCAAACTGGGGTGATGGTAGAGACAACGCTGCTGCAAAGCTTGCCGCGGCTTACATTGAACTGGGTGGTTTTCGCGTAGGTCTTGATGACACAATTTTCAACAGCTGGACTGGTGATTATGGAAATGTTCTCAATGATGACAGCATAGCGCCTGCCGGCACAACACGCACCAATTTTATTTCCTACACCTTTAGTGGTGACTCCGGCTTTTCTGCTATTATCGGCGCTGAATTAGGCAATAATGCAGATTCTCTTCCAGGAATAACAGGATACTACATTGATAAAGATGATAAGCTTGTTTCTATCACTGAGGGCACTCTTCCAAGTAAAGCAATTAAAAATTACACCCCGAATGTGGTTTTGGGTATAAAGTTCATGCAAAAATGGGGTGGTTTTTCAGCAGTTGCAGCATATGATGCTTACTACAAAAAGTGGGCTGGAAAAGTACGTGCAGATTTCAATGTCAACGATCGTTTCAATCTATGGGTAATGGCTGGCTATAAAAATGGACTTGATTACTACACAGTAAATGAAAATGATGAGTTATCACGAAAAAGCACAACAATTTATGCAAACTGGGGTGGTAAATGGGCTGCTTGGGCGGGTGCCACTTACAAGCTTACTCCAAAAGCAAATTTGAATGCTCAAGTTTCTTATAGTGCTGTAAAAACCTTTGCAACTTCTGTAAATATTACATACACGCTGGTTCCAGGATTTGTGATTACACCTGAATTAACCTATGTTTCTTGGAACGATGATCGCGTTGTGACGGATAAAAATAATGATGAAAAACATTTATTCAATAAGAAAAGTGCTTTTCAAGGTATGATCCGTTTACAGCGTTCATTCTAATCCTATTTAAGCTACAGCTTTTAAAAACTGGCAACATGGTTTGCCAGTTTTTATTTTTGAAATCAAATATCATGAATATCTTTTCCTGATACGTATTGTCTTGTCTCTCGAAAAAAAACCGCCTTAGTTTCATAAAACTACTCTTAGAAGATTAACCTGGTATGCTTGATAAGAGCACCTCACACGGGCGTTTACACATCACTTCAAACACAATCTCTTCCTTGCCCTTTAAAGCATGAATAACCCCTTTGCTTTATGACAAAATTGGTCTTTCTTGGTAATTTACTTCTAACCTTTGTTAATTTAGGTCATGATCTTCTCAAATAAATTCTACACTGAACAGATAAACTATTGAAAAAACAAGACATCATTGTGTTTTTGATATGCCTGAATGTGTCTTCTATCAACACTCTAAAACACAACGTTTTATAACACTGCTTCATTAAAAAACTTAATCATTAAGAAACATGCTGTCAAAACGATGCAAACATCCCCTAAAGCAATAAAAGAGAAAAGAGATATATCTTCAAAAAAATGAATTGACCTCTTCCCCTTCTAAAGAATAGCCCCCTATCAGTAGCAATCTGTAAATGCCCCTATTTTTCTTGAATCTGCATCACTTTGATTTATAATCATAATTTATAATTTTGCATGTTTCAATCAACCAAAACCTTTCACTTGTACACGACAAGCGGAGAGAGCCGTGTGAATAAAAACGAGTAAAGAAAACCCTTTTATGTATCGTTTTCAGTTCCAAGGGTTGTCGTAACATTGAGATCTAACAAAATGTACGATAGTGCTAGGCACTTTTATTAAGCATAAAAATGAGGATACACTTCATAGAGGATTTTAGATTATATTCTCTATGAACGTCGCTATAAAATATGTGTTGTGATACACACTAAAAGACATTTCTTTAAAACAAGCATGGAAATATACAATACAAATCCATTTTATTTGAAGCGTTTTACCCTGCGTAAGGAACATGTCATCATATACACAACATCTTGGCTTTATGCGTTTTTAAAGGAAGAAAAATATAAGACAAAGAAACAATAAAATTTAATCTCTGCAAATCATAGAGCTTTCAGAGTTATGTTTCCATAAAACGCCTTATACCCTACAGGGGATTTTTTACACGATTAATGCCCTTTTTACATAAAGCCAATTGGCAAAAAGCAGCCTTTCCTGATAATAAAAAGGCTTACACGTAATCATAAGCCATATTTTCAATTAAAACGCATTGAATTCACGGAAAATACTTATCAACCAATGCATAAAGAATTGCTGCTGTTTCAACATCTAGAATCCCATCATAATTTTCTTGACGAAAATGAAGTTGAAATGCTCGGATCAAATCTTTGTATCCTGTTTGGGTACACGCAGCAGAAATGTCATATCCATAACATTTTAGCTTCGCCAAAACATCTTCTTTGGGTGGCAAATTCTTAGAGAATTGCTCTTGATAATGACTTTTTAGTTCATCATCATACCATGCTCCTATACCTGCGCTATAAAGTTCTCTCCATGGAAAAGCTGCTCCTGGATCACTTTTTCTTCCAATGGCAATATCACTATGTCCCACCACATCTGTTGGCATAATATCGGGATACCGTTGAAGAATATTCAAGGCAAGTTCCTTAACAGCATCAATTTGTATTGGATTATAAGGAGGAAACATACCCGTCCCATCATGATAAGTCGCTAAATTAACGATTTCAATCCCGATAGATGCATCATTGAGATGACTATGCCCAGCCCATGAACTCACACCCGCATGCCATGCACGCTCATTTTCATCAACCAGATTAAAAATACGCATATCCTTAAAGCCTGCCTCACGATATGTCTGCTCTGAAGGATCAGGAACAAGATAGTGTGCACTAACCTTTTCTCCTGTAAGCGCCATAATCGAGGCTTTAAAATCAATAGCCGTATAATGCATAACGAGAAAATGAACGCGACGACTAAAACTCTTGACAGAACGATAACTGTTGTAATCAATCTGATACATAAAAGCCCTTTCTTTTTTGCTTAAAAAACCACTGCGCATCACAACAGATAGAATACGAACTGTTAAAAAATGCAATAAACTTCCCATCTAGATACTAAGAATTACGACTAAAATTTGTTCATCAAAAATATTGACATTCTTATCAACAATTAAGACCACATTTTTATTTTTCTCCCACACACGCATAAAATGTTTTTAACCACATTAAATATTTTCCCCAAAAAAATTCCTACAAATTACCAATCAAAAAGAAAACAAAAGCGTAAAATGATCACTCCTTAAATCTTCACGTCTTACAGAAAAAATAGTTCTTCCTGTTATCAAATTGAAAAATATCGCCCCTCGGAAGTGAACACCCAACGATCATGCAATCACACAAAAAATTAAAGGAAAAATTTTATGAGCTCTTTACAGCAATTTATTATCAGATAACAGAACGGCACATGTTCGCAATAAACTCTTCACGGACATATTGTTCAATAAAATTTGCAAAGCTTTCCTGTAAATGACACGACTTCTTGTCTTTTCACACCATCGCTTTTTGATTTTCAGAAGAATCTCAATTATCTACAACGCTTGCGGTACATGACGTCTCTGGATTCCTTGTCATAGGCTCCATGAAAGATAACATCTTGATTTATAATCATAATTAATCATTATAAATATTGAATATAGCGAGCCTAATATCGTAAAGTTTTTCTTAATCTTGAAGCAATCAAAGTCATTTAATGACACATCAAAAGAAAAATTACCCTATAGACAAAAACCACTGAAGAAAAGGATCAAAATACTTCCTATAATAGAACGTTTAATAATTTAAGCAATATTGTTACATCCCCATAGAGTTTCATTTTTTCTTCTCCGTTTTCAAATATCTTTTTAAGACAGCCCAAGCTGCATATTCTTGTAAGACGACACCTAAAAGTGGTCGCGTATAGGGAAAAGTTATACGATCATCACCATAACCTTTCATCCGTATAGTTATGGTAGCATGTCCAAGGCTTTCTGCTTGATTTTCTAATGTCTCCAAAGAAGGCTCTAGGCTCACTTCAACCTCAAGCAGTGGAATATCTTGTTTACCTTTTTCTATGGGCTGAAAATATTTTAAAAGCAGCGGATCATTGGCAGACCAATGAACCTCTGCATGCATCGCTAATTGTTTACAAGCAGTAGTAACTTCTGCCCCAACTAAATAGGGGTGAAAATGATTTTCAAATGCTTCCACGAAATGTTGTTCCAAGAGCGCTTCTGATTGAGCAACCAGTTGCACCAAAACATAGGGGCTTTTCCATAAAAAATGCCGTTCAAAGGGTTCATTTTCAAGATGATCATCAACCCACTGCGCAATAGTACTTTCATCAATTCCAATCAAAGTCCATGCATACTCTGCACGCGATACAGAAGAATATTTCTTCTCATTGTGTTCTAAATAATTCTCTAAAAGCGCAAGAGCCTGTGATGGTGGACCAGGCAAAACAACAAGCGTACTTCCATCGCAAGAGAGATAAAACCCTGGTGCTGTACCTGTAGGATTATCAAGCACAGTTGCTGTCTCAGGAAACAATGCTTGACGTGCATTACTCTTATCCACCAAAATCCCTAATCGTTGTAATTGACCTTTTATTGTTTGCCAAACATCTTCATGATGTAGTAAAGGCTGCTTTACAGCTTGAGCAACTCCATCGCGTGTTTTATCATCTGATGTTGGTCCCAATCCCCCACTGATAATGATAAGATCTTCTTGTCCAAGACAAGAAACAACAGTCTCACTGATTTGCTGTAATTGATCAGCACAAACAAAATGACGTGTGACTTGAATATTTCTCTTGTTTAAGCTTTGGCTTAAATCTTGTAAATTCGTATTCAAATATTGTCCTGAAAGGAGTTCATCACCAATAGTAATAATGGCAGCACGATGAACAAAGACAGAATTCATAAGAGAATTGCGAACAGCTTCAGCCATTTGACGGGTAGAGGCTATACCTCCAAGATCATAGGTAACGGTTTTTCCAGCACGAATAACCTGATCAACACTCTCAGATAATTGTTTTGCTGCATCTTTAAAGCCTAAGTGCTCTAAGAGTAAAGCCGTGGTATAAAGCATCGCAGAAGGATTGGCTTTATTTTGTCCAGCAATACGTGGTGCGCTTCCATGAACAGGTTCAAAACAAGCAATCTCGCTCCCCACATTCACATGAGATGCAAGCCCCAATCCCCCCATTATACCAGAGCCAAGAGTAGAGAGAATATTGCCAAACATATTTTCAGCAACAATCACACCAAACTGCTCTGACTTGGTTACAATCCACAAAGCAACCGCATCAACATTCTGAATATCTGCTTCAATTTCCGGATAGTTTTGCGCAATTTTCTCAAAAATTTCCTGAGCAAACTGCCCACTTTCTCGCATAACATTGGGCTTATCAGCAAAAGTAACTCGCCTAAAGCTATATTTCCTTGCATAAGAAAAAGCGTATTCAAATAACCGCTCTAAACCAAAGCGTGTCTGCAAACGGACTGTCCACGCAGCTTCCTCAAGCCCATATTTTGTCAAATTTGGATGTTTTAGCCAAACGGCTGTTTCAGGAGAAATACCCCGAAAATCCAATCCAGCATAAAGGCCTTCACTATTTTCTCTGATAACACAAAAATGAAAAGGTTTTCTCGGACCAAAGATGTATCTTACAGGACGTATATTCGCAAACAAACCTAACTTTTGGCGAAGTTGAAGTGCGGGAGAAACATAGACAAGGTTTTTCTCTTTTAAATGCGGAGCAAGTTCTTTTAAAGCCGCTTCTTTTCCTTTACTGGTCACAGCACCAAGTAAAATAGCATCACTCTGAGTAATTTTTTGCCAAGTCGCTTGAGGAATAGGATCTCCTTCCCGTTTCCAACATTCAAAACCAATATCACCATAAGTCAATTCAATCGGCAATTGGAATTGCTCTAAAACCATCAGCGCAGCATCACAAACCTCTGGTCCTATCCCATCACCAGGTAATACAAGAACTTTCTTTTTCATAGTCCCTCCATCCACTCATCAATGACTGCATCCGTCATAGTAGGATTATCCTCCCACAAACGCGTACCAGCACCAAAGATAATCTTATATTCATGGTTCAGATTATGACTTTTCGTCTGATTATCTACCGTTGCAAGTTGCGACTTTTCTCCCACTAAAGCTAAAAACTTCCCCTTATACTTAACTATCTCATCTCTAGCATCTATTTCTAATAAGAGTTTAAACCCTCTTGTCATGCGTTCAATTGCCACGCTTTTTTTTTCATCAGGAATCTCCAATAAGGCTCTTTTTTTCATAATGCCAGAAGGATGCATAAAACCATTGAGTATTTCCAAAGCCCCCGATAAATCATTATTTTCTAAGGAGGCAAGAATATCTCCAAGGCGCCGTTGCAAAACCTTATCTGGATAGCCAGGCGCATTCACAGCAAGCACAGCTTGAACATTGGAAAGCTGTACTGCCAATATTTGTACCAATGTTCCAGCCATAGAAAATCCCACAAGCACTGCGGGCTCTTTAAAATAGCTTTTAAGTTTTTCTGCCATAAAAGATAAAGTGTCTACAGCAGAATAATTGAGAACATGAGAACTCTTAGGAAAAAGAGAAAGCGTATCCAGCAGAGTGACAGGGAATCCTTTTGTTGAACATAGCTTTGTCAATGGAGAACAAAAAACACCACCATCCCAAATTGGCATTACAGGAGAAAGAATAATAATAGGAAGGCTCATTGATCAATTCCTCCCCTTATTTTTAAACATGCATTAGAGCCAGAAATTTTCCCACCCAATATAATGAAAATATGTTGAAACTCTAGGCTCATATTCTCCCCCCATAATAATCGATTTGTTAAACTCAAACTAAGCTTGTAACAAATTTTAAATCCACTCAATCCAGCAACTTAATAAAAAAATTCATCTAATGTACAGGTGCCCCATTTGTGTAAAACATCAAAAGCATTTCCGCATAATGCTTTCTTTTTATCATTTACTCAGCTTATTTCTGAAGTCATAAAATGACGCGCTTTTTGAATATAAATGATAAAACCAATCATACAACACACAGCTAATAAAGCTGCCATAGCCCGTGGGCTATGACCAGAGATTTTTCCGATAACCGCTGCACTGAGTGCCGCACTTCCTAATTGCAAAGATCCCATAACACCAGAAGCCGCTCCCGCAGCTTTCGGATGCGATGAAATAGCCAACGCTGTTCCTAACGGCAATAAAAAACCATTGCCAAAAGTAAGAACAGCAATAGCCATAAAACTTGTCACAAGGGGCCATGGGCTTAGATACATTTGCAAAGCAAACAGCACACCACCTATCACAAAAATAATGTACCCTCTCCCCACAGTTTTTTCCATAGACTCGCGTTCAAAAAACCATCGCGCCAAAAGATTTCCCAAAATATAGGGAAACGAGACACCAATATAGCTATAACTAATGTGTATCGGCGATAACCCCAAAGTCGTGAGTAAAAAAGGCGACTCCACAATATAAGCAAAATAGGCAGCGTAAGAAAAACACGGAATAAGTGCATAAAAAATAAATTGTTTATTTCTGAAAACACCTAAATATGCCTTCATCAATCCTACCGGAGAAAAATGCTGCCGTTTTTGAGGGGGTAGAGTTTCGCTTAGCACAAAACAACATAGCAAAATGGTCAAAAATATAAAAAAGCTTAAAAAGATAAAAGTTGCCTGCCAATGAAAAGCCTGTATCAAAAGTCCACCAATGAAAGGTGCAAGCGCTGGTGACATTCCAATAAAAGGGAAAACAATCAAATAAAGTTTTCCAGCCGCTTTTTTATCCAACAAATCATTGATAATTGCACGACTTAAGACAAGTCCCGCACAAGCACCAAGACCTTGCAAAAAACGTAACACAAGAAAAGCGTGAATATGAACCGTATAAATCACACCAAGTGTCGTAAATAACCACAAGAATAAGCCCAATAGAAGTGTTTTTTTACGCCCAAAATTATCACTCAGCGGCCCATAAATGAGCTGTCCAAGTGCCAATGCCAACAAAAAAACCGCCACTGCACTTTGAATTTGAGATTGTGTCACTTGATAATATTGACGCATATCGCCCAGTGCTGGTAAAAAAATATCGGTAGAAATCAAACCTCCTGTTGATAAACATACGATAAGTATAATGAATGGTAATGTATATTTATGTTTCATCAGGAAAGTCACATTTCTTAAATTTAAAAATATTTAAATTTTACGTTTATAGAAAAATAATAATTTATATTTATAAATATAAAGCTATTTTAACTTTATCCACAGGGAATAAAATAATCAATTTTCTTTATTCTTTTACTTTATTCGAGAATAATTCAGCTTGTTGATACATAAATCCAGTGTATGATCCGCACGCACACACTCAACACGTAAATAAACACTTAGTGCTTCACTTTATAATTAATTTTAAAGCATAGCAAATCGCAATTTTAAAACTATACGCAAAAGAAGCTAAAAGATCAAAACTCCCCTTTAGAGATATATTTCCCAATCCGAAATAGCGCATTTTGTTATATTCATGTTGCCCTATCTTCATCAGCTTTTTTCATTGATATCATCAACAAAAACGCTCCCAAACTCTATCCCTCTCCATGATAACAACATCACTTTCCCGACAACATCTTTTATCAGAAGTGGTTTACAACGCTCAAAGAAAAAAGAAGCCACAAACTCCCTTTCCTCAAAACTCCCCACGCAAATATTTCCCCACGCAAATATTATTGTAACAATACAGCATATAATAATGGCTCATGGAGAAGTCTTTATCAACACAAATAATTGAGCAAATAAACTTAATAGCCCACTAATATCATAAAGCAAATTGTGCTTCTATCTCGCTCTAAAATCTAAATTCATCTTGTCCATTTTGTTAGAATTTCATTCTACATAGCCAGCACAAAGTTTATTGCCTAAGCTATTGACAAACATGCTATAATAAAAATTTGATAAATCATTCTGCATCTAATTTAGAAAGCAAGGAGAAGCTAGTAATGAATATAACAGAACGAGCCACGTAGCAATTACTTGTACCTATTAAAGTGGAAGGAAAGACATACACAGAAATCACCTTACGCCGCCCGAAATTTAAAGACTTAAAAGCAATACAGAGCAAAGAAGGCGACGAGCAATCAATCGAAAAATCGCATGTCTTTCAGGGTGGTCCTATAATGCCATCAGTAAACTTGGTGTTCGTGATTTTTTAAACATTAAAGACATTGACGGGCCTTTAATAAAAAAAAGTATTAAAAAAACTTGATAAAATGAATACAATCATAAAAATCCTATCCTTAGAAACTCAATTTTCTAAACATCTCAAAAACTTTATAAACAAAGTAAATGCACCCATACAAAGCATAATGGATGAATGTATTTTAATCGACAGTAAACCCGAAAAACGCACAAGTAACCTTTACACAAATACATTTGAAACAGAAGACATGAACAACTGCAAATGCAAAAGTGAAAACCTGTAGCACCTATGAACCGATTACAGTTCATAATCCCTACGTCATAAAGGTGGAACGCATGACCTTTACAAAAGGCACTTTCTTAATACAAGATGGTCCATCGAACCAAATTTATCTCTCAAATCAAAGTGCTCTTACATCGTATAAAAAAACTGCGGGCGAAACTAAAAAACAACCTTTGGAGAGAATCTCGAAACTTTTGGACATTGTCTCAAAACTTTTCAACTTTCCTCTCTGGTTTTGGGAGTTTTTACTCAAAGAACTTAGAAAATTTTTCTAGCATTGTTTTGATATAGAGCAATAAGAGAAGGAAAAACAGCTTAGAACACTAATGTTTCTTCCTTCTCTTTTATCTCTCATAGCTTTTTGAATTGAATACTTTTGATATTTATTTTGAATAATTGAAGCATTCTTTTAATTATAAGTACAATATAAAAAACTAAAATTTTAGAAGACGCGCTGTTTTTACAAAAAAATGAATAATAAAATAAAGACTCCAGAATTTTACTTTTTACCTTCAAACATAATCAATGATGGAAAAGCGTTGACAAAGTTTTCCTCAAGCAGTATCTGGGACATTAATTGAAAGAAAAGCATTAAGAGAGCTTACTTTTAAGCTAAGGGGGAAAGATTAAACTTCACAACGACATTCAATCTTTTAAACATTGCAGTACAGAACGGGAAAAGAGAGCCATACCCCCATAGACCGTTTATCCCCCCCATCAACTAAAATTCTCGATAAACTGGTATTATCAGTTCTAGACTGGAGTCATATAAGAAGAATTTTAAGTAATGATCACCGTCTTGTTTTCGATGTTTTCTGTCCTTTTTGGCGCATATCTATTCACTTTTGGAACATAATTTGCAAAAAGGCATTGTATCTCCAGCATATTCAAGGAGATAAAACATGGAAACTCGCATTCCTGAAAACACACCATTCG
>NZ_JBHIPA010000012.1:0-82504 GCF_042195845.1 Bartonella sp. AP4SXKL
CGAATGGTGTGTTTTCAGGAATGCGAGTTTCCATGTTTTATCTCCTTGAATATGCTGGAGATACAATGCCTTTTTGCTAATTATGTTCCAAAAGTGAATAGATATGCGCCAAAAAGGAATAGGAAAAATCTAAAGCTAAGATCGAGATCATCATGGTGGGGCATTTTCTTTTGAAACTTTTGTTTAAAACGCGTTCATAGAGAGTTTTTGTTGATCATAAAAAAGGGTGTGAAAACGACAAGGTACGCCTATAGGGCTTTATGGGGTCATAATAATATAGATGCTTTTTTGTTTATATTCTTTCATAAATTTGAATTTTTATCTCATGACAACGTCTTGGTCGATAAACATATGATAAGCGTTACGAATGGGAATATATTTATGTTTCATAAATAAAAGCACATTTTGTATAGAGAGCTCTTTCTTTGTGTTTTCGCTATTGTATTCTTTTGACAAATGGTTTTCTTTTTGATTGTATCAAAAAGTTTAAAGAGAGACCTTGTTAGGATATAAAATGTTTCGTTCAACTTTTTTTAAAAATCGTGAAATCTATGGACCTCTTTGTATTGGCTTTGATCCGAGCCATAAAGTTTTGCAATCGTGGAAACTAAGCTTTGATTATAAAGGTCTAAAAGATTTTTGTGATATCCTCTTAACAGCGGTTGTGGGTAAAGTGGGGATGATAAAGCCGCAAGTCGCATTTTTTGAATTATATGGTGTGGAAGGTCTTCAAGCTCTCAAAGAACTGATTGAAAATGCACACGAACAAGGCATATTGGTTCTGGCGGATGTAAAGAGGGGAGATATTGGCTCTACTGCTGAAGCCTATGGTAAAGCTTGGCTGGGTCCAAGCAGTGCGTTCAAAGCTGATGCCATCACAGTTAATCCTTTTTTGGGTTTTGATGCTCTTATTCCTCTGATAAAGGTTGCAGAAGAAACAGGAGCAGGAGTTTTTGTGGTTGTTCAATCCTCTAATCCAGAGGGAAAACAAATACGAAATGCGCTTATTGGTGATCAGACACTCTCTCTTCATCTTGCACAGTGTATTTGTGATTATAATTCTCAGTCTCCGGTTCTCCATCATAATATTGGTCCCATAGGTGCGGTTATAGGAGCGACATTAGGATCTGAATCAAAAGACACAATCGAGCAGTTAAACAATAGTCTGTTTCTCGTTCCGGGTATTGGTGCCCAAGGTGGAACAATGACACAATTAGCAAATCAATTTCCACAAAGACTTTGGCAGAATGTTATTCCCTCTGTATCACGCTCTATTACAGATGTTGGACGAAATATTGTTGATTTAAAAAATGTTATCAATCATTTTGCAGAACAAGCGCAAAGCACACTGATGTCTTGAGGATTTTTGCATCTGTAATAAATCTGAAGAATTTTGAGAGGGAGGGCTTTTGAGGGGGATGTTTCCGATTTATCCAGAATCAACAGTTGCTTTGTGGTTTCATTCAAAAAGCGCGGATGTCTTTTCATTGAATGTTAAGCGGGCATTTCATGTTGAGCGGGAGGCTATGTTCCTATTGAAAGTACAAATATTTTCAGTAGATTGCCTTAAGGGTAAGGGTTTACATCCTTCAAAAGCAAAAGCTTATGCATATTGTTACCAGTTTCCAGTTGATAAAGTTATTGCAGCGTTTGTTTCTATAAGATAGACACACGTTATCGGTGAATATATATATTGTTGTTAGAGAAAAACATGTCATCAAAACAAGAAAAAACCAAAGCCCGTTTACCCCGTGGTTTTGTGGATCGTACAAGTGCACAGTTGTATGCAACTGAAACAATGATTGCGCAAATTCGTGAAGTCTATGAACTTTACGGTTTTGAAGCACTAGAAACTCCAATTTTTGAATATACAGATGTGCTGGGTAAGTTTTTACCGGATTCAGATCGTCCAAATGCGGGCGTTTTTTCGCTACAAGATGATGATGAGCAATGGATGTCTTTGCGCTATGATCTTACCGCGCCTCTTGCTCGTTATTTTGCCGAGAATTTTGAAGTTTTGCCAAAGCCTTATCGCAGTTATCGTCTTGGCTTTGTTTTTCGCAATGAAAAACCAGGTCCAGGGCGGTTTCGGCAATTTATGCAGTTTGATGCGGATATTGTTGGAACACCAACGGTTGCAGCTGATGCCGAAATTTGTATGATGGCAGCCGATAGTTTGGAAAAACTAGGGTTTCAGCATCATGAATATGCCATTCGTCTGAACAACAGAAAAATTCTCGATTGCGTTTTAGAGAAAATTGGTTTGGGGGGAAATGAGCAGGCTGAAAAGCGCTTAACTGTCTTAAGAGCAATTGATAAACTGGATAAATTTGGTTCTGAAGGGGTGCGTTTGCTTTTGGGAAAAGGGCGTTTGGATGAAAGTGGTGACTTTACAAAAGGGGCGGAGCTTAAGGATAAAGAGATTGAGTGTATTCTTACCTTAACTGCTGCTGGAGCTGAAACAGCAGAAGAAACGCTTGAGGTTCTTAAAGAAGTGGTTGGTGATCATGTTCAAGGGCGTGAGGGAATTCGTGAGCTTGAGGAAATGCAAGCAATTTTTGTCGCAAATGGCATTCAGAATCGTATCAAGATTGATCCATCGGTGGTGCGTGGACTGGATTATTATACAGGTCCTGTTTTTGAGGCTACGTTGCTTTTTGATGTTTTCAATGATGATGGGCAGAAAGTTGTTTTTGGCTCCGTTGGTGGTGGTGGGCGTTATGATGGATTGGTGGCACGCTTTCGTGGTGAAAACATTCCAGCAACAGGTTTTTCAATCGGGGTCTCACGCTTGATCGCTGCTTTGCAAAATCTTGGAAAGTTGCCTATGAAAGAGTCAACAGGGCCGGTTGTTGTGCTGATGATGGATAAAGAGCCAGAGGCGGTTGCTGGTTATCAAAAAATGGTGATGCAGTTGCGTGGTGCCGGAATTCGTGCTGAGCTCTATTTGGGGGCATCGGGGATAAAAGCGCAGATGAAATATGCAGATCGACGCCAAGCGCCTTGTGTGGTTATCCAAGGCTCACAAGAACGTGAGAGTGGAAAAATACAGATCAAAGATTTGATTGAAGGGGCGCGGTTATCTCATGAAATTAAGGATAATCAAACATGGCGTGAAAGTCGACCAGCACAAGTGACGGTTGATGAAGATCAATTGGTCAAAACGGTACAGGATATTTTAGCAGCTCAAAAATGATAATGGTAAAAGTCTTTATACAAGTGATTGTTCGAAATATTTTGGAAATTTGAAACTCAATTTTTAAAATTTGTACTTTGCTCGTTTACACGTGCTGACGCACGCGTTCAAAATCGAGTTTTTGGAGTGCGTTCGGAATAAAAGAGAGATTTTTAAAGAGGTAAATAAGCGCTATTTGCTATAAAATGTGCCCTTCTGAGGATGCGATGATAATGCGTTAAAATGAGCAAAAAAATTTTAACGAAGAAAAAACTCTGAGAAAATTAAAGGGTTTTACGTAACGCTTCTGCAAAAGTTTATAAAAATATTGACAAGTTCATATTGGCTTCATCTTTGAATTCTCATCTATGAGTATCAAATCCTTTGATGTTCTCTTCTTGGACATTACAAAATCTAGTCTTATTGCAAAAGGAGGGAGAACTAGAGCGTTTTATCCTAAAAGACTTTTTAAGCTTCAAAAAACAATGGAATGACTTAAATCGAACAATTTTTTACAGGAGCATGTTTGGATGAATTGTCAGCTGCCATAATGGTAACTTACTGATAATATGTATTATTTCATAAAATCAACTCTTTAATGGAGAAATGAAAATGGTCCAATATGATTTTACTCTGCTCTATGAACGAAATCCCTTTATTCTTGAAAGACCTGAGAATATTGGAAAATCATTTAAACTTCCTCCTTCAAATTTCGGATTTGAAGATCTTCCGCAAATTACCTTTTCAGGCGCCTCGTCATGTCGGCGTATGATTTTTGGGCTATCATTTAGTGGTATGAAAGCATTTTTTGTGATGTTGTGGCAAGTAGGGAAAATGTTAGATGAGGGGGATGATGTGGATTTATGGTTTGATCAGATAACATTGGATCATGATATTCTTGAGGAATTTTTGACTTGTGATCTTTCAATTCAAGAACCAGAATATCTTAATTTTGAAAGTTTTAAAGAAGGTATCAAAGAATTAGAAAAGAATAAAATTGTAGCGAAGGGGACAAAAAAAGATTGTTATTTCATCAATCCAGATATTTTTGGTCTTCCTGAATGTGATGAAGATTTTGAGTTCGATGAAGAGGAAGAGATAGAAGCACACTTTACGGTAGAATACCCGAATAAACAACTCCTTTAACCGTTTTTCTCTTAGAGAAAAATAAAAGCTTAGAATAAATAGCCATGAGAACAGCAATGAGTCTGTTTATGGTATGTGAATTGGAATGTTTGCGGGATCTGTTTTGATTTAATATTCTCCATGAATGGTTCTTTATGCAGAGCGGTTTTTATGCCATATTTTCTTCTTTTTATGAGACATAAGTTAATTTGAACTGTGCACCTCTTCAAACAAATGTTTGATCTGTATTTTCTTTCTTGATACTTTTGTAAACTTTGCAGTAATGATGTTCATAGCTCTTGTATTTTGGCGCGTTTACGAGAGGTATTTTTACTCTTTTTAATCGTTTATTCATATGCCAATCCCACTTGCTAATGAGCAAGAAAATAGTTTTAAGGGATTCAATATAAGAAGGGATAAAATAAAACAATCTTATGATATTCGGCTCCTCTCATTCAATATGCAAAATTATAAATTATCTTTATAAATCAAAGTATTGTTCGATACAAAGTTTTTCTCAGTATGAGAAATTTAGCATTGATCTTGCATATTTCATCAATACGTTAGTCCTTGATGTTTCTGAGAGAGTTTTGCATGAATTTGCGCATTTGGCAATTGCATCCCCATTTTTTGATAGCGTGCAACAGCTTTTAACTCTTTGATTTTTTAGCTCCACAACGGGTCCAGATTTTTCATCAGCAATTTTTCAAGTTTTTTCAAAGCCGTTAAAGCATGAAATATTTATTGAAAAAATTATTGCTGTAATATTTTTTCACAGAAGGCGCACAATCAACTTATCGTGTCTGCTTTCACGAATAGATGTTGTAAAAAGTAAACGACACAAATCTTCCTCCTCAGGAAATTTGTGTCGTAAAATTTTGTTTAAATAGACGATTGGGGGAATTAGCTTTTCAAGGCTTCTAAAACATGTTGTGGTGAAGAAACTTCATAAGGATCTGTTGCACAATTATCTGAAAAACCTGCTTCTTCGAACCATTGTTCAACCACACCATCATTAATAACAGCTGCATAGCGCCATGATCGCATGCCGAAACCAACATTGTCTTTTGCAACCAGCATACCCATTTTGCGTGTGAATTCACCAGAGCCATCGGGAATTAACTTCACGTTTTTGATATTTTGTGCTTTTCCCCAAGCATTCATGACAAAAGCATCATTGACGGAAAGGCAATAAATTTCATCAATACCCGCTTGTTTAAATTCATCATAGAGTTTTTCAAAATCAGGCAGCTGAAAGGTTGAGCAAGTAGGGGTAAAAGCTCCAGGAAGAGAAAAAAGAATAACACGCTTTCCTTTAAAGTAAGCATCGCTGTTAACTTCTTGCCACCGATAAGGATTGTCTCCAGCCATTGATTCATCGCGTACGCGTGTGTGGAATGTTACATTGGGAACTGTTTTTTTCATCATCATGATGCTCCTGTATTCTTTTACGAAAATTTTGTTTTAAAACAGCCTTCGTATTTAAAAACATATGGCAAAAAGCGTTTTAAACAAAAGGGCTTCTTTAAAAATTCTTACTTCTAACGAGTGTGCAAATATTTCACACTTCCGTCAAGTAGAATTAATGGTCGACTTTGGATACTCTTCACCTTAAAATTATAGGAAATCATATAAAGGTATTGATATGACCATAAAGACAGTTTTAACCACGGCTTTTGAGGGGCAAAAACCGGGAACGTCTGGTTTGCGCAAAAAAGTGTCTGTTTTTCAACAACCCCATTATGTAGAAAACTTTATACAGTCTCTTTTTGATAACATTGGGCCTCTTGAAGGAAAAATGTTGATTCTTGGGGGAGATGGGCGCACTTTTAATCGTACTCTTCTTCAGATTGTGTTGAAGATGGCGGCGGCGCATGGTGTTTTTTGTGTTAAAATGGGAAGGGGCGGTATTCTTTCTACACCTGCTGTTTCGCATCTTATTCGTAAAACTCATGCCCATGGTGGACTTATTCTTTCTGCAAGCCATAATCCTGGTGGTCCAGAGGGAGATTGTGGTATCAAATACAATGTTTCCAATGGTGGACCGGCTCCTAATTCTTTATGTGATGCTATTTTTGCAACATCGCAACGTCTTTCCTTTTATAAAATTCTTGAAGCACCAGATATTGATTTAGATAGGCAAGGTACGGTCTTTATGGGAGCCATGCGGATTGATATTATCGATCCTGTCACTGATTATGTTGCTTTGATGCAGGAGCTTTTTGATTTTGACTGTATTGCTAAGGCCGTTGCTCGAGGTCTTACTTTACGGTTTGATGCCATGCATGCGGTAACAGGGCCTTATGCTCATGAAATTTTTGAAAAATGCTTAGGATTTTCTGAAGGGACAGTGGTTAATGGTATTCCTTTGCCAGATTTTGGAGGCGGTCATCCAGATCCCAATTTGGTTTATGCCAAGGCTCTTTATGATTTATTGATGTCAGAGCAAGGACCAGATCTTGGCGCAGCCTCTGATGGTGATGGAGATCGTAACCTCATTATTGGTCGTGGGCAATTTGTCTCGCCTTCGGATTCTTTGGCTATTATGGCTGAACATGCACACCTTATTAAAGGATATCGAAAAGGTGTTGTAGGGATAGCGCGTTCTATGCCAACGGGGCGTGCTGCTGATTTAGTTGCGGAAAAACACGGATTAAACTTTTTTGAAACGCCAACGGGATGGAAGTTTTTTGGAACCCTTTTGGATGCGGGGAAAGTAACCTTTTGTGGTGAAGAAAGCTTTGGAACGGGCTCTCATCACATCCGCGAAAAAGATGGTTTATGGGCTGTCCTATTTTGGTTAAATCTTTTAGCGGTAACAGAAAAAACTGTCGCACAGATTGTTCAACAGCATTGGTCCACCTATGGGCGTTTTTACACGTTACGGCATGATTATGAAGAAGTCGAAGCAGATAAAGCTTTGGCATTACTAGAGTATTTGCGTGCGCACTTACCACATGCAGGAACTGAAATTGCTGGATTTTTCGTCAAAAAAGCAGATGATTTTACATATCATGATCCTGTTGATCAGAGCGTTAGCACGCGGCAAGGTATACGTATTTTTTTCGAGAATGGAGCACGGTTGGTGGTTCGTTTGTCGGGAACAGGGACGCTAGGTGCTACTTTACGACTTTATTTTGAACAGTATGAAAGTGATCCGCGCAAACACAATTTTAATCCGCAAGAAGTTCTCCAACCTTTGCAACAGGTGGCACTAAAACTGTTAAACATACAACAAGCATTGGGGCGAGATCGTCCTGATATTATCACCTAAGATCATTGGAATGTTTTTTTGTAAAGGTATGATGATTGATCACATGGATGTGATTTTAGGGGCGTGATTTTATGTGCCATAAGCCAGAGCTTAACTCTATTTTTAGGCGAGAATTGTTTTTTCCTCTCTTACATATCAATCGGATTCCTAAAACTGCCGGATTCTTAAAACTAAATGCTGTAGGAAATTATAATCGAGCATAATCGGAGCATTTATGTCCAATGGGTTTGCTCAATGGCTTGATAGAAATTTTTGTTTAATAGGGGAATGTTTCTCATACAAAACAAAATACGATCATTGTTGCACATTTCATATGTTTGTTTTAAAGAAGCTTCTCTCTCAAGACGCTAAAAACGCATCTTATGCGTGTTGCTTTGAAAGGGATAACCGGCCATCCATTGAGCAGCATCATTTTTACGCTTATGAGAGAGTAAGACGGCACCATCATTCACTTTGCCCGCTTTCAATGTTGGCTCTTATATTTGAGAGTGTTTAGTATTTTGGATAATCGTTTTACACGGATTTTCCTACTTGTAACATGCAAACAAAAGGCTTTGGTTGTTTCAATGTAAAAGGGGTTGAGAGAATCTCAGCTTATTTATCGGCTCTCATTCAATATACAAAACCATTAACTATGATCATAAATTAGTTTGTTCTCTAACATTATGAATGCTTTACTTAAATAAAAGGTCAAGTTGAGGCTATCATTTTCTTGTTTCTCAGTTTTTAGCTCTTTGGAAGCGTTTTTATTCAGAGATGTTCCTTTTCTAATTGTTTTTTATTCATTCGTTAATTGTATTGCTGATGTGTAAGAAAATGATTTTGATTAATTTATTAGAGAGAATGAAGTGAGTAAATTTTATGATATGCGGGGGCTCATTTAAGTTATATAATGATCAATCATTTTTATAAACTCATGTATGGTGTGTGATGATAGCATTCATGAACACAGTTGGCAGATGAGGATTGAAACAAAGGGAAATGTTTTTCTAAAATAATGGACAATAAGCACTTCTTGCTTTATGACCAGTCATAATGAATGATTTTTCTTTTAAAAGGGGAATTTATGACCCAATATCCCAAATGTCCTCGTTGTGATTGTCTTTATACTTATGAAGATGGTGAAAATTTTGTGTGTCCTGAATGCGCACATGAATGGCCGCAAAAAAACGATGATACGGTTCTTGTCAATACTGTTTATGATGCCAATGGTCAGATTTTAACAAACGGAGATACCGTTATGGTGATAAAAGATCTGAAAGTAAAAGGCGCTTCATCTGTTTTAAAAGGTGGTACTAAGGTAAAGAATATTCGCTTGGTGGATGGAGATCATAATATTGATTGCAAAATTCCAGGGATTGGTCAGATGAGTTTAAAGTCGGAGTTTGTGAAAAAAGTTTAAGCATTTGTCCTCTTGCAATTGTTTTTGGATTTCGTTGGTTTTCTATTTTTACATTCTTCTCTAATTGGGCATATTTTTCTCCAGTGGCTTCTTTTCTTGTTTCATAGATTACACCAATCAGATAGAAGCAATATGTTTTCCTTTATTGCAAAGCCATGTATCGCAGAGAAATAGCGACTCTGTCTTTTTCTTTTAATATGCGGTTATGGCGGACTGGATGTTGACTCACAAGCAACAATAAAAGTATGCGCTTTATGAGAAGAACAATACCGTAAAGTAGACAAACTTATTCCTGCTGAATTGAAAAAATATTCTCATTTTTTGTATCAGATAATTTTTCAAACAACCATAATAGATCTGGCTTCAATGTATTTATTTTTTACAGGTAGTTATATTTTTGCGTCATGTTTATGGAAATGAGATTGAAAATGATAGGGGGGAATTCTTGATTTTAAGAATGGAAAAAGGACGCTATGATCTTGATAAGGTCTTATTGCCATGCATTTTCCAGCTCTTAGTACTGCAACAGTCTCTTATAAAAGTGTACATAAGAGCTATTAAAAATAGTTTTTGTTATTATCCAGTTTGTGCTGTGTAAGCGGACGATTTTGATTGATTCAACATGGAACAGAATTGAAATAAGAAGAATGTCAGAATTCTCATTGCAAGTTGCAAAATGTGATCTTTGTCGAGTGGCTGAAACAACATATTGATTTATAATAATAAATTAGCGCTATTCATATTGAATTAGAACCCCGAATAACGTGGGATTCTCTCATTTCAAATCTGTTTCATGTTGAATCAATTAAAATCACTTGCTTGCACACCACAAGCGGGGCTGGCGTGTGGGTAAAAATGAGGAAAGAAAGGATTAAAAATGACTCTTATGAATTGTCTTAATGAAAGAGCTGTCGCATCATTAGAGGCTGGCAGATATGATGATGGTGCCGGCTTGCTACAAGGAGTATTTTGCGTGATTTGTCGTTGGAAGCACTGAGAAAGATAGAGCAAATGAGCACTCTATCTTACAATATTTTCTTTTTTGGGTTTTCTTTTTTTTAACGAGGTCGTGTTTTCCTCGTTAAAATTGCATGACAAGATTATAAAACAAAATAAATTTAAAGTGCACATCCATGCATTGTACTTCTGTGTACGTATAAATTGGTTTATTGAAACAACTTATGCTCTTAAAAGGGCAGAAAGCTTTTTAAGGCATATGTGGAGGTGAAAGGTGAGTGAAGGTATCATTATTGGACAGATTTTTTTAACAGTACTCTATTTTTATGGCTGCATGGCTTACTTCGAGAATTTCAGGAATAAAATGACGTAAGATCTTTACATTCCATGTTTGAGCACTGTTGAAGAGGGGCAATCGGTGTGGTTATTTTACCTATTGAGGTCAATATTTATTGTGGCATGGCTTCAACGCCTAAAACTTCAGGGATAAAATGGCGTAAAAGATTTTCAATACCATGTTTGAGGGTTGCCGTTGAAGAGGGACATCCAGCGCAGGAGCCGCGCATATTGAGATAAACAATACCATTTTCAAATCCACGAAAAGTAATATCTCCACCATCATTGGCAACCGCTGGGCGGATACGCGTTTCAAGCAGCTCTTTAATGGTTAAGACAATATCAACATCTTTTTCGTCATAAAATTCTTCGTTAAGGGCATGGGTTTGTGCTTGTGTTGTAGCGTTGGTAGTGATCACTGGCTCATTGGATAGAAAATGTTCCATGATTGTGCCTAAAATGACGGGCTTGAGATGTTGCCATTCCCCTTCTTTTTTGCTTACGGTGATAAAATCATAGCCTAAAAAGACACCATTGATATTGGGAATATTAAACAGTTTAGCCGCCAAAGGTGAGTTTTTAGCTGCTTCTTCAGGGTCACGAAATTCTAATACGCCCTCAGAAAGAACCACGCGTCCTGGCAAGAATTTAAGAGTTGCAGGATTTGGGGTGGTTTCAGTTTGTATAAACATAGATTCTCCTTTTATAACGAAGGCTTGGGAAGATCTTACATTGTAGAATATTATATTTTTTAGGCAATAGATCTAATATCTTCATCGGCAAGATTGCTAGGAATAACAATGACAGGGATTGAAAAAGCTGTTCCTTTATTCCCGATTAATTGAACAAGGGGTCCTGGTCCTTCTGTATGTCCACTGGCTGCTAAAACAATCAGTGCAATCCTTTTATCTTCGTCGATCAGTTTAGAAATCTCATCAATTTTTTTTCCTTCACGCACTACTATTTCTGTTTCAAGCGCATGGGTGGTGCGGACTTCACTGGCAATGTCTCCTAATATTTTATGAGCACTTTGCTTTGATTCTGTACGCATAACGTTGTTTACACCCAGAAAATGTTGAAATTCTACACTATCAACGACACAAAGTAATACCAATGTTCTACTGGTATTTTGGGCATGCTGTGCGGCAAACGCAACGGCACGCCGACACTCTGGTGTTTCATCGATAATAACTAAGTTTTTTTTCTTTGGTTCTTTTTTCGGATTTTGGGGTTTGGAAATCATGCACTTTCTCTATTTTGTACAAACGATTTTTTTGCTCTCTACAGTTTTTAGTTTTATTATTTTTATGTATCGTGCAAAAATCCAATAATTTCACGAATTTTTTTCATATTTTCTTCTGCGAGCATACTAGCACGTTTAGCGCCATCATGCAAAACAGAGTCGATATAATCATTTTCTTGATGAAGGCGACGTAATTCTTCTGTTATAGGGGCAAGCTTATGGACAACAAGGTCGGCTAGAGCTGTTTTAAAATGCGAAAATTGTTGACCAGAAAATTCTAAAAGAATCTTTTCTTTGCTAACTTTGGCAAAGGCGGCATAAATACCAAGCAGGTTATCTACTTCTGGTCGTTCTTTTAAAGCGGCAAGGGTATCGGGAAGTGGAGCCGAATCCGTTTTGGCTTTGCGTATTTTTTTTGCGATAAGATCAGCGTCATCGGTCAAATTAATGCGTGAAAAATCTGAAGGATCTGATTTTGACATTTTTTTCGTCCCATCGCGCAAAGACATAACGCGTGTGGCTGTTGTTCCAATTAGTGCTTCTGGAAGAGGAAAAAAGCCTTGTCTTTTTTCTTCATCTGTTTGCATAGAGATGCCAAAATTTAATTCGGCAATACGCTGTGCATAGTCGTTGTTAAATTTTTGTGCAATATCGCGTGTGAGTTCAACATGCTGTTTTTGATCTTCGCCTACTGGAACATGCGTTGCACGATAGACTAAAATATCAGCAGCCATCAAAGTGGGATAGGCAAAAAGCCCGATGGATGCTTTTTCGCGATCTTTTCCCGCTTTATCTTTAAATTGTGTCATGCGTTGAAGCCAGCCGATACGGGCAACACAATTAAAAATCCAGGCGAGTTCAGCATGTTGAAAAACACGTGATTGGTTAAAAATAATGTGTTTTTGAGGATCAATACCGGCGGCTAAAAAAGCTGCTGTCACTGTTCTGGTGGATTCGCGTAAAGTAAAGGGATCTGGGTTGACTGTGAGCGCATGCATATCCACAACACAATAGAGGCAGTGATGAGAGTTTTGCAGTTCAACCCAACGCTGAATGGCTCCAAGATAATTGCCAAGATGTAAATGACCACTCGGTTGTACGCCGGAAAAGACAAGTGGTGTGAAGGTATCCATAGGAGTGCTCTTTCTTCAATTAAGGTTATTCATTTTATTGTTTTTGACAAAGTATAGATATTATGAGCGTTTTTTCAAATTTTTAAGCGTGTGAAAAAAGGAACGGGTGTTGAATAAAAAATAGGCACTAAAATAGATCAAAAATATGCCAATCATGATCCCAGCTAAGGTGATCGCGCGCAAGAAAAATGATGCTTGTGAGGATAAAGGAAAAGACAAAAAACCAAGCACATTCAATCCGTAATAGAGGGCTAGTGCACTCAAAAGAGTTGCCATCATGAGACATAATATTCGTTTTATCAGTTGGAAGTCGTATTTCCAATAACCGCGTTTGATAAGGACACTCCACAGCAAAAGGGTGTTGGCCCATCCAGAGGTAATTTCAGCAATAACAATGCCTCGTGCAGATAGAATAGGAAATAATGTTAAGGCGAGACTGATATTGATGAAAACGCAAATACCTGTAAAAATCATCGGTGTTTTGGTATCTTCATGGGCAAAAAAATTAGGAATAAAGACCTTAATAAGAACAAAAGCTGGAAGTCCTAATCCATAAAGTTCTAGTAATTGTGCAACATGGTGTGTTGATTGACTGGTAAATTGTCCTCGCTCAAAGAGCAAACTGACAATGGGAGTGGAGAGCAGCAAAAAAGCAATGGATGCTGGAAGTGTTAACAACAATGTTAATTCAATAGAGCGATTTTGTAAATGGTGGGTTTCTTTATGCTTTTTGCTCCGCAAAGCGCGTGTTAACTCTGGTAAAAGAACGGTTGCAACGGCAATGGCAATTACGCCTAAAGGCAATTGATAAAGACGATCAGCATACATCAAAGAAGAGACAGCACCCGATTGACTAGAAGCAATGTTGGTATTAATAAGCAAATTAATTTGCGTGATGCCACCTGTGATGGCTGCGGGGAATGCTAAAGTTAATAGCTTACGAACATTAGGACTTAAATGGGGCTGGCGGAAGGAAATTTTCATTCCACTTTGACGCAAAGCAAGGGCAATTAAGGTGAGTTGAAGAAGCCCTGCTGCCAATACACCCCAAGAGAGATTTAAGCCGATATGCCAAGCGTCAAGTTTATAGATCCAAGCATAGGCAAGCACACCAATCAGAATAATGTTTAAAAAGAGTGGGGCAATGGCGGCAATAAAATAGCGTCGCAGTGCATTAAGCATGCCCCCCATCATGGCAGCAAGCGACATGCAGGTTAAATAGGGAAACATGATCGCCGTAAAATGAATTGTGGCGTTAAGCTTTGTTGCATCTTCGGTAAAACCTGGAGCAATAATGGTTCGTACCAAAAAAGGCATACTGAGTTCCATCGCAATCGTTAACAGTAAGAGCAGTGAAAAGAGAACGCCAAACACCTCTTCTGCAAACTTGCATGCCGTTTCGTGACCATCTTCAGTGATTTTTTTGGCAAAAAGAGGAATGAAAGCAGCATTAAAGGCACCTTCAGCAAAAAAACGGCGGAATGTGTTGGGAAAACGGAAAGCAGCATTAAACGCATCAGAAACAGGACCAGTTCCTAGTGCTGCTGCCATAAGCATTTCGCGTACGAAGCCAAAAATACGGCTCACGAGGGTTCCGGAAGCAACTGTTGCAATTTTTTTAATCAATGTCATAAAGATATATCAACTTTGTTGTAAAAGAGAAGCGATGACAGGAGAAATAAAGCGTTTTAAATCGTAAAAATCTGATCTCTATCCTAATCAAGGATACTTTTTGAAAGCGTTTTACGACGGTGTTTATCTTTCTGTCAACAATGGTGCTTGAAGACTTTTTTATGTTCCTTGTTTACTGTTGCATTAAAATTTTTATTGTTGCCATAAAATAATTAAAATTTCTTTTTCAAACTGAAATATGGGAGTGATATCATAACAGTTTGAAGAGACATGTAGGGATATATAATGATAATTTCTCTTTATGGTGTGATGTCGTGAATAGTGCAACCCAATGCCGTTCTGTTTTATGTGAGGGGTGTGACCCTATTAAAAGAATGCAAATAAAATAAAAGCGTGGAGCAATACGTAATTTCCATTATTTATTCATTATTTAAAAAAAAACAGCGCTTTAGATGTTTTAAAAAGTCGTAAGGCTGAGCTAAAAGGTGATGGTAAAACTGGTGATTACTTTTCACTTTTACGGCTTTATGTTCTCCCCAAATGTGGCTGCCTTCCCATTTTAGAGATTACATAAACAAGAGGATAGGAAGACATGATCTTTCAACAGCATTTTTCTTGTTCAGGTTTCTTTTCACAGTTGATGAGGATAAAATCTGAGAAAATAAGATAAAGTTGCTCTCTCATGGTTTCCATTCTCGTTGAGGTGCGATTGATTTGCCGATGAAGGCAAGGGGATAAAGGCTATCATTTTTACCAGAGGGGGCGAAAAAGTTAAAGTTTATGAACCTTTTAGACATTCATTGCCATTGCTTTTGCGTGCGCCGTTTTGTGAGGTTGAATATTTTCTTGTCTTTTGGGACTTTGATTGACGTTTTCTGTCATTTTTTGCACTTTAATTGCTTCTTTATCAGGCGTGTTGGAACATTTTTTTTCATTGTTTTTCTTTATAGATTGATGCTGGTTTGGTGCGAAGCGCTCATCGAATTTATGGTTATAAAAATACATGGGTTGTATATGCGGTTCTATCTCTTTTATCTGCTTGATTATTTCCATAATCTCTTTTGCTTTAATGGTTGATGTGCCAAGACTCTTCGCAAGTCTTTCAGGATTATTTTCTTTTATAACTTCATGCTCGTTTGAAGATAAGCGCTCATTGATTTTTTTGATATAAGTCCTTATCTCCCCCCTTAATTCAGGAGAGTTTGATAACATTTCTTGCTGTTGTGCTTTTGACAAGGAAAGGAGATTTTTCATCCAAGCCTTAGGCATTTCTACCGACTGTTCACACCGCCTTTGTTTTACATGATGGGTATGGAGAATGTCTCTTTCTGTTTGTTTAGAAATATTGATATAACGATCAATGGCTCTACAGAGGGGCAAAATATTTTCTTCAGCATGGGCGCGTGCGTTGTTTTTTATGCCAAATACATTGCTACCAGAAAGCTTAGAAATCGATTGGGGAGAGGTGGTAATTTGATAGGTGAGTTGTTCTCCTTCAGTATGATTTTCATGGATCATCTCAATTCTTTCCCGCAAAATATGACGATTGCCATAAATGATTTGGCACAAAGTTTCTATTTCTTTTCTTCTTGCTTGAATGGAAACGTTGTTTTTTATCCTTGTGGCAATTTCATTGTTGGTAAGGGGGGCTATTGTTTGTGCGGGGATAAGCACTTCTTGCTGGTTTTGAATTTTTGGTGCTGTAAAGGAGAGGGCGTCACCGATTTTTAATGTCTGTATTTGCTCTGGGGTGAGATCTTTTTTATTTCCCAAGATGAAAGTTCCGTTAGCATCAAGCATAAAGCCATTGGGTCCACTGCCTCTGTAAAAGCCTTTATAGGTATGACCTTCTTTTGCTGTTATAATAAGATGATGATGAATACTCTCAAGCCCGATATGTTTCATACTGTCCATGAATTCTTTTAAAATAAGTATTTTTTCTGGATTTGAGATATCCTCAAGCAGATGTTTCATTTCTTCTTTATCTTTATGTTTTAGCGATGCAATGCTGGCAAGATTCATGCGTTTTTCTGTTACAAGAGAAAAGTCGAGTGTGTGGCCAGCAACTTGCCCAAGTTTTTCAAAAAACATTCGTTGTGTGCGTCCATTACCTTCTCTGAAAGGATGCGTATAGTTGAGTTGTATCAACATTTCAGTGACATGTTCAATAAATGTTTCGCGGGTTAAGCCTTTTAAACTATTTGTTTCAGCAAGTATTTTATCTAAATTTTCTAGTCCCTCCTGTATCTGTTTTGCTGAGGCAAAAGAAATACCAGCTTTTTTCATCATTGGCATATAAGCAACGGTACCATCTTCAAATGTAAATGGTTTTTCGCGTGTTTGTCCGGCCCATTCAAAAGTATTTTTAAATAGGGTGTGATGAATATATTGGAGATATGTGGAGGTTAGTTTTTGTGGTGGCGCTTCTTGGCGCAGATGAATGATTGCTTTTGTTGTATCATGGGCACATTGCACTTTTAATTTTCCGTAATCTTTTATTCTATATTTATTCTTTAAGGTGATACTATTGGGGTAAAAGAAATTACGGTGTATTGTCTTATTTTCTTCGGTTTCAGGTGGTGATGATAATTTCTCCTGTAAGGTGAGAGGGATGGTGTCCGTTTTTCTTGTACCAGTATCCCAGTATGCCATTGCTTTTTTGATAGGCTGTTTTTCTATTTCTGGATGATCAGAGCGTGTTTCCTTTGTCATTTTGACAGATATTGGATCATTTGTCGCTGTATTACTGCTCTGTAAAATATTTTTTTGAAAATCTTTTTGCATTTGCCTCATAGCGGAAGCCGATTGAACAATTGGTTGTGCCATTTGTTCTTTTTCTTGTGCTTGCAAACTTTTGGGCATAACTTCAACGCTGTCATGTAAAGCATGAGGGGCAATCCACGGTGAAAAATGGGCTTGTTCTTTTTTCTTTGTTTGAATGGATGCGTTGTCTTTGCTCTTTTCAGTTATTTCATCGTTTTTAAGAGTGGCTCTTTTTTCTTCTTTTTCTTCTGGAAGCAATGTTTTTTGCTGGGTTTTTTCTGGTTTTTGAACTTTTGGTGCTGTAAAGGAGAGGGCGTCACCGATTTTTAATGTCTGTATTTGCTCTGGGGTGAGATCTTTTTTATTTCCCAAGATGAAAATGCCGTTGGCATCAAGCATGAAGCCATTGGGTCCACTGCCTCTATAGGTACCATGATAGGTTTCTCCTTCTTTTGCAACGACAGCGAGATGATAATTTTTTTCATCTAATCCAAGCTTTCTCATAGAGTTGGTGAATTCTCGTAAGAGGAGCAATTTTTCTGGATTTGAGATATCCTCAAGAAGATGCTTCATAGGCTCTGGGTTGCCATGTTCCATGGCAGCGGCGCGGACAAAGTCTTTACGTTTTTTGCTCACAAGAGAAAAGTCTAGCTCATGTCCTGCTGCTTGAGAGAGTTTTTCAACAAACAGTCTCTTTGTGCGCCTATTGCCCTCTCTGAAAGGATGCAAGTGGTGCAAATCTATCATTATACTAGCTGCTTGTTCAACGAATTCTTCGCGCGTTAAGCCTTGTAAATTATTCTTTTCAGCAAGCGTTTTATCTAACTTTTCTAGTCCCTCCTGTATTTTTCTGCCAATCGCAAAAGTTTTTGTAAATTCTTTTCTTTTCAAAATGGGCATAGAAGCAACAGTGCCATCTTCAAATGTAAAAGGCTTTTCGCGTGTTTGTCCGGCCCATTCAAATGCATGGGAAAAGAGGCGTTGATGAAGGTATTTTAGATAAGAGGCATTAAACTGCTCTGGTAGAGGTTCTTGGTGCAGTTTTATCATTTCTTTTTTTACATCATTAGAACAGCATTCTTTTAATATTTCTTTATCTTTGATGCGGTATTTATTTTTAAGCACTTTGCTATTGGGGTAGAAAAAATTTTGCGCTTCTTCATTGATTTGCTTTGAAATGGCTGCATTAATTACAGAGTGTTGTTCTTGCAATTCTTCCTGTGTAGAGGAGGCACAATGTTCTGTGTTTTCTTTCATGCATATTTCCTTTCAAATGGTAACATTATTTTTTGAAATCTTCTTTTTTACATTTTTTGCCTTATGTTATTTTCATAGCGTTTTCTTCAAAGAAGAATGCCTATTTGAATGATTGAAAAAATTGACCTTATTCGCATGGAACAAAGTTAAAGTTTATAATTTTGAAGTATTATCGTGAAATTTTATCAATGAATTCTGTAAAATAATGGGGTGTCTTATTCAAAGTTTTCTGTATTTCACACACCGTCTTTGGTGCAATCTTGGCAAGATAATTGCACCAAAGTTTTGGATAAAAAGCCAACAATTAGGAGATTTATCACGACAAAGCCATTGCTTTTGATGTTTCGGCTCTGCGCGGTCGAACATGCGGCTGGTCTTCTTGTCTAGAAGTTGCTGCAACTTCTAGATGCCGCTTTGCTGTTGAGCGTTCAGGCAGCTTTGGAGGCTGCGATAAGCTTTGCTGCTTTTGTAATTTTTTATCGAAATCGGTAGGTGGTTGATAACGTTTTTGTTGTTCTGCCTGATGGTTTTGCACAATGGTTTCTTTTAACTGTTTTACAGTTTCAGCATACTCCTTAATGACGGTACAAAGAGTAGGAAGATTTTCTTCAGCGGCTTTGCGTGCTCCATTTTTTACGCCAAGGACTTGCTTACCAGCAAGTGGAGCAACAGATGCAGAATCCTTTTCAATTTGAAATACAAGCTCTTCTCCCATCTCTGGAATTTTGTGCATATCTTCTATTCTATATTGCAAAATAAATGGATCATTATAAACAATTTGGCACCAATATTGGATCTCTCTTTGACCATATTGAACCGATGGATCTTGTTGAACTCTGCGGGCAATTTCCTGATTTGAGAGAGGCTTTATTTTCTTTTCTGAATTGAGCGGATTTTGTAAATGTTGATTTGTTAGCTCTTCCTCTTGTGTTTGTCGCTGATGTTGTTGTTCCGTGTGAGAACCTTGTAAAATATTTTCACTTTTTGTATATTTTGAAGTATACACATAACCGTTAATGGCAGCACATAGGGTGGGAAGAGTTTCTTCAGCTTTTCTGCGCGCATGGTTTTTTATGCCAAGAACTTTTCTACCAGCAAGCTTAGAAATAGACTTAGGCCGTTCTGTAACATCCCATAAGAGCTGTTCTCCCATATCGGGGTTTTCTTTGATTGCTTCTATTCTTTCATTTAAAATAAGTCGGTCGCCATAAACCTTTTCGCTCAAAAATCGTATTTCTTCTTGATATGCTACGAGCAATAGCTCTCTTTCCATTGTATTAATAGATGGTTTTTGTTCGTGAGACGGTTTTGGTTGTTCAATTGCTGTGTGTGGAGAGGAAGTTTTTGGGACGACAGTATCGCTTTGTTTTCTGTTTTCCATACGGTGCGGTTTTCTTGAAGGCGGGACGGCATATGTTCCACTGTCTTGTGATGATGAACTGCTTTGCTGCCTGACTTTCATATGTGATGATGTTTTGGGTCTAACACTTGGTTCGTGTGTTTCAGGATTTTGAATTTTTGTGCCGTTTTGTGCTCTTTCTCTCATGCGTGGGGGAAGGGGCGGAGCCACTTTTGTCTGTAGAGAAGGGGATTCTTGAGCAGTTGGTTTGTTTTGTTCTCTATCTTTTGCACGCGGTGGTCTTTGTGGGGCCATTTTTATGCGCGTGGAGGGGCTTTCTTGGGTTTCATGCTTTTGGATTTTTGCGTCGGCTTGTGTTTTTTCTCTCATACGTGGGGGCGGGGGCGGAGCCATTTTTTTTTGCGGGGAAGGGGACTCTTGAACTGTTGGTCTATGTTGTTGCCTCTCTTTTGCACGCGGAGGTTTTTGTGGAGCTGCTTTTGTGTGCGTGGAGGAGCTTTCTTGGTTTTTTGAGTTGGAGATTGTTGTGCCGGTTTGTGTTTTTTCTCTCATGCGTGGAGGAAGGGGCGGAGCCACTTTTGTCTGTAGGGAGGGGGACTCTTGAACTGTTGGTTTATGTTGTTGCCTCTCTTTTGCACGCGGGGGTCTTTGTGGGGCTGCTTTTTTTTGTGGGGGAGGCGTCTCTTGGTTTTTGGCGTTAGGAGGCATTGTGCTGGTTTGCATTGGGCTTTTCATACGTGGGGGAGGTGGTGGAGCAACTTTTGGGTGGGGGGATAAATTTTCTGGGCGTTTTTCTACAGTTGCTTTTGGCAAACTTTGAGAAACTTGGGAAGGAGGGGTTCTGGTGGGGGATTGTTCAGCCGGTTGTTGAAATTTTTCCATCATTTCGGTGATAAAAGGGGAGGGATTTCTTTTTTTCATGCATGTTCCTTTCAAACTCTTCCAATATTGTTTTTAAATACTATTTAAAAATGTACGTTGGTTTTTATTCTGTTTTATGCTTTTTCATTTGTTTCTATGAGAGAGGATATGAAACTGAATGGTTTCGCATGATTTGACTCTCTTGGCTCAGATCATATTCATTCTCTAAAGATTGTTTTCTCCAGTGTTTGGGTTAAGGGACGGAAAAATAAATTTTGTTTCAATTTTCTCTCTTTCTTGGCGCAAACACCTCTTTCCTGTGTTGCGCCAAGACGTTGGATTCAACGTGAAAACTTATGTCTGTTTAGCTGGCAAAAGCCATCGCTTTTGGGGCGGCAGTTTTGCGAGGACGAATATCTGTTTCTCTTTGTTGCGTAGAGGGTGTTGCTCCTTCATGCGTTACTATTGAAGGCTCCGGGCGTTGAGTAGACTGTGAGACGCTTTGTTGTTGATGCAAATTTTGCGCTCTGTCAGAAGATGCTTCATTGTGTTCTTGTTTTGTCTGCTGAGTTTTTGAAAGGCTCTCTCTTACTTGTGTTACAGCTGTTGCATAATTGTCAGCGGCGTCAATGAGGTGAGAAAGACCCGCTTCAGCATGTCTGCGTGCTTTATTTTTAAAGCCACAAAAGTTACGACCAGTGTATTTGTTAAAAGACTGAGGATTTCCGGCAAGTTGCTGTGCCAGCTGTTCTATTGTTTCAGGGTTTTGGAAAAGCATTTCCACCTGTGATTGCAAAATGTTTGTGTTGCCAAAAACAACTCCGCACCAATATTGGATTTGGGCATGGTGTCTTCTGACTTTTGAATGTTGGTGAATTTTGGTAGAAATTTCTGTCTCTGAAAGCGTTTCTTTTTCGCGTTGATCTGATTTTTGTAGAAGTTTAGTGACAGCTTCCTTCCCCATTAAGCGTTCATAGTTTTTGAGTTCTTGCTCTGGAGATTGTAAGAGGCTCTCTCTTGCCTGTTTTACGGCTTCTGTATAACAATCAACGGTGACACTGAGAGCGGAATAACTCTCTTCCGCTTGTCTACGCACTCGATTTTTAAAGCCCAACATGCTGGTGCCGGAAAGTTTAGCAAGACTTTCAGGATGGGCTGCCATGCGCCATGAGAGCTCCTCTCCTGCAGCGGGATTTCTTTGAATTTCCTGCATTTTTTCTTGCAAAATGTTTGGGTTACCATAGGCACTTGCGGATAAATGTTGGATTTCTTCTTGATAGGTTCGAACCAATGAATGGTGTGGAAGCAATAGAATGATCTCTTCCTCTGAGAGAACTCTTGTTGCCCTTTGTAATGCTGCTTGTGAAGGAATTGTTGCGTGTGTCGTTTCAGGTTTTCTCTGCCTTTTGGTAGAGCCGCCTCTTGTTAACGAAGCTGTTGGATTTGTTGATGCATATACAGTTTCTTCTCTTAAAAGAGATTGTCTTTCCTCATCTTCTTCCGGTATGGATGACAGTCTTTTGCTTTTTGAAGGCGTTTCTTTAAGAAGGGGGGCTGCTGCGCCTGAGACTTCTGCCGCTGCTTGTTCATAGAGCTTTATAAGTTCTTGTATTGAAGAGGATGGAAAAGGATGAGGGTGGGTTTTTTTCATGCATGTTTCCTTTCAAAAATTGTTTTAGAAAACCTCTTTGGTGCATTCTTGCCTTTTATGCTTGGATCGCTTTGAGATAAAAGAAATATCGAGCTGAATGAGCTTCCAAAGATCTGCGCTATTTGCAATCAGCTTAATGGACATTTGTGTCTTTTATACAGTTTTTTTGTGAAATATTATCAATAAGTTATCAATAGTCGGCATGAATTACAGGCGCCATTTTTAGGGCTATTTTTTGTAACATTCTAAA
Organism: Bartonella sp. AP4SXKL; assembly: GCF_042195845.1. Classification (NCBI taxonomy): domain Bacteria; kingdom Pseudomonadati; phylum Pseudomonadota; class Alphaproteobacteria; order Hyphomicrobiales; family Bartonellaceae; genus Bartonella; species Bartonella sp. AP4SXKL. Next base: position 22,420 of record NZ_JBHIPA010000012.1, read on the forward strand.
ACAATTCTTGGCGCAATCGCGATAAAATGATTTGCGCCAAGAAACTCACTGAAAAAAAGATTACATGAAAAACAAAAACTATCTGTTTTTATGTTTATGCCCCCTTACATGGCATAAGCCATTCCTTTTTCTCCGTGTCTTTGTCGTTGAGGGCTGTGCTCTGGACTATTGTGTTCTTGTCCTCTTGTGTGATGATGACGATGATGATGATGGTGTCTCTCAACTTGCTGAGAATTTTCTTGATGGCGTCTTTGTTCCGCTAGAGGGGTTTGCGATAGTCTTGTTGCTGCGTCTTGTACAGCTTTCGTATAACCATCAACGGCATCAACGAGCGATCTAAAACCATCTTCAGCTGCTTTGCGTGTTTGATTTTTTAAGCCAAGTGTGGAGCGGCCAGCAAGTTTATGTATAGATTCAGGATTTTCAGCAAGTTGATTTGAAAGGTCTTTTCCTTTAGTGGGATCTGTAAGTATTCCTTGCAAGTGCTGCTGGAAAATCGTATCATCGCCATAAACAATTTTACTCCAGTGTATGACTTCTTCTGCATGTGCTTGGACGTGTGGATTTTTTAAAAGCATGACACTTATTTGATCAGCTGTGAGGGAAGATGGAGATCTTCCTCTTTGGTGCGGAGCAACCGTTGTATAGTCGGTTTCAGGATCTTCTGTCCTTTGATGTTTACCTCTTGAAGAAGGGGTAACGCTGCTAACTGATGCGTATAGAACATCAGTTTCATGTCTTGGAGAAGCAACCGTTGTATAGTCGGTTTCAGGATCTTCACTCCTTTGAGCATGATGTCTGTCTCTTGAAAGAGGGGAAGAGGTGCTAACTGATGCGTATAGAACTTCCTCTTCTGGGGTTGGACCGCGCTGGTTTCCTCTGGTTGGTTTATTAACTTTTGCATAGAGGGCTTCTGGATTTGCAGAAGGGCTTGGATGATGTTTTTTCATACATGTTTCCTTTCAATATTTTTAGAAAACCTCTTTGGTGCATTCCCCACTTTTAGTTTTGATAACTTTTATATAAGGAAGATATCCAACCGAATGACCTCCAAAGATTTTGCGCTATTCATATTGATATGTAATGAACATTTATGTCTTTTATACAGTTTTTTTATGAAATATTATCAATAAGTTATAATAAATTACAGAATCCATTTTTAGGACTATTTTTTGTAATATTTTAAAACAATTCTTGGTGCAATCACGATAAAATGATTTGCACCAAGAAACTCACTGAAAAAAATTACATGAAAAACAAAAACCTATCTGTTTTTATGTTTATGTCCACTTACATGGCAAAAGCCATTCCTTTTTCTCCATGTCTTTGTCGTTGTGGGCTGGGCTCTGGACTATTGTATTCTCGTCCTCTTGCGTGATGATGATGGTGGTGATGTCTGTGTTCTGGGTCTCTTTCTGGACTTTCGTGTCTTTGACTTCTTTCTCTTTCCTGCTCCCGTGTAAACTGTTTATGGAGCTTTTGTGTATTATGTATATGTCTCTCAAGAGCTGAGCAAAGGTGGGTAAACTCATCTTCAGCTTCTCTGCGGCTTGGAGATTTTACACCAAGTATTTTGTGACCTGCAAGCTTACCAGCGCTTTCAGGATTTTCTGCAAGCTCCAATAAGACTTTTTCTGCACCCTGAGGATCATCAAGGATCTTCGCAAGTGGTCCATTCAAAGCATGTTCGTTTTTATAAACAACTCTGCATCGCTCTTGGATTTCTCTTACACCATATTGAAAGTCTACGTTTGTTAAAAGCTTTGTTGTAACCACATCTTTTGGGGTTCTGGGAGGGGAGATTCTGCCTCCGCCAACGCCTTGATAGATGGGATTTTCTAGTTGTTCAGACTCTTGCCCGCCTTCAGCCCCCATGCCAACCGTTGTATAGACAGATTCGAGTGGTCTTTGGGGAGAGGGCTCACCACGTTCATCAAAGTTAAGCTCTGCATAGAGATGTTCTGGTTCATGGGGATGTCGTCCACCCTGTGCACCTCCACCAATTGTGTCATAGGGTGTTTGCCAACCTTGCGCTTCCAAGTCCGTTACTCTATAGGGGTCTACGAGTCTGTCGGCACGCCGCCCATCACTTGGTCTTCCACCAAGTCTGTCATAGGGATTTCCTAGTGGCTTTTGGGGAGCAAAGATCGTTTCTGCTGGTTGTTGAAGTGTATAGTGTTGTGGGTTGCGTTGTTCTTTGGGTGGTTTGTTAACCTTTGCGTAGAGGTCTCCTACATTAGAAGCTCCTAGATTTTGTTGTTCAAGTGGCTTTTGGGGAGCATAGATCGTTTCTGCTGGTTGTTGAAGTGTATAGTGTTGTGGGTTGCGTTGTTCTTTGGGTGGTTTGTTAACCTTTGCGTAGAGGTCTCCTACATTAGAAGCTCCTAGATTTTGTTGTTCAAGTGGCTTTTGGGGAGCATAGATCGTTTTTGGTGGTTGTTGAAGTGTATATTGTTGTGGGTGACTTTTTTTCATGGCTGTTTCCTTTCAATATTTTTAGAAAACCTCTTTGGCGCATTCCCCACTTTTTTGATATTTTTTAGGACAAAAGAAGAATATCAAACTGAATGGTCTCCAAAGACTTCGCGCTATTCATATTGATATGTAATGGACATTTATGTCTTTTATACAGTTTTTTTATGAAATATTATCAATAAGTTATAGGAGATTACAGGATTCATTTTTAGGACTATCTTTTGTAACATTTTAAAACAATTGGTGGGCGTAATGGAGATAAAATGATTGGTATAAAGAGTTCTGTTGGAAGGCAAAAGTTCACGCGTTTTTAGCCGGTAAGAGCCAGCGATGAGGAACGACTAACTTTCAAGCTGCGAGCTTGGCATTGTGCTTCTTGGGTGTTCTTTACAGTATTCGCAATTTCTTTTGCTTTGCTTTCCGATGTCCCAAGGAGGCAAGCTAGTCTGGTATAATCTTTTTCTTGTATGGCTTTACGATCTTCTGAGGATAGACGATTGTGTAGTTGTCGTGAAAAGGTATGGAGTTCTTGTCGCAGTGAACGAGAATGGAATAAAGCTTCCCTTTGTTGTTCTTCTGGTAAGGCAAAAAGGTTTTGTAAATTTTTTCCAGGTTTTTCGACAGTGTGGTTCAGGCGATTTTGTTCTCTTTGGTGTTGCTCTAGAATTGCATCTTTTGTTTGTTGTGTTATTGCGCCATAATTTTTAAGGGCTTGGCTGAGTTGTGGAACAGCCTGTTCGGCTTGTCTGCGATTTGAACTTTTCATGCCAAGTATTTTACTCCCAGCAAATTTAGAAATTGATTGAGGGTTTTGTAAAGTTTCATCGGCAAACTGATTTCCTAAGTTTGGAGCTGCCGTTATGATATCTAATGTTGTCTTTAAGGTGTGAGTTTTACCATAAACAGTCTTTGATAAATTTTCGATTTCTTTTCGGCTTCCTTCAACATAAGCGTCATTTGAAATCCTTTCAAATAACTCTTCATGGGTAAGAGGGGCTAAAGTTTCTTTTGGGATCAGTGTTTCTTTTAAGCTTTGAACGTTGGTTTTTTGAAAGCAGAGGCGGGCACCGTTTTGTAATGTTTTGACGAGTTCTGGGGTGAGATCATCTTTGTGTCCGACGACGAAAGCCCCTTCTATTTCCATGACAAAACCTTCTGCTGAAAAACCTCTAAAGACGCCTTCATAGGTTACATCTTCCTTTGCTGCAACAACAACACGATCGTTAATTTCATCCAGTCCAGCGTTTCTCATTTGGGAGACGAATTCTTTTAAAACAAGGGATTTTTGCGGATGGGTGATATCTTCAAAAAGATCTTTCATCGGTTGGGAATTGCCATATTGCATGGCTTCAATACAAGCTGTTGTCATGCGTCCTTTTGTGATGAAAGAAAAGTCAATGGTATGTCCTGCGGCTTGTCCAAGTTTTTCCATAAACATTCGATTGACGCGCCCATTGCCTTTTCTAAAAGGATGTGCGTGCTCTAGCACCATAAAAACATCAGCGGCACTTTCAGCAAATTCTTGGCGCGATAAACCTTTTAAATTGTTCTTTTCATTAAGTGTTTTTTCGAGTTGTGTGAGTTCTTTTTTAATCTGTGGACCGATAGCAAAAGGAACTTCATAACCTTTGGGACGCATCGCCGGCATATGGGCAGTGGTGCCGTCTTCAAATGTAAAGGATGTATCGCGGGTGTGGCCCGCCCATTCAAAAGTTTTGTAGAAGAGGCTCCAGTGGATTAGTTTTAGATAGGAAGCATCAAATTTTCGTGGGGGTGGTTCATGGCGAAAATTTACGGCTGCTTTAGTGACGTCATGGGTACTGCGTTGATACAGTTTTTTAGGGTCTTTGATGCCATATTTATTTTTGAGTGTTTTGGTTCCTTTATATAGATAATTTTGCTCTAACATGTAATCTCTCCTAAGTAGGTAGGGTGGTGGTTGATGAGCGTCTTAAACGCTGCATGTGAAAAATTCCCCTTCGCGTATTCTTTTGAGATTTTGGGTGTTATGAGAGGGAGTGCTTTTCCCTTCAGTGTATGGATGTTGTATCAATCGTTTTGTGATGCTTTTGAAAAGCTTTTCTGATGTTTCCTTTGTTTATTATCTTGTACTGTAAAATGCTGGTATTTAGGGCGCTGATATGAAGCCCATGAGTGGTCAGAAAATGGATTTTCTATAAATTGACTCTGGGTAAAATCTTCGTTTTTTGAGGTGTAAGGAAGAGGTCAAAAAGAAAAATGTTGCTTAAAATTGTTGTTTTTTCCTTTAACAAAGTTGTTTGCAAGAGCGCTTTGATGAGGGGCGTGGATATAGCGGGTGTAATCGCTCTTGGTTAGTGGATGGTGCTGGTACTTTTCATACACAGCTCTCAGATTGGTGAATCTATGGGCAAAAGCAGTCATCAAAAATTTTTCTCCATTATATTTTTTTTATTGCTCCATATGAATATCTTGCCATACGAACATCTTTTTTGTGTATTTTTGCAACAAAATGTTTTTTACTTTGTGTTGTTGCTCTTATTGTGTGCGCTGCTTTAAGATTTAAGACCCATAAGAGAATAAAAACTTTTCTTTGGTTGGGGAGAAAAGCCTTTTTCAGCGCTTTATCATTAAAATAGAACACTTTATGATATCGTAAAGGGGGAAAAGCTTGTATAAGAATGATTTATTCATTTTGGTGTATATCTTGGATGTTTTTTGGGGGGGAGGGAGAAAATCGATGTTTGTCGTGTGGGTGTTTTGAGAACTTCTTGTCTCAAAGGCAAATCTTTTGTTGATTATGTTCTTTAATGGAGGAACGCCCTTGACGTAAAACAGAATACCATTGGGGTGCTAATTCACGGGCTTGTTTTAAAGAGACATCTTTTAACACACCCATTTGGCGACGGTGCTCATAAATAGTACAACGTTAAAGCCCCCCATGAAGTGTATAAAATCTATTGAGCTTTCCCATTTTTACGCTTCATAAAGAAGCCAGTATCCTCACATACTTTGAGTGCCTAATGTTTCGGACAAGACCTTGGTCCTTAGAGACGGTTCATAAAAAGGTATGCCTTTCTTGTACAGTTTTACTCTACATGAGGCTCTCGCTTGTGACATGCAGGCGACAGAGTTTTGATTGATGCAACACGACATGGAACAGATTTAAGATGAGAGAATCTTACGCTATTTAGTCTCTTATTTAACAAAAAAATATAAATTATCATTTATAAATCAATTTATTATATAAATTATAGATGAAAAACTTTGTAGAAATGGGTTCCTTTTCCAAGTGGAGATATTAGTGTCGCTATTGGTTGGGTGTATGGGCGTTTTTATAAAGACTTTTTAAAGACCATGGGCGCTGATAAAGCTGATAAAACGATGCACAAAATATAAAACAGAAAATATAAAAAGAAAAATCATGGATTTTTTGAACCTGTTTTTCTTGTATGCGGGCGGTTATTTTTTGTCAATATCGCATCATGGAGGGTAGTTTTTCTTTTGTGGGGTAAAGTGGTTTTTTGTAGCTGCGGCTAACATTTCTTTCCTTCTGAAATAGATGGCGCAACCACATCGCGAAGGGGAGCCTTGCATCAGAATAATTTGTTCATCTTGACGCATTTCTCGAATAACTTCGTGGGGTAAAATGAGTGCTCTTTTTAAAATATTCATATAACCACGAAAATCGACTCCATCTAAGACAAATAAAATAGGCTTTTGTAGCTTTCGTTGGTAGTAATCATGACGTTTAAAAGGAATTAACAATTATCCTGTCCAATTGCTTTGGATATGGTGTATATGCTATGTGCAAAATTGGTGGTAGGGCGCTTAAGTAGTCTGTTTTTTGCATGTATGATAAGAATATTAAAATATCTCTTTCACATAGGTGTTTAAATCAAAAAAACAAAGTTTCATATTTTTAGTTGGCCATAGCAAGTGTATTTGAACGATTTTGTGTGCGTGTGTAGAATTGGCTATGAGTGTTCCTTGCTTTTTGAACAATGTCGGTAATTTCTCGTGCTTTCTGTTCTGATATACCAATACTTTGTGCAAGTGTTTCATAATCTTTATTTGTGATCGCACTACATTCGTTTGATGAGAGACGATGTTCTAAACTGTTTATAAAAGTACGGAGCTCTTGGTGTAATTGAGGAGATTGAGACAAGATTTCTCTTTGTTTTTCCGGTGATAAAGCAAAAATAATTTGCAAGTTTTGACTGGGATTCTCTACCGCTTTTCCAAGGCGTTCTTGTTTAATTTTATGGTCTCGAGTGACTATATTATAGGTAGCTTCTACAGTATACACATAATTCTCAATTGCAAGAGAGAGCACATCAAGATAATTTCGAGCGTGTACACGTGCCGGATTTTGTAGACCGCATATACTAAAACCTGCAAGAGGAGAAACAGAGTGCGGTGCCTGTTTAATCTGATTAGCAAACTGTCTGCCTAATTCTGGATTTTTAATAATCTCTTCTATCTGTTCGTTTAATACGTTTGCGTCACCATAAACAGCTTTTGCGTAAGCTCGGACTTGCTTTTGAGCTTTGAGAACGTAACTATCTAGCGCAACTGTTTTGGCACATTCACTTTTTGTGAGAGGCGCTAATGTTTCTTTTGGAATAAGCGTGTTTTCAAGCTCTTTGCTGTTGGGGGCGGTAAAGGTAATGATATCACCAGGTTTTAGTGTTTTTAATCGTTCTGGTGTGAGATCATCTTTGCTACCAATGATGTAAGTTCCTTGCATATCGAGTATAAAACCTTCTGAATAACAACCTTTATAAGTTCCTATATAGGTTTCTCCTGCCTTTGTTGCCATAACAAGGCGATCATCCACGTTGCGTCCCGTATTGTTTATGTGGTCCATAAATTCTTTTAAAAGACGTATTTTGGGGGGATTGGAGATATCCTCAAAAAGATCTTTCAACAGTTGTGTATTGCTATATTGCATTGCTTCGCTACAGGCAGCCATCATACGTTTTTGTGTGACAAGCGAAAAGTCAAGCTGATGTCCTGCAGCTTTGGCAAGATTTTCAAAAAAGACTTGTTCTGTGTGCTCATTGCCATCTATGAATGGGTGGATTTTGTGAAGAGAATAAAATAGACTCGTTGCTTCCTTGACAAATTCTTCGCGTGTTAAGCCTTGCAAATTGTCTTTTTCGGCAAGCGTTTGATCTAATTTTTGTAAGAGTTCAGGGATTTCTTCACCGGTTGCAAAATTATTGCCCCATTCCATTCTTTTCATTTCTGGCATGGCGGCAATGCTATCGTCTGTAAATGCGAAGGGGATATGGCGCAGATGTCCAGCCCATACAAAGGTATTTTTAAACAATTGTTGGTGGATATGGCATAGATAAGTTGAATTAAAATATTCTGGCAGGGGTTCTGCACGCAGATTGATCATGGCTTTTTGCCTATCATGTGAGCATTTTTCCAGAAAACGTTTTAAATCTGTTTCTCCATATCTATTTTTGAGAATTTGGGTACCAAGATAGATATAATTATGGGGTGAGGGAATTCCTTTTGTTTTTTCTTTTGCTTTGGGCATTGTTATATTCCTTATAATGTTACATTGTCTATGAGAGTGTGTTAAACTTTTTGTTTGAAAATCCCCCACGCATATTGTTTTGAGATGTTGAGACTTGGGTGAGGAAAAAATCCCTCAAATTCGTAGGTGTTTTTGAGTGTATCAATCTTTATCTTGGCACTTTTTTCTTTTACTGAGAGAGAATGGTTCATTTGGGTTGTTTTCATGCATATTGTCTTTTAATTTTTTTGTAGAAAAATTTCCCTATAAAAGCGGTGCCTTCAAAAGTTTCCTGATAGGATTCTCAAAGCATAGATATGATTGGTATTTATTATTTGGAGATGAGGAGAGTGCTTTATAAAGAAAATTGGCATTGGTAAGCACAGGCATAATACCATCATTTAAAGACTTTTCCCCATATTTTTCTTGTTGTATCAAGCGGGAATTCCTTCTTTATAGGCTTTTATGAGATAGAATCTCTGCTTTTATCCTTTGATGTTTTTGTTTTGATGCATGGCCTCCATTAGAGGGTGTTTTTTAGTTTTTCTTTTGTGGAGCAAAGCGGTTTTTTGCAGCTGCGGCTAACATTTCTTTTCTTCTGAAATAGATGGCGCGTCCACAACGTAAAGGGGGTTGTCCTTGCATAAGAATAATTTGTTCATCTTGACGCATTTCTTGAATAACCTCATGGGGTAAAATCAGGGCTCTTTGTTGGTAATTGACGTTGTATGAACTTTTTCCTAAAGATAAGCCTCTTGATTTGTTCGTTCCGGTTACTTCAACGGTCATTTGACCACAGCGTTCTGAAATGTCTTTGGCAGTTTGGAGATCTTTAATGGCAGCATAGCTGACAAAGGAACAACTTTCAAACCATGAACGTGCTCCTGCTTCTCCAAAGTGGTTGACCAACTGGCCAGAGGATTGATAGAAGAGCATCAAGGATGTACCGTATTTACGTCCACGGTCGCGGGCTTCTTCTAAAATATTCATATAGCCTAAAAGATCAACTTCATCTAAGACAAATAAAACACGCTTTTTATAGTTACCGTCTGCTGTAACCATGGCATTGAGAAAGGCGCCAATAATCACACGTCCAATAGCAGGATAACTGTTTAAAATGCTTGCGGGGAGATTGAGAAAAACATCTGTATTGCCATTGGTAATATCTGAGGAAAAAAAATCATCTCCGCAGACAAGATCTGCATAATTGGATAAAGAAAGCCATTGGGTGTCTTTTGAGGCGGTGGTATAAACCCCTGAAAAGGTTTGCTCTGCCATTTCTGTAAAAATACCAACCATTTCACGAATAAAAGGAGAAGGTGTTGTTTCTTGAATCATGCGTAATTGATTAACAACAGCTGTTTCTGATTGAGAGAGAATACCACGCAATGTTTTTAAATTGCGCTCGCTGTCTTCATATTCATCAGAAAATACAACATGAGCAAGAAGAGCTGTTAATAGATTATGGGCTTGTGTTGAGAAATATTCCGCTGAAGAATTGTCTGATTTTTTATCTGTAAGAAGCAACTTTGAAAAGCTTACAATATTTGCTTCGCGTTGTGTGCGTGGTACGCTGTCGTCTAAAAGCCAATCGATGACATTAAAGTTTTTTGTTAACAATGAGTTAGGGTCGAGAACAATGACATTTCTATTTCCCATTTTTTGACGCGCAAATTTGACCATTGGGGCAACTTCTGTTGAAGGATCAAGACAAATAATAGACCCTGGATAGGTTAAACACGTAGGAACTACTGTACTTGTTGTTTTATAGCCACCAGAACCAGCAAAAAAGATCATATGAGTTGAACCAAAATCAAGATTAAAGGTTAGCAAAGGGGCTGTTCCACCCTTACCCCATGTTGTTTTATTGCCAGGTGCAAAGGGAATGTTGCACACATTATCTTGATCGACACGGTATCTTTCACCCACAACAATTTGCCCATTGGCAGGAAAGATTTTTGCTGCCTCTCTTAAATTCATCCAAGCGGCCTCACCAAAAATACCTTTTTTTGCACGCTTGACCTTATTTTTAGGTGGAGAGGTTGTTATGAATTGAATGATGGAAAGAAAACCACCAATGATGATGCCAAAGACAACCATGGGGTCCATGAATTGAAGCGCATAGCTCCACGTTATTCCTTGTTGGCCAACATAGGGACTTAAACGTTTTATTTCACCACCAATATAGTAAAGAGCGGTTGTTCCAAAAAAAACAACGGAGACAAAAGTGATTATTTTACGTAAGTGCAGTTTTTGCGACAGACTATACAACAATGAAACAGCAGCCGTTAGTGCTAAGACTAATAAAGGCTCAGAACGAAGAGTCCAATAAATTTGATCGCTCTTTAGTCCATTTGTTATTAACAGTAAAAAATGAGGGACAAGGAATATCGTTAAAGCACCTAAAGCGATTGGTGTTAAAATAAGTACCATTTGTGTTTTGGTATATTTCATTGTATTTTACTCTCAATTCTATCAGAATATGTTGCGAAATGCTCTTTTTCAGGTACGTGATATTAACTCTCATCTCTTTTTGCAAAGGTGCAGATAACGCCAAACAGTTTTCGTTTATGAGCCTTTCTCATCAAGGAGGAAGGTTTTATCCATTCTTAGCAGGCCATAGCGAATGCTTTGGAATGGCGCATTGTGCATATTTGTGCTTGCTGATGTACTTCTTTGGTTTGCTTAATAATTTGTGTAATTTGTTTGGCTTTATTTTCTGATACACCAATGCTTTGAGCCAGTGTTTCATAATCATTATTTTGAACTGCTTTATGTTCATTTGGTGAAAGACGGGTGTTGATCTTTTTTACAAAGTTGCTGAGCTCTTTTTGACATAAAGAATTTTTTGCTAAAGCTTCTTGCTGTAATTCTTTTGGCAAGGCGAGGAGATCTTGCAAGCTTTGACTTGGCATTTCTATTGTTTTTGCAAGGCGACTTTGTTCTGTTGCATGTTCTTGCGTGATTTCCTTTTCAGCATATTTTACAGCATACGCGAAATTTGCAACGGCAGTACAGAGCATACCAATATGATTTTTAGCGTTTGCACGTGCCTGATTTTGTAGTCCACATAAACTGAAACCTGCAAGACGAGAAACAGAGCTCGGTGCCCTTTCAATCTTGTTGGCGAGCTGTTGGCCTAAGCTTGGATTTTTGATGATTTCTACCATCTGTTTGTCTAATGTTTTTGTATTACCATAAACAATTTTTGACAGTTTCTGGACCTGTTTTAGGCTTACGTGGACACAGGCATCTTCTGCAACCATTTGGGCCGTTTCATTTTTTGTCAAAGGGGCTAATTTCTCTTCTGGAATAAGAATGCTTTCAAGCTCTTTTGTTTTGGGAACGGTAAAGGTAAATTTATCACCGGGTTTTAATGTTTTGAGTTGTTCTGGTGTGAGATGTTCTTTATTGCCGATAATGTAAGCTCCTTTTACATTGCAGGCAAAGCTGTTAAGACCAGCACCTCTATAGGTGCCCGTGTAGGTTTCACCTTCCTTTGTGACCATAACAGGGCGATCATTCACACTACGCCCAAGTTCTTTCGTGTTGCTCATGAATTCCTTTAAAAGAGGTATTTTATTGGGATTAGAGATATCGTCAAACAGATGTTGCATTGGTTCTAGACTGTCATTTTGTATTGCTGCAACACTAGCAACCAACATGCGTTCTTTTGTAACCAGTGAAAAATCAAGCTGATGCCCTGCGGCTTTGGCAAGATTTTCAAAAAAGATCCGTTGTGTACGTCCGTTGCCTTCTCTAAAGGGGTGTGTATAGTTGAGAGAGGCAAATATTTTGGCTGCTTCATAAGCAAATTCTTTGCATGATAAATCCTGCAAATTATTTTTTTCGGCAAGCGTTTGATCTAATTTTTGTAAACCTTCTTGTAATTCGCTACCGACTGCAAAATTTGTTATTTTTTTCATTACTGGAGCGACGGCAGTAGTACCATCTTCAAATGTAAAGGGAACATTGCGGGTTTGTCCAGCCCATTCAAAGGTATTTTCAAATAGACATTGATGAATAAGGCATAGATAGGAGCTATCAAACTTTTCTGGTAAGGGGGCTTCACGCAGATTAACCATCGCTTTTGCTGAATCATGCGCACATCTTGCCGTAAAAGCGTCAAGGTTTGTTATTCCATATTTATTTTTTAATGTTTTGCTTTTAGGATACATATAATGTTCAGGGGAAGGCACTGTGGATGTCACATCTGTTTTTTTTAATTTTTCTTTTGGCATTGTAGCTTCCTTATAATGTCGTGTTGTCCATAAGAGTATTAAATTCCTCGAGTGAAATATTCCCCTTTGCGTATTCTTCTAAAATTTTCAACGTTTTGGAATGAAGCGCTATTCCCTCTATTGCATGGGTGCTGATGGCTGCTTCAACGGCTTCACGGCGTTTTTTCAATTCTTCTTCTGTCATCGATAAAAGATTTTCTCTGTTTTCTGTTTCTTTGGTTTTCACGCATTTTTCCTTTTATTTGCAATCGTTTCTTTAAAAGAGCCTTTGGCAGCCGGTGTGATCTTCCTTTAGTCCCCTCCAAAGATGTTTCGTTGTTTGAAGGGATCGTAATAAATTTCTGTGACTTTAAATTTTCCTTCAATCCGTTTGCATTGGATGATGATATCAATCATTGAAATCAACAGTCCTCGAATATCATCACGCTCTAAATCACCACCGCCTTCACTTTCTTTGACCAAAAGGGTCATCTGCTCAAAGGCTGCAAGGGCTGTTGAGGCATGAACCGTTGTAATGGAGCCTGGATGACCTGAATTGACATTGCGGATATAATAAAAGGCTGTACCATCTCGAAGTTCTTGCAAAAGAATACGATCAGGACGCATCCGTAAAGATGATTCAAGCAACTCTTTGGGGCCAACGGAGGCTAAGCCTTGTCCATCTTTTGAATAGAACATTGAGACATGGTTAGGGTGTGGTATCACCAATTCTTGTGTATCTTCGATGGTGATAATACGCTCTTCTTGAGGGATTTTTGCGATTAATGCTTTTGATAATGTTGTTTTACCCGAACCGGTTTTTCCCGCAATTAAAATATTTTTCTGGCATTCTACAGCTTGATTTAAAAAGGAGACAAAGTCTTTATTACAGTAGGCATGAGCTAAGTTATGCTCGATGATTTTGAGTTCGTTAAAACGAGAATGATAGTCATGCAAGGGCGTGAAAGATACCCGTTCACATAGCGAGAAGAGGCCCTTATTTGCGAGCTCTTCGAGAGAAAAACTCTGCGATGACGGTTTACGAATTGTCATACTAATCGTGTCTTTTTCGACAGCGGGCGGAATGACAATTTGAATACGCTCATTGCCTGGTAGCGTTGCAGATAATATTGGGTTTTTGTCCGATATGTTTTGCTTGGAATAGGATGCGACAACTTTCGCAATCCCCATAAGCTCATTAAAAGAGAGCCCCGGTGCTTCTATTGTTTTCCATCCATCAAATCCTTCAGTCATGACTTGATAGGGACGATTGATAACAATTTCAAAGAGTCTATCATCTTTCAAAAAAGCACTGATGGGTTCAAGTTTTGTGAGAACAATCGCAACGGTTTCATCGCTCATGGTATGTAAGTTTGAGTTCATTCTAAAGTTACCGCAGAATTTTTGTAAAAGTTTCTTGAAACAGCTCGATTGATAATCTGTTTTTTGTTTTCGATGACTTTCAATTTATAAACGCTGGAAAAATCTAAATCGCGGGCAACAAAGATATTCACCATTTCCCCTTGGTTTTTGGATAATGTTGGAGGAATATTGGCGTAATTTTCTACGAGAATGTTTGCGATGTTTTGTCCTGAAGAGATTGTTTCAGTTTCTTCTTTTTCCTGTTTTTTTGATAAACGTTTATTGGCATAGTGTGTTGCATCTTTTATTAGTGAGACAAGAAGCGCAGACCCAATCCTCTCGAGCCAATGGTTATCAATATCTCCATCCATACCAGAACGCCCTAAAGCATCCGTTGCCGGTGAAGCTAAAGATATAATGATACCATTGGGGGTTTTTGCTCTATTCCATAGTACAAAGAGACGTGTTTGGCCTTTTTTCAATCCGGCGCGATATTCACCAACAATTTGGGTGCCTTTATCAAGAAGCACAACACGACCATTGTCTGATAAGATATCTCTGGAGATGATACAACTGGCAAAACCTTGTTGATCACTGTTGATGGCTGTTTCTAAAATACAAGGAATAGAAGTTCCCATCGCGATGATGTAGTTTCGATTGCCAAGGGTTGAAGCACGAATACCTTCAAGCACTGTGGGTTTGAGAAGATGATTAAAACGTTGTGTCGTTTCATCAGGTTTGCTTTCAAGTTGGTGAGGCAAAGCACCATTATTTGTTTGTGAATCTATTTTGCCTTGTTGTGTACTTGCATAAGCTAATACAGGAGCACGTTGTGCTGCTTCCAGCAGTGAGTTATCAGAATTTAATTGATTGATGTTTGGTGTTGGTAGCTCGACTTTTGGTAATAGAGCGTTATTTCGTTGAGGCTGTTCAAAGGAGGGAGGGGTAGGCTTTGCAGGACGAAAAAGCTCTGTTTGTTTTATAACTTTTCCTTCTTTTGAAGATTCAATTGGTTGCTTTTTGTCTGTAACAAGTGTTGAATAGGCTAAATAAAGACAGACACTGAAAAGAATAATAAGAGCAATAGCTTTCCCCGCATTGTTCTGTTGACTTTTCCCTTGAGCATTTTTTATTGTATCGCGATCATTAATGCTTTTTTCATCCACGGTGTTATTCATGGCTGCTTCCTAGGTTCACTTTACGTTGTACAGATGGTGATGTCGTACCTGTTTCAGGATTAATTCCTTTTGGTACGAACCTTTTGTTAAAGATGCACAATACTTCATTCCCACGTCGTAGCGTGAATTGTGCAGCTGTTGCATGAACAATAACCTTGTTGCCTTTAATCGATTTGGGAATAAGCGCTTCTTGCCCATCAGGCGATACAATGTAAATGGCAGGGATTTCAATGTTGCCTAAAAAGGTAAAGGTTGTTGTTTTCCCATTATCATAGACAGAAGCAGGTTCAATAAGAGATGAGCCTTGAGCTTCATAAGCCCAATTGCGTGGTCCAAAATCTTCATGGATATTTAAAATATCATTGACAAAGTTTTCTTCACGTTGTTTTTCTTTTTCTGCTTCGGCTAATTTCTTACGTAAGGCTTCATCTTCTGGATAACGAAACTTTACCAAGAAATACGTCTCATTGCCGGCTGAAACATCGCCTTCACGGACTTGTAGCTCGAATTGATAAGAGCGTTGTGTTCCATCTTGGCGGCTTGTGACAATTTGTAAATTTGTCACAGGCTGAACTTCACGTGGTTTGAGAAAAACAAAGTGTCCAGCCGGTGCAACTTGCCAAGCAACCGAATTTCCAATTCCTACATAGGTTACTTCTTCATCAACGGCAAATTCTAGTTGAACCGAAGAGCGAATGGAGCCAATGATTTGTACGACGTTGTAGGGGTCATAATTGACAAATCTGATGCGGTTATCTTTACGTGCACTGACAGGCGCTGTTTCCGCAAGTGAGAGAGCTGTGTGAAAGCTGACAGTGATCGTAAAAATTAAAGAGATTGTTTGTAAAAGTCTGATCATTTTATCACCTCTGGATCAGATCTATATTCCGATACTTGAAAACCAAGAGGGTTGATAAGACGATCAGACGTTGAAATGTGTGCGTTCACGTAGGAAAAATTTAAGATTGAAATCCAATGGGAAATATTTTCTTTTTCATTCAAGTCTCTGATCGTTTTATAGTAACGAACTTGGATAAGATCTTTACTTATAAAAGAGATTGATTTGATTGTGATCGTAGCAATCATGTTATGATAAATATTTTGCGGACTTTCTGGATTATTGCCCGCGTACCATTTTGCAAAACGGTTTTGTTCTTTTGGAGAAGATAAAAGAGAGACTAAGCGAAAATTGTTTTCTGCTTCTGATGCTTGAAAACCTTCACGAGCGCGAACATATTGGCTGGCAAAATAACGCGTTATCGCTTCATCATAGTCGTTAGGGGATTCTTTTAGGGCGCTTACAGTATCAATAATGCCTGTTGAGTTATCAACGCGGATAACAAAAGGCTCTACCGTTTTCAAAGGTGTCAAAGCTGCGACAGCTAAAGCCAGCGCAATTGTCATCAATCCAAAAAGCACTGTTAAAGCCATGGAGATTTTCATCCGCACGCGCATGCTATGCATGCGATCAATGTCAAATGAGCGCGCTTCTTTTATATATTCTTCAAGGGCATCACTTTTCACGCATAACCTCCACAGTTTTATCAGATCGTGCTTCATGAATAACCGGCTTTAATAAAGCTGAATTGGCTATTACTTTTTCACTTTCCAAAGTATTGAGAATGATGGGAGTGGTAACAGGCTTTACACTCTTTTCTGGGTAGACAATGTTTTTATTGTCCCAATTCCACTTATCTTTATTTAAAGCGCGTGTATGTTTGCCATTACAGCGTGGTGGTTTTTTAGGGCCACTCAAAGAGGCACAACCAGTAAGAGCGATTGTTAGGACCATAACAAAAGTTATTTTTCGTTTCATTTTTTGAACTCACAAATATCTTGGAATACAATGCATGAGAGCCTTTGTTCTGAACATTTTTACAAGTTTATGTGATGCAAGGTTTTGATTGGTTTTATTGTTAGACCCAAGATGTTAGATTTTATCTGGAACAGGATCATGGCGTGTACGCCAAAGGGCGCACACAAGGCAAAAACAAAAATGCTTATTCTTTTAAAGAGGTGCTTTATCTTAAAATCGACCACGACCGCCTCCAGATTTACCTGCTTTTGCTGCCGCCCCTGCCGCACTTCTAACAGCGTTACCGGCAGCTCCTGAGATTTGTGAAGTGGCACTTTTTACTGCATTGCCACTCGCTCTTGCACCATTGGAAAGCATTGTAAAAATCTGTCCTCCTGAAGAGACACCAGCGTTAAAGTATGGTCCGCCAGAGGCCAGCGCTGTTGCAATACCAGGAAGCGCACGGAAGATAATAACTCCTATGATCGAAATGACGATGACAGGGGGAAAAAGAACATAAATTGATTCATATGAAACTTTGAGAACCTGTAGGATAACTTGACATATAATGGTTCCAAGCATGATTACGAGAACTTGTAAAATGGTAAAATTGATCAAAGTTGTAATCCATGCATCGGAGTATTTTCGCGTTGCATTGAACAAATACAAACTAATGAATAGAGGCCCAAGACCTATAATCATGACGAGTGCAACTTGTGCAAACATTTGCACAATAAAACCACCTATACAAAAAAGAATAACCGCGAGAAGCATGATAGAACCAAGAAGACCCACAATGATCTTTTCAAAAAACCAAGCATTGTATAAGACTTCTTGATAACGCGAACTTGCCTTTAACAAAATATAATCAAAAACATTGGAGCTTGCAGGATTACTGTTAAGCGCATTCCCAATAGCATTGGATAAATCATTGAAGAAAATATCCTTGACATAAGTATTAAATGTATCCGCATTCGTTGCCATTGTTGTAACAACAACGATTTTAACAACATTATTGAGAAGACTATGCATGGAAAGCGCAACGCGACCTGTCATAACATTATAGCCATAAAGAAAGATAAAAATGATTGCGGCGAGATTTAAGGGCGCTGAAATAGCAGAAGACAGCCCACTCACCGTCGTGTCCATCACATTATCAAGGGGTTTTAAAATATACCCAGAAACGCTTTCAAAGGGAGAAAAACTAAAGTCTGACAT
Organism: Bartonella sp. AP4SXKL; assembly: GCF_042195845.1. NCBI lineage: Bacteria > Pseudomonadati > Pseudomonadota > Alphaproteobacteria > Hyphomicrobiales > Bartonellaceae > Bartonella > Bartonella sp. AP4SXKL. The sequence continues at coordinate 40,177 of NZ_JBHIPA010000012.1, forward strand.
TTGTACTTGTACTTTCAAGTTTTTCTTTTAATTCTTTTTCTTTTTCTTTTAATTGTGCCTCAAGATATTTATGCTTTTTTTGTTCCTTTTCTTCACGTAATTCATCTTTTGTCTTCGTATCTCTTGCTTGAATCATATCAAGAGACTGAAGTTTTAAAGAAGCTACTTGAAGATCGGCTTGAAGAAGAGAAAGCTTTACTTGAAGATCTTGTCGAAGGGCTTGCAATTCTTCTGGTTTTGTGTCTGGTTTTGATTTAATATTTTCAAGTTGTTGACTTATGTCTTTGATTTTATTTGCAGTGTCAGTTGCGCTTTTATAAATGTTTTCAGCTGTTTCTGATTTTGCAGCATCTAATTTTTGTGTGTTCTCGAGTGCTTGTTTATAATATTCATCCACATCAGGTGTTATTTGCGCTATTGCATGAGAAATAAAAGAAAAAGATAACAGTGTAACTAAGCCATATTTTTTCATTGATTTTTTCTCCTTTGATAAAATATGGGCAGCCATTTGTCAGGGGCAGCTCCATATTCGTTGATAATTTCATTCATGAGTTCAATGTTTTTTGTTGTGCCGCTTAAAACGGCGATCTCATCATTCATTCCACGTAAGTTAAGTTCTGCAACGACGGAACTTTGTCCTTGTTTGATGAGAAAACGACGGGATTCTCTGCTTAACTCTGACTGTATCAGTTCAAATTCACGCTCAGTAAGTTTGAAAGCTTCGACATAATCATTGTAATTTGCTTTTTGATTTGGAAAAAATATTTGGGTGGGGCATTGCTCAATGATTGTGTGCGCGATTGTTGAGTTCAAAGCATCTTTAGGGCTTTGTGTTGCAAAGAGCATCATGCCATTTTGTTTACGAATTGTTTTTAGTCGATCTTGCGCAAAAGCTTTAAATGAATCATCTTCTAAAGCTTTCCAGAATTCATCAACGACGATAATGATGCGCCGCCCATCAATCAAATCAAGAATGCGGTGAAAGAGATACATCATTAAGGGGCGACGAATTTCTTCATTATCTAAGAAATCGGTCATGTCATAGCCAATGAACTGCGCATTTAAATTGAGATCATCTTGATCATTATCAAAAACCCATCCTAAATCATTGCCTCTAATCCAGCGTTGCAGCCGTATGGCAATCCCTTCTTTGGATGTGTTGTCAAAAAATAGTTGAAGGGCACCAAGAGAGCGCTGGGTTGGGGGTAAGTTTTCCAAGGAATCAATGGCTTTGGCGATATCTTGTCGCTCTTCTTCTGTTACGATTTGCCCTTCAGCGGTCACCAGCTTTAAGATCCAATTACGAAGAAAGATTTTATTTTTTTCGGTGTATTCCATGCCCTTTAAGGGAGCAATACCCGTGGGCTGCCCATTTTTTAAAGGTTTATATTTCCCTCCTCCAGCCCGTACAAAAATCTCTGCTCCTTGATCTTTATCAAAAAAAACCATTGTTGGATTGTGTTTTTGTAATTGTGCAAGAAGAAAATTAACAATCACTGTTTTACCAGATCCTGATGGACCACAAACAAATGTGTTTCCAAGATCGCCATAATGAAAATTAAAATAGTAAGGTGAACCAGCCTGTGTTTTTAGCAATGCGACAGCAGCTCCCCAAACATTATCGTTCAGTTTGCCAACAGGGAAAGAATGGAAGGGCGATAAAGCGGCAAAATTTCTGCTGGTAATGGCGCCTGAACGCGCACGATAGCTAAAGTTTCCAGGAAGCTGTGCCCACCATGCTGCTTCCAATCCTAAATCTTCTCTGGCAATCACGGCTCCTCCATTGGTTAAATGGGAACGTGCTTTTGATAAGTTTTCAGACAATATTTTAGGATGATCAGCAAAAACAGCTAAAGAAATGTGGTGTTCTCCCAAAACAAAACGGTTTGATTCTAAATCATCTAGCGCTTCATCCAGTGCATCGATTTGTGAGCTAGCACGGTCAGCTGCATTGATCATTTGATTTTGTTTGCGGCTCATAATCGCACTGGCGGCTGCCTTACTTTTAAAGACAAAGGATTGTGTTAAAATGAATTCAAATGGCACCGTAAGCAGACCATCAGTCATACCTGGGCGTGTTTTAGAAGGATACTCTTTCCATCCAAACATGCCCACAAAGCGTTCATTGCTTTCATGGCGAATTTCGATAATTTCTTTCCCAAAAATAACACGATCCGAGTAAATTGTTGAAGCAATAGTTCCAAATGTGAGAGGAATACGCTCACGTCTTCCCCCCACTAGCTGGTGGAGAAATTCACTTTGTTCAGCAAATAAAAGTCCTTCATGTTCATAGATTGATAGTAGACGGACTTCATACTCTTCCAAACCTTGCATAAGATCTTGACTTAACTCTTCGAGTTTACGAATAGCTTCTTCATCGGGCTCAGATTGTGTTTTCTTCGCTTTGCTCAAGCGCTGAAAAAATGAAACCAGCTTTTCTGTTTTATCCGCGGCCGGATTCCAAACCAGTGAAATAAATAGATCATTTCTATACAGTTCTTGCGAAACCATTTTCTTTTTATATTTTTCATCTAATGTTGTTGCAAAAGATGAAAGAAAATGACCTTCTGGGTATATCGTTTCACGGCGGCGGATGATGTGAGAATATAAAGCAAGCCGTTCATCTGCGATATTTTTTAAAAGGGTGTTTAATTGGTTGTGTAAAGAATTTAATTGATCAATATCCGCGGTGTCGAAATTTATACCCTCAACAGCCATCACAACCATTAAACAGCGTGAATTTAAAGCAACGACATGTTGGTTGATGTAGCGTATATAGGGAATATATTCTTCAGGCAAAGTTTCCCGTTTCATTATTGACATCTGTTTCACCAATTTCGTTCCTTCAGCTTAGTTCCTTATAAGTGCGGATAAGGCGTAAAGGGGAGGTTGAACCTCCTCCCCATCGGTTGAGGTTTTTTTGTTTTCCTCGGGTATTGAGCCATGCAAATAATACGCGAAATTGGTTGTGATCGTACTTTGTCACTTCTCGCAAAATAAAGTGTATCCCAATCCCAAGACCAAACATGGTAAAATCACTGGTCAAAATGAAAAGAATGGATGTCGCCATGACATTGAGCGCCATGGCTTCCATTGTAACACCAGCAAACATGGCTGGGCGCGTACAGGCAAGGAAAAGAGTATCTTCGTTCATTTATGTTGTGCCCGCTAATTTACCGACAAGAGCAGGGGCACCAAAAACAATAGCAATCCCCAGAACACAGTAAGCTGCTTTGCGTAAATCAATAAAGCCGTACATCCAGCCAATCCCCACAGCAGCAACACATATAATAGCAATAAGCTTTGCCGTTGGACCCGTCATCATTGTGACAATGTTGCCTAAAACACCATCAAGATTTCCCAGACCACCTCCACCAGTAGTAGAAGAAGCAGCATAAGAAAAATCAGATACAAAAACTGCCGTAAAAAGCAGCATGGTCACGATAAAAATGATGTTTTGGAATCTATTATCTGTCATTTTACCTCTCTTTAACAAATAATATTTGTTCATATGTCGACATTCCATTGCCTCTAACAAACTGGAAAGTGCTGTCATTTGATGACAGTTTAATTCTTCTCGTTTGTTTGTTTTAAAAGCCTTGATCGTGGATCTGTTCACTCTCAAGCTCTTCTTCGTAAAGAGACAGAAGTCTTTTCAAATTGAGATTGTGTTACATGAAAATGGCAATTTTAAGTTGTGTATATTGGTAAAAATAACAATATTAAAATAATGAAAGAAAGAATATCATTCTTTACAAAATGTAGTTAATCTGCAACACTTATATTTGGATTTTTTCTTTAAAAACAAGGGGATTGCTGATCAATAATCTGACATGATAGGAAAAAAACGAATTTTTTGAGCGAGCGTGTTAAGAGATGCTATTTAAATTGATTGTTATTATTTACATTATGGGGGCTACGGTGTGGGGATTAAGCCAATATAAAGATAAAATGGATTTCAGCATTCTTAAAACATTTGAGACGCAAGATATCCAAGATATTGTCGATCTCTATCGAGAAGAAAAAAAGTTGGGTAGATCTATCACCAAACAGCAATTAGAAAAAAATGAACCAGCTCTCGATGTGCAGAAGAGTGTTTCATTAAATGATGTTGCAAATAATGCTGTTGTTTTTCATGGTAAGGCTTCTGTTACAAGTGGGGTTACATTTAAATTACTGACGCCTGCTGCACAATCTTGGCGCTCACATATCTCCCGTGATATTCATCTTTATGGTGTTGACACATGTGCACCCCGTCAAAAAGCAAGATTAAATGATCAAGAATGGCCCTGTGGTGCGGTTACAACGGCTTGGCTTGTCACCAAAACACTTGGGCAGGATTTATCCTGTAAACAGGCTTTGATGCACAATGGTGTTTATTATGCGCAATGTTTTGTTCAAGGGGTTGATTTAGCTGAGGAAGGTCTTAAAGAAGGTATGTTGGTACTCTCAAAAGAGGGGAAAAATCCTATTCCAGCCCAGTATCATCATGCGGAAGAAAAAGCACGTGGCAATAAGATTGGTCTTTGGTCGAGTGATTTCACTGAACCTTTAAAATGGCGGCGAGATAATGGATCCTATAACCCCTTTGCTAGTCCATGATTGGTTTTAACGAACATATTTACTTAAATTTTTATAGAGAAAACTTTATCAATAAAATTGTACCAAATCGTAGAGCAAATTTGAATAAACGGTGAGATTATTTTCGTTTAGGAAGTAAATGGATGGTACTTCCCTTTTCAAGGGAGGGTTGCTTTCAAAATCGCTTCTCTATTTTTACTTATGTGTTTTATAAAAGCAGGAAAATGTCATTGTTGGTGGCAAAGCATTTTTGAGTATTTGTGTTTGAAGGAGAAAGTGAGGCGATAAAAAACGCTCAAGAAACGGATTTCTAGAGCGGTGTTGATAAAAGTAAAAAATAAACAGATCCCAAAATGGTGTAACGTTTGATATAACGGATAAAATCTTTCACAATGCCTTAAAAGAATTCATAGCAAAAGTTTTTTCATCAGAATTTTTGTCTTCAGGATTGGATCACGTTTTTTACTTCTTTAAAAGTGATCAATCTGTTGCATTCCTTGAAAAGCTTTCATAATTATCTGCTTTTAAATTCAGACTTCCAAATGATGGATGGATTTCAAATAGACTCTACACGAAGAAATCTTCGTAAAATGATTTGCATTGCTGATTGTTTTCTATATATCACAAAACGTTTCTATTTAGGCCTCGATGGAGGAACAATAATCAACATACAAATAGGTAAAAAGAGTTCATACTTTTTTGTTATGGCTTTGTGGTTTAATGATCGTGAGACTTAAGTATTATAATGCTCATAGGCTTTCTATAGGGTTAGGGGCGATGCCTATTGCAATGTAACTATTTGAAATCAGTTGGACAAAAGCATTAATGCGTCTTCTGATTTCATCATTTGTATTCAGTTTGGGCTCTTTCCCTTCTCATTGTATTTTATGACAAACTCATACGATGGCTATTGTGAGCTCTTCTTGCGTTACTTTACTCAGAGTGTTCACTTTGAAAGCAAGCAAGTGATAGTGAGGCTGTATTCTCATACAGTGTGAAAATTCAACCCTCATTTGGGGGGATGATATTAACAGATAAGGTATTTAAAGAGGAGTAAAATGAAAAAAATTATTTATTATGCATGACTCTATTATTCGTCGTGGGGTGTGAAAAACCTATAGCGTAGAAGATTTAAAAAAAGATGCAAAATTAAGAGAAGAATGGGGAACGAAGTGTTCTCTTTCAGGACAAGCTGTTAAGGAATCTAAAAGCTGTCAAAATGTTTTACAAGCAGATACTGAAATGTTTTTCTCGCCAAAGCTTGATGTTACAGACCGTGGTCATGCATCTCAACAGTAAAGTGTGATATAAAAATTCTAAAATAAAGAAGTTACGACTCAACGAATGCTCGCTTCTTCAATTGTTATAGCGGATTTTTTTATCATTTTTCATCTTTCAGATGAGCTCCCCAAATCATATTCGCAATCCTATTGTTTGTTTCATCTTTGTTAGATTGAGGATTATGATCATGAGAAAACAGGATAGCATTGTCTTATAGAAACATCTCTTAAGGTATCCAAGCCTATTTTGCGACGCTGTTCGTAAAGGGTATATAAAAAGCAAGTAAAATAAAATAGTTATGTCTAATATGGGGGAATAGGTGAATCTTGATTCTATTGAGTTTTTTTGCCTCTATCCCTCATCTTTTTGAAGCTTTTTTATCGCCTCTATAGCTAACCTTTTACGGTCTGCGCTCTTTGTGTAAAGAGATGCCATAGCATCATTTGTCCAGCCAAAGAGTGCTTTCAATTGTGATACTGTTGCACCAGAGTTAGCTGCGCGTGTTGCTGCTAATTTTCTTAATCCATGCGCCGATTTTTTAATTCCAGCAGCATTACAAGCGTCTCTAAATGTATCGCCAAAGCTTTCTTTGGAGAGTTTTTGATTAGTTTTACTACAGATGAATGTTTCTACTCCAATAGGACCAGCTTCAAGCGTTTTGGCTAATTCCGGTAAAATAGGTAGAAAGACATCTGTTTGGAATTTACTTTTCTCTGTCTTGAGATGAATAATATTGTCTTTGACATCTTTCCAGCCAATTCGTACCGCATCACCACGACGCAAGCCCGTATATAAAAGAACATCAATCCAGACACGTTCATGGGTACCATGATGCCATTTGTGATAATATTTCTCAACATCTTCTTCTGTCCAAACAGGAAAGCCGCTTTTATTTTTAAGAGGAGGTTTTTTGACGCCTAAAGTTGGATTATTTTCCAAAAGACCTTGATCAATTGCCCAATTAAAAAGTCCATTAAGGGCTTTCAGAAAGTTTCTAGCCATTGCTGGTGTTTCTTTACGCCGTTCAACACCGGCTATAATATGTTTCTTTTCAATTGCTTGGTATGGAATATTTCCTATGGAGTCGCATATCTTCATAAGAATGTATTCTTTTTGTTTCTTTGTAGTATTAGAGTAGCTATGCCAATTAGAGCTGTTAAAGTATTGTTTAAGCAGCCATGCAAATGAACCTTCAACAAGTTTACCGGTTTTGGATTTAGGAAGTATAAGCCCTTGTAACTCGGCAAGTGCGCTTTTGTAGTTATCAACAAACTCTTGCGTTCCATAGGTACCGCGTATTCTAATGCGTTTGCCGTGACCAATACGTACATACCATACAATTTTGCCATGTTGAGTAATTTGTTTAACGAGATGAGGGGGGCGTGGTTTTGGCATGGTGATCACCTATAAGACGATATCAAATTCATAATCATCACGAGATAAATTCCATATTTTATCAGGATGTGCTGTTGAGTTTGGTATTGGAATATCTGCTTTAAGGTAGATAAGCAGTTCACCGGTAGGTTTGATTTCTATGAGTTCGCATTTTTGCTTTTTTGCTTCTCTTAAAGCTCGTGCAATGTCTGCTTGCGTTATGATAGCTTTACGAGGCGCCATATCTTTTCTCCTTACATTGAGATGCAATTCACATGTGGCGTGAATCACGCATTACTTGAAAGTTGTTAGGAAGGGGGGGCTAGGAGCCATTTGTGAAGAGAAGCACCCCCATATGTAAAAAATCTGTAAGTTTATTTTTTAGATGTGCTTAATTTCATATTTCCAATCAGGCAATTGAGTGAGAGCTAATGCGAGTTGTCCTCTATGACACATGCATACATTGGCTTCAAAACAGGTGATTGCAACGCGCTTTTTGTTTAAAAAAATTTGATATAATTTGTTTATTGCACAAGAATTATTCTTGAGAGTTGTATTTCGATAATTTTTAAAAAGGCGGTCATAATCTTTTTGTGTTTTCAAATTTCTTCGTTTTTCAGAGGCAATTCCAAGTTCAGGCATATGCATATATTCAATATCAATGTTGCTTACAGCTTGCTCTAATTGTCTTTTTGAAAATCCGTGTTTTCTACTTATTGGATTTTTACGAACATCACATAAAGTTTTGATATTGTTTTCTATGAGACAACTAAGATAATTCTCAAGGGACCTACCTTCATAGCCAATGGTAAAAAAACAAAATTCCTCATCTTTAGCAGGCTGTATGATAATATGTTCGATGTTACACACGTTTAATTTCCTTATGTGAAAGGGTGGGGGTGCTCGTAGATATGCGGGGAACAAAACACCCCCATAAGGTTAAGCAGCTTTTGTTGAGAGTTGTTTTATCTCTCGTTCTATCTCTGCTAAAAAGGTTTCAACAGCTTGATTGATCTGTTCAATTTGTTGATCATCACGGAGAATACGCTTGACTTTCATGCGTAAGTGAAAGAATTCCCCCGTAAAACGTGGGTCATAGCTTACGAAATCACACCACTTTCGTTCTGTACAAGCCATTTGGAATTGCATTTGTGCGTGATATTCTGGTTTGATTTCGTCACCTATACAAAAGCGCATATGTGTTACTGATCTTGGGCATTTGACTTCGATTAAACCGTCTTCTCCAATGAGACCATCGGGGCTAGCACCCGCCGTTTCTATTGTGGGGTGTTGGATAAAGCCGCACTTTGTTATATCGGCATCATAAATGAAGCCATATTCTCTCAAGGCATCTTCTTCATGTTCAATACCCCATCTCATATCTTCAGTTTCATAATAGGGGCTTGTTTCGCCTGTTAAGCGCTCCGTTATGAGTTTGATTTTGTAGTCTTCATATTTGCTCGTAGGCAATCCTTTTGCTGTCTTACTGATAATGTTGTAAACATTAGATGCGGTGACTTTACCCAAGCGCGCTTGAAACCATTCTGCTGTTCTTTGTTCCATATCACACCGCCGTTCTTTGTTCTTGTGATACATATTCTATATCTTGGACGTGAATATATTCGGCATCTTGTATAGGAACGTATGTTTTCTCTTGTGGTGGGAGAGATTGTAGAGCGCTTTCTCTTTGAATTCTTGGCTTGCTTTCTAATATTTTCAAAACGTCGTCTGCTGTTTCACAAGACATATCTGTTAGCTTTTCTACTTTTGCATAAGAGAGAAGCTTATTTTTATCCGATTCTGTTTGTTCGATTAATTCTTCGATTTTTATAAGCATATCTTGAGAAACCAATTGTTTTGGAATGCTATGGTTTGTTTCATTGATACGTTTTGCTTCATCTTCTTCATAAATACCGGAAAGCCCGAAAGCATAGCGAGCACATTGTATAGTGGCTTTATGGCGCAACATACGTGCTGGATATTTTTGCCATGCTTCACTTTTTTCTTGTTCGCATTCTTTGCGATATTCGGTGACTTCGATAGGGTCTTTAATCCCTTTGAGACGAATAGCACATTTGATAGCAATGATATTCCCATCTTCATTGAGTTGATCTTGAAAGGTCATGCCATCAAAGTCAGGATTTGATTTGATGATCTTTATCCAACCGTCGATAGAAACAACGGGTATGATGCCGCCGCCTTTTTTAGGGAGTGCATAGATTTCTTTTGTTAAAGGGTTAAGTCCATAAGTATTGGCAACAAAAAGAAAAACGGCAAATTCTGCATCAGTGATGACACTAGCATTTTTATATCCAATACAAGTTTTTATGATTGTTTCTCGAAATTCTTCAGCAGAAAATCCATATTTTCCTGCCATTTCTTTTAAAAAAGTGGAATTTGTCATCTTGATTTCCTACATTGCGCGCAATTCACCCGTGGCGTGAATCACGCTGGTGTTAAAAGTTGGTTTGTGTTGCTAGAAAGGAATGTCGTCTTTTGTTGAAGAGTCGCCGTTCTGGGCGGTCATAGTTTGTTTACAATCTTCTGAATTATCATAAATTTTTACATTGCCATAAATTCTTGAATCGGCATAAATAATCACATTTCCATAAATTTGTGTGTGTCCAAAAATATGTCCATCATATATTTTGACGTTATTATAAATTTTTGCATTGCCAAAAATCTCGGCACAATCACCAATTTGTGCTTTATCATAAACCTTAGCACTATCGTAAATCTTGGCACAACAATACGCCTTGGCATCATTATAAATCCAGCAATCGTCTTTTTGACTTAAATTGTCTTCATACTCTACAAAGCCGCCAAGGTCGCCTGCTTTAACATCACCAAAATCTTTTAATGCACGTATGCGGTAAAGCGTAATGTATCCATCAAACTCAATTGTTTCATCAGTAAGTTCATATTTCTTTTCCATGATTACTATTTCTCACGTTCTTCGATTATGGTGGAGCCACTAATTTTACAATTTCCAGCAATGTTTACACGACAGCAAATATATGCTTGATTGTAAATTTTAGCATTTCCGTAAACGTGTACACTTTCCCCTATAACAGAATTCCCATAAATCCGCGCATAGTCAAAAACCTTGGCATTATCTCCAACATAAGCACCACCAACTTCGGCATAATCAGAAACTTGTGCATTGCCATAAACGCGTGCATTCCCATAAACCCGCGCATCATCATAAACTTTGGCATCACCGTAAACGTGTGCATTGCCAAAAATCCAACAGTCTCTCTTATGGCTTAAGTTGCTCTCTTTTTCTATAAAACCGCCGAGGTCACCTTTTTTGACATATCCAAAGTCTCTTAAGGCTCTAATTCGGTGAAGAGTTCTTCCATCAAACACAATTTTTTCATCAGTAAATTCGTATTTTTTCATCTGGTTTGTTACCTAGTTGAGATTCTTTTATCGCCATCAATCCAGTCGTCCCAACATACACATGCTTCACCGTAAATTTTTGCATGACCGTAAACATGCGCATCACCGGAAACTTCTGCATTGCCGTAAACACGCGCCCTATCATAAATGTATGCCTTTTCGTAAACTTGTGCATTGCCATAAACTTCTGCATTATCAAAAACGTGCGGTTCACCGCAAATATATGCATCACCGTAAACTTCTGCATCACCGTAAATGCATGGTTCATCGCAAACTTCTGCTTTGCCATAAATACGAGAATTGTTGTAAACATGTGCATAACCGTAAACTTGTGCATTTTCGTAAACCTTAGCATCACCAAAAACCTTGGCATAACCATAGACTTTTGCATAATCCCCAATCCAGCAATTACCACGATGCGATAGGTTGTCTTCTTTCTCGATATAGCCTCCTAAATCACCTTTCTCGACGTTTCCAAAGTCTCGTAATGCGCGAATGCGGTGGAGAGTTTTGCCCCCAACTTCGATTGTTTCATCAGTAAGTTCATATTTCTTTTCCATAATGATAGCCTCTTAATGCATGCTTTGTCTTTTAAGCTCTTGAGACAGCACCCCCATGCCTTTTGTTGTGATTTTTGCTGAAGGAATGACTTTTTCAGTTCCATTTTCGGTTTGAATAGTGAGGGTTGAGCAATCCATTAGTCCTTTTTGGATTTTATCCTGATAAGGCAATAAGCGATCCCCGAAAGTGCGTCGATACACCCATCCTTTTTTCTGTAGGAAGAGAATGAATTGTTTTGGTTGCATTTCGAGCACTTTAGCGGCTTCAGTAAGACTGAAGAGCCCATCAGAGCGTTGCAAGCTTTCCAGAGCCATTGCTTTTGGTTTTAAATCTTCAATGATGATGTCTTTACGCTCATTTTCATTTTTTAGATGAGTTAATACACCTAACATTACTTGTGGACTTGAGTAATCGATTTGTGGTGTAACAACTTGCTTTGCACGCCGCTCGCATTCAATAAAATATTGACGGGCTTGTTTTCCTTTTTCATTACGCTCTACCATGGAAAGTTCTTTTGCCATTTCCAAGGTGAGATGATAATTAATTGCAATAACAGATCTAGATTTTGCGCTCGCCAAATTTGGTGACCGCAAATCTTGTGTTTTTACAAAGTCTTGTCCTTCTATAAAATTGTATCTGCTAATACGGTCCTTAATCCAATTGGAAAAGTCTCGTTTTGCTTCTAAGAATGCGTGCAAGTCACGAGCATTGACTGTCTGAACGCTTTCTTCGTTAATGGTGTTATTTGTAATAGTGATAGGATTATTCATAAGTTTACTCCATCCGATAATTTAATAAGAGGAAAGAGGGGGGCGCTTTTAAAAACGCCCTCTGTAGTATGTATAATGTGGGTAGTTTGGAATGACATCCGAAAGAGTTAAACGGTGCTGCTGTTCATAAGTACCGTATGTTTCATCTTCATATCGCTGCTGTTCGATTTCTTCTAAAAAAAAACCGTATGCTGTGCTGTGTAGAATAAAGTCATGCGGTATTTTGCCATCAAAACACTTTTGTTCACGTAGTTTGAGATAAAACTCAGCAATATCTTCAGAGATATCTTCGCAACGATTAGTCGTTGGTTCTACGCGCAAAATTTGGACAGCATTATCGGTTTGGTCGATAAAATTGATAATGTCCTTTTCTTCTAATAAAGGACCAGATTTAGCGAGATTTTGTTCTTCATTTTCGCACATCACTAAGAGAATTTCATCAGAATTTATAAACACTGGTTTATTCACAAATGCCTCCATACTGCCTATTGGCAAAAGTTATTTTCTAAGATATGGAACATATGTATGCGCATATTGCACATATGTCAACAATAAAATGTGCAACATGAACATATTTAGTGAGTATTATATTATTTTGGGATATATAAAATGGATGATATTGATAACCTTATAATGGAGGCAGTGAATAAGCTTAGTATAGATAAAAAAAGAAGGTTAATTATTATTCTTCGTCTTTTAGAGTATCTAAAATGCGAAGAAGCCACTGCTTTTTTTCAGGAGATATATTTTTTAGAGCGTTAAAAACTTCTTCTTGAAGTTCGCGGTCTGAAAGAGCAGTTGTAGATTTTGTTTTTATCCCCTGTCCTTCACCAGTCAATAACCAACCTGTACTTACGTTAAAAGCTTTTGCGTATCGACTTGCGGCTTTATTGATGCCGCGAACTCCTTGTTCATGTTGTATATAAGTGTAATATGGCCAGCCGTAATATTGAGCTGCGGCTCGGGCAGATTTAAATCCTTTGGCAATTCTTGCTTCTGTTAAGCGTATAGCTTGGTCGGGTTTTTGTTCTTGCATTCTGACAACTCCTTTCCATTCATAATGCACATATTATATGTGCTTTTCGACTTGACTTTTTTCTGTGCACATTGCACACTTAATTTTATGAATAAGATAGAAGCAAAAAAAATACGCAAACGCCTTAATCTTACGCTGGACGAAATGGCAGCGTTATTAGGCGTTAACAAATCAACAGTATGGCGTTGGGAAAAATATGGTGTTCCTTCAAGAGGGGCAGTGGCTTATCTTTTAAAATCTTTATGCGATCAAGAGCAACACCCCCCAATGTCGAAAATTTGCAAGAGCTGCGGTGTTGATCACACCGGAGAAACTTTACAGCATTAAGGAGATAAAGATGAGTTCGAATGAAATTTTATGGATAGCAGTGGTTTCAGTTTTGCTCTTAAGCGGAGTGATGTTTCGTATTGCATTGCATTATCGCGATCAAGTTAAAGCACTTAAAGAGCAGGTTCAAGATATTAAGAAAAAAATGAAAGAGAATGAGTTTAGGTATTTAAAGGAAAGCAAGCAGACAATTGATGAATGTGATGCGGATCTTGAAGAACGTGACAAGGAAATTAAACAACTGAAGCAAGAGATTGAAGAACGTGACGAGGAAATTAAACAACTGAAACAAAAGACTGAAGAGCATGAAAAGGCGTTCAGAAATGTAAGTGAAGTTGTAATGACACTCGAAGCAGATGTTCAATCACGTGATACGGAAATTAAAGAATTGAAGCAAAAGATAGATGCGTATCGAGAAGATTTTACACGGAAAAGTGAAAAGATACAGGCACTAAAAGCAGATGTTCAATCACGCGACGAGGAAGTTGAAAGACTAACACAAAAGCTTAAACAGCGTGATGAAGCAGTAAAAGCGCCGGCTCGTAAAAATAAGAAGAAGGGTAAGTGAGGAGAGAAAGATGAGTTTAGTAGCAATTGTTATTTCCTTAATTGCGAATGTGATTTCGTTTTATGCTGTTCATGACTCTTCTAAAAGAGTGCGAAGGCTTAGAAAAGAGCTAGCAGAAAAAAATGAGTTAATAATGTCACAAAAAGCATTGATGGAAGGACAGCTAGCAGAAAATGAAGAGAAAATACAACATTTACAAGAATTACAAGCAAACGTGCAAGAATGTTTAGAGAAAAGCACTAAAGGGCAAGAATGTGTGATGTCATATGAAAATATTTATGAAAATATTCAAGTCTCTAAAGCTGTTCGTACGCTTGTAAGAGAGTTTATAGAACTAAATCCCATTACAGATGAACAAGAAGATAGATCGCAGGAATTATTGCAACAATTAATGAGGGATGAGCAGACAAAGATTCAAGCAATTAAAGTTGTTAGAGCTTTTGAAGAATGGTTTATACCACGAAATACCATTACATTTGCACAACTAGACTATTGGCCGAGGTCTCAAGAGTTATTGGGGCATTTATTGGGGTTAAAGCCACTGACATGGGAAGATCTTGCTAAAAAAAGTCCTGAGGAACAACAGAGCTATCTCGTACCTGGGAAAACTATAGTGGATTGAAAGCATTTTTTAAACGAATACAGTGAGCGAAAAAATTCACTTTTTCTGGTGGATTTTCAGGATCTATAGCAGTGTGTTCCATAGTAAATATTAGATAAATTAATGGATTTTTCTTGAGAGGCGAAATGGTAAGAATTAGTTCTAATGAGCCAAAAGCTATGAGGCTAAATGGGTCAATATCTCCATGTATTAGAGGCTCTGTTTGGGGTTGTTTAAAACAGAGGTATTTGGAGCTTTGGGGCTGGATTTGGTATATATCTCCGAGGGGAAAAACGGTTGAATCAGTAAATCCACGATAGACTGCGTGAATAAATTTATAATTTCTATCATTCTCTATACTGATGGAATTAATTTTAATTATGTGTTTTGTAGGATTTGCAATGGTTAATAATATATCAATTAATAATTGTGATTTATTATCAGGATCATTATGCATCACTATACGCTGTACAAAAACATTAAGTTTTCTCTGCTCTAGAATTTCTGTCTGTTTTTCTAGAACGTTAGCAAGCTTTTCCATTGATATTGCTTGTTGTTTAGTTGAATTAGCTATGTCCATGGCATTAGCTAATTCTGTTTCAAATTTTTCTCGGTCTTCTCTTCTGAACTTTGCAGCTTCTATTCGATCTTCATTTCTTAAATTCAATGTCTGTTTAATAGAACGAAAAGAAAAAATTGCGGATAATAAAGCACCAACCGAAGAAAGTGCAGAAAATAAAACAGAAAACGCAGAAAATAATACAGGATGCTGTTCTATCCAATTTAAAACCGCTTGCATATTTCTTACACCCTTCTTTCCTTCATTTTCAGAAAAAAACAATCCTATAAAACACATTTTGTATGGAGCGGCGTGGTGATTAACACGATTCTTTGTTTTGATCTAGGTACCAAAACGGGGTGGGCGATACGTGGTGCAAGTGGTGACATGTTCAGTGGTACCGTGAATTTTCAATCGCGCCGTTTTGAAGGCGGTGGAATGCGTTACTTGCGCTTTAAGCAATGGCTATCAGAAATAAAGCAGACAGCAGGTCAAATTGACGTGGTGTATTTTGAAGAGGTGAGGCGTCATAAAGGTACAGATGCAGCGCATGTTTACGGTGGTTTGTTAGCAACGTTAACGGCGTGGTGTGAACAGCATCAGATACCGTATGAGGGGATACCAGTAAGTACGATTAAGAAAGCGACGACAGGCAAGGGGAATGCGTCGAAAGAAGAGATGATTAAGGCGGTGCGTGCAAAAGGGCACAATCCGAAAGATGATAACGAAGCAGATGCTTTAGCAATTTTATATTTAGTTAAAGAAAGGGAATTGGGGTATGTCCATTAAATTACCATGGACGAGGCTTTTTGCAGACAAGTGGGCAATAGTTGTTGATTATTTGCCTGCTGTAGAGGGCAATATCTATATGCGATTACGGTTACGTATGTTGCGTACTGGTGAACCTCTTTTTTATAATATTAAAGTTTTATCTCATTACACTGGTTATTCAGTGAAGAAGTTTGAAGCGGCACTGAATGTTTTGCTTGAAGAAGGATATTTCATTCGTTTAGCAGATGGTCGCTTGTGGAATTTAGATGTTGAAGAAGAGCTTACTAACTCTCATGAGAGTTTAGAAAAGGTATCAAAAGCATCACGATCAAAGAGATTATCGGAGAGAGCAAAGAAAGCAGCGCAGGCAAGATGGGATAAACATACAACTTATACTTGTGATGCTTGTGATGATGCTCAAGTTACTGAAAATACTGATAAAAACGATGCTAAAGCAATGCTTAATGATGCTAAAACGATGCTTAATGATGCTAAGCATGCTAAGCATGATGCTAAAGCGATGCTTAATGATGCCTATATATATAACAATAACATTAACAATAACAATAAAAATAAAACTATTATTTTATCAAAAAGAGAAATTGATTTTGAAAATTTAGAAACAAACGATTTTGTTGAAAAGGCAATCGAGTGTGATGATGTTCAATCAGAACAAATCAAAACGATAGAAACCAAACAACCAATCATTCGCGAGCAAAATATCAATCTTTCAAACGAAGTTAACAACCGATGGCAAATTAACGAAGCGATGATTGCGAAATTGCCTTCACGAAAAGTTAAAAAGGTTGGAAAACAACTTTCAGAAATCGTTGATAAGATAATGCCTGCTTATTTTCCAGAGAAAGCAAACTTTTTTGAAGGAACAAAGAAAATAAGGGAAAAACAAGAAGTTGAAAGAATACTAGAAGATTTCAAACCCGATTTTCAATACGCAACTGAACAAGGATTAACGCATGATGAAGCCTTATCAGAATTTGAAAAATTTGTACGCTTTTCAAAATCCAACCCATGTCGAAATGCAAATGAACGCGATTGGCAAAGCGCTTGGGATAATTGGATTACGCATCCAAAATATGGATTGGTAATTAAGAAACACAAAAAATCAGAAGTGAAAAAACTATATGAAAGCGCATGTTATAAACCACCGTCAAACAATTTCGCAAATAACCTTTCAGAAAGCTTCAATCAACTTGCAACAGCGATCTACGCTTAAAGACACTTATGGATCCGAAAAAACAGCAAAGTAGTGAAGTTTGCTGATGATTTTGAGAATATATATGCGTTTAAATTGACAGAAAGGCACCGTACAGAGCGATTTAAAGATTTTGTGATAAAAACCACATTGAAATTAAAAACGCTTCTGTACGGTCCATTTTGAGGCAAATAAACCCATTGGTAAAGTTATGGATTTAGATAGGGGATATTAAACCAGATGTTTTTAAAAAAACGTAAACAGAAGGGGGGAAAAAAGTTCGTTGCAACGGCGGTGGGGCATGCCCCATGGGGATTAGGGGTAGCAGAGTATTTTTACAATCTTTACGAATATGATGATGGTACAAGAGAATATGAAGAATTTGACGGTGGTCAGTATCATGAGATGCCTGAGAATGTTGATTACAGTACCAAGGCGCAAGTGAAAGCTTGGATATACGGTGGTGATTTGCCAAGAAGCGTATTGAGTTGCGAAGCGTTGATAGACGAGGTGAATAGGGAAATCAAAAAACGTACAGTTAAAGCAGTGAAAACTTATGATGATATAGACAACGAGCTAGAGAAAGCACTTGGTATTCAATTAGGTAGGTATCAAAATGAAAAAAAGTGAAAAAAATAAAAAATACGTATTGACTTTAAAGAAAAGCTCGTTTATTAAGGTCAGCAAGTGCTAAAAACACTTGTGATAAGCGGATAAACCACGATAAGGTTTTTCCCATCTTCAAAATACTGACTTTCTTTTATGCTATCATTGGCATATAACGGTTATGTCGGGTGTAGCTATGCCATACAATACCCTTCGCGAGGGAAAAGCATAGCGGCGGACTTATCACCGTGTTTTTAGCACCCGACGCCCTTATGGGCTGTTAATTAAAAACTTCATTGATAAGGATTACTAGCATGAACGCTACAGTTAAAAATCAAGAAACTTCTCCAAAATATCAACTCACCAATCAAACAATTCTTCGCGAAGGTAAAAAACTTTATCGCATTAAGGCGTTAAGAGATTTTGGTGATGTTAAAGCTGGTCAACTTGGTGGCTATATTGAATCTGAAGAAAATCTTTCCCATGATGGTAATTGCTGGGTTGGTGATCAGGCCATTGTTGTGAGCCCTGGTCGTGTTTACGAAAATGCGCAGGTTTATGGCAATGCAGGTGTTGGTGGTTTTGTATATGGTAATGCTCGCGTCTACGATTCAGCAAAGGTTTTTGCCAATGCCCATGTGTATGATAATGCCCATGTTTTCGATAGTGCAAAAATTGTAAGTAAAGTGCATGTTTATGAAAATGCCAATGCATGTGGCATGGCTATTGTTACTAAGAATATTTGTGGTGACACAATGAATAATGTTTATACAGAACGCCTTTCTCCTTATGGTGAAATTTGCTTTGTTATGTGTCGTCCTCATAGGAAAACAGCTTAAATAACGGCGCGGGCGCGGCGGGGGCGCCTGCTTATAACCATTTCATTTAAAAATTTGTTTGAATATTAGATTAGGGAGCTACCTATGACCACTAAAAATGTATCTAAAAAATATGAGCTTATAAATGAAAGTCACGTTAAAGGGATTACTTTATACCGCATTCGTGCTTTAAAAGACTTTGCTGATGTTAAAGCTGGTGATTTAGGCGGCTTTATTGAAAAGGAAGATAACCTTTCTCATGATGGCAATTGCTGGGTTTATGATAATGCTTGTGTTGTAAAATCTGGTCGTGTTTATGAAAATGCAAGAGTATATGGCAACGCTGTCATTGGTGGTTTTGTTTATGGCAATGCGCATGTATATGATAAAACCCGCGTGTATTTTGGAGCTCATGTTTATGATAATGCGCATCTTTCTGATAAGGTGTGGGTTTATCAATATGCAAGGGTTTATGGGAATGCAAAATTAACAGGAAGTGCACGCATTTATAGCAAGGCTGAGGTTTATGATCATGCTGTTGTAAGTAGCTCTTCAAAAATTTATGGCAAGGTTTATGGCAATGCTAGCGTGGGTGGGTATGTTAAGGTCTATGGTTCTGTTTATGGCAATGCTAAAGTGACTGGTTATCACACCATTAGAGGTTTGGTACATGGCAATGCAAGATTAAAAAGAAATGAGTATTCATATACAGAACAAAACCCTTATTATGCATATGGAATTCCTGAAGATTGTGAAATTTATGAAAACGATACCGTTGTAAAGATTAGTGAAAAAGCAGCGTAAATAAAATAACGGGGCGGGGGGCTGCTTTATAGCAAAAAAGCCGCGCCTTTAAAGGACACGGCTTTTGTTTGCAACTGGAAACTTATACATTTTAAATGCTAAAATATATTACACAAAACGTGTAAAAATGCAAGCCTTAATACATAAAAACCGCATCAAAATGAATTGATACGGCTTTTATTATCAAAACAGCTAGCGATCTAAATAAACGATTAAAAGAAATAACCGAAATATAAAAGAACGTCTCTTTATTGCACAAAACGTATCAAAAAGCAAGCTGTTAAGTAAAATAAAAATGGGATTCACACTGTAGATTCAGTGATTTATAATTATCATTTATCAAATCAATTTAAATCATAATGAATAAAATGAACGCTGTTAAATTACCTTCTTTTCAAACAGAAGAACAATCTTCTTTTCGTCAACTACCCCATAATATTGAAGCAGAGAAAGCTTTGCTGGGTGCTATCATTATCAATAATAATGCTCTTGATAGCGTTTCTGATTTTTTAAAAGCAGAGCACTTTTTTGAACCGTTGCATCAAAAGCTTTTTGATATCATTTCACAAATTATTCAAAATGGAAAAGTTGCAGATCCCATTACTATTAAGCCCTTTGTTGAAAATGATGCGAAAATTGGTGACATCACTGTATATAATTACGTGGTGCGTTTAGCTAAAGAAGCTGTAACAATCATTAATACTAAAGATTATGGGAGCGTCATTTATGATCTGTTTATCCGACGCTCTTTAATTAACCTTGGCACTCAAGTTGTGAATAGAGCTTATGATGTTTCTGTAGAACTTACAACATCACAACAAATTGAAACTGTTGAAAATCAGTTATTTGAGCTAGCAGAAAAAGGAAAATATGGGGGTGGGTTTGAAAATTTTGATACAGCCATTGCAAAAGCACTTAACATGGCAAGCGCTGCGAAAAAGCGTTCTTCAAGGCTCTCAGGGATCGCTACCCATATCAAAACACTTGATGAGAAAATGGGAGGGTTACAAGCATCTGATTTGATTATCCTTGCGGGGCGCCCTGGTATGGGTAAAACATCGCTTGCTACCAATATTGCTTTTAATATTGCCAATACTTGTAAGCGTGATAACAACCAAGCCAATGAAGGGGGTATTGTTGGTTTCTTTTCACTTGAGATGTCAACAGAACAGCTTGCAACTCGTATTATCTCAGAGCAAATAAAGGTTTCTTCTTCTGATATGCGTCGTGGTAATATCTCAGAAGAGCAATTTGCAAAAATTATTCACGCAATGCGTTCCTTACAAACAATCCCTCTTTATATTGATCAAACGGGTGGGGTGTCTATTGCACAATTGTCCGCTCGTGCAAGGCGTCTTAAACGACAACATGGTCTAGATGTCTTGATTATCGATTATATCCAACTCATGACAAGCGGTTCAAAGCGTTCATTAGAAAACCGCGTTCAAGAAATTACAGCCATTACCACCGGATTAAAAGCACTTGCAAAAGAACTCAATATTCCCATCATTGCTCTGTCACAACTTTCGCGTCAAGTTGAAAATAGAACAGATAAACGTCCACAACTCTCCGATTTACGTGAATCTGGTTCAATCGAGCAAGATGCCGACATTGTGCTGTTTGTTTATCGTGAAGAATACTATCTCAAAAATGAAGAACCAAAAGAAGGCACTGCTGAGTATAGCAAGTGGCAAGAGGCAATGGAGCAAGCCAAGGGTAAAGCCGAGGTTATTATAGCAAAACAACGCCATGGTCCGACAGGAATCGTTCCCCTTGCCTTTCAATCCGATTTTACACGCTTTAGTGATTTATAACATAATGTAAAACATTAAATAATTGTTATTAGACAACTGAAAACATTGTAAAAACACATAAAACATGTTATGATCTTTACATCATTTAATGGGACTTACAAACATGCTTAATAAAGTGATTTTAATTGGCTATTTAGGTGCTAATCCAGAAAGCAAAACAATGTCATCTGGCATCGAGGTGGTCAATTTTCGAATGGCAACGTCTGAGAGCTATACAGACAAGGCAACCAATAAGAAAGTAGACAAAACCGAATGGCATTCCATTGTGGTGTTTAATCCACATCTTGCAAAAATAGCTCTCCAGTATCTGAATAAGGGCAGCAAAGTTTATATCGAGGGGCGACTACAAACCCGTAAATGGCAAGATAAAAACGGTGTTGATCGCTATGTAACAGAAGTCATATTGCCTCAGTACAAAGGCGAGTTAAAGCTTTTAGATGGCAAAAATGATGATAATCAAGATCAGTCATCTGCTTATGACAGAAGCATTTACAGACCTCTTGATACGCCCCATACCGTTATGAATGACAGTGTTCCTTTTTAAATAAAAGGCGGTGTTATGAAAAAAAATAAAAAAAGGGGACGCCCTAAAATAGCAGGGCAGGTAAGAGAACCAAACGGACGTATATCACGTGCAAAAGCACCGCGTGAAGCCGTTGATAAATTGGCAATAGAGATACGTGCAAAGCGCTTCGGTTTAACGCTACAAGAGGCAAAAAATCCACTTTCTGGGTCTTATATAGGGCGACTTTGTTTAAAAGGCGTGCTTACTCAAGAGCAATATGACGCCGCGCAACAGTACCTACAGATAAGAAACGATTACCTTTGTGCAAAAGGCTTGCCTAATGCGATTTATGACGAAATGCCGTCATCTTCAGATGATAAGGCAAGAGATAAATGGGTAGCATTTGCAACAGAGCAGTTTATCAACACGCAAGAGGCACTAAAAGAAGCCCAATGCCTCTATAGACAGTATAATCTTTATGCAGCACTACAGTACCTCGTGGTAGAAGATCAAATGCTACCATATCTTGTGAATTCATTACGTGTTTCTCTTAATGCTCTTCAGAAACATTTTGATCGTAAATGACAATCTCTATTACGGTTTCATTATATTGTATATCGTTTGTAAGTTTCTGCAAAATTCAATGGATTCCTTTAAACCTTTATGATCATTTGTTTTCACTTGATATACTAGGTTATTTACTTGTTCTTTTCTGAAATCGTAACGCTTAAGAAATTTTTTTGCATAATAAATCATTGGATCCTCGTTATCATTGACCACGTCGTATGCCCACATCAAATCGCTTTCACTCCAATCATATTCATCGCGTAAACGCTTTATTACATTGGGTAGATCCATTTGCGACATCTCCTTATTATAATCACCCCGCAATATACTCACAATGGATGCACAACCAACAACTAATATGTGACGATACAATATATATTCCTGTTTAAAAAACGAATATTCTGTGCCCATGATGAGTGAAAGTTCTTCTGCTTTGCGTATCTTTTCAGAATGCATAGAGCCAATATATGATTCACTTACGTATTTGTTGTAAAGTTGATTATACTTCTCTTTAGTATCTACACTTGTAAACATACGCGTCAATTTGTCTATAAATCCAAATGACGCTGATGCAGGTAGCGCTGATATAGAAAAGAAAGCTATAAATGTTATGATGCGTGTTATGAATAATGATTTCATCATTTTAAATCCCTAAATTATTATAAGCGCTGTTTAACCGATTCCCTTTGAAATTATCAATATGTGTTATTTTAGTGTTGACAAAGTGTAGCAAATCGTATTTAATGACATTGCTGTACTTAGGTGTATTGTGTCTAGAGAGGGAAATGTACAGTTCAAAATCCCCGCAAATGCGGGGTTTTTTATTATCTGGAGGGCGTATTTTATGACATCAGAAAATACACATCAGGCTCCACAACCCATTAAAAAGCGTATACCCCCAAAGGCAGGTCAAGGGCGTGTCAAAGGCGTTCCGAATAAGATGACGCGCATTTTAAAAGAAGCAGTGGTTAAGGCTGCTGAGAATGCTGGGAATAAAATTGGCAAGGATGGTTTGATTTCTTATTTGGAAAAGCAGGCTATGGAATGCCCCGCTGCTTATTTAGCGTTGCTTGGTAAGGTGTTGCCTTTACAGGTAACAGGTGAAGATGGGGGAGCCATTAAGGTGATAACGCGTGTAGAAATCGCGCCTTTGGTCAATGACAACACGACAGATTAGTATTGTTCCAAAGCTTATACCGATTTTTACAGATAAGGCTTTGGTGCGTGCTGCTTGGGGTGGACGAGGGTCTGGAAAGACAAGATCATTTGCCTTGATGGCTGCTTTAAAAGGCTATCAATTTGGTATGCAAGGGATATCGGGCACTATACTTTGTGCACGTCAGTTTCAGAATTCTTTGGCAGAAAGTTCATTGGAGGAGATTAAGCGCGCCATTGAAGCGCATGACTTTTTAAAGGACTATTACAAGGTTGGGGAATCGTCGATTAAGTCGATAGATGGTCGTATAGCCTTTCAGTTTTCTGGTCTGGACCGGAATATTGCAAGTATCAAGTCTATGGGGCGTATTTTGCTTTGTTGGGTTGATGAGGCAGAGCCCGTTACAGAGACGGCTTGGCAGACGCTTATACCGACTTTGCGTGAAGAAGGAGAGGGATGGCGGGCAGAGTTATGGGTGACATGGAACCCGTTGCGAGAGAATGCCCCCGTTGAGAAGCGGTTTCGCTTTTCAGACAATGAAGCCATTAAGCGTGTAGAGATCAATTGGTCAGATAATCCGAAGTTTCCTAAGATCTTGAATGAAGCGCGGCTTGATGATCTGAGAAACCGTCCCGAGACCTATAAGCATATATGGGAGGGGGCTTATCTTACAGCAGTTCAAGGCGCTTATTATCAAAAGGAAATGTTGGCAGCCGAGCAAGAGGGGCGGATAGGGCGCGTTGCGCGTGATCCTTTAATGCAGATACGCGCCTTTTGGGATATCGGGGGCACAGGTGCTAAGGCAGATGCTACGGCGATATGGATAGCGCAATTTGTTGGTAGGGAGATCAGAGTACTTGATTATTACGAAGCACAGGGACAGCCTTTATCCGAACATATCGGTTGGTTGCGTCAAAATGGTTATGAGAAGGCATTGATGGTGTTACCCCATGATGGTGCGACGAGAGACCGTGTGCACAATGTGAGTTTTGAGAGTGCTTTAAATGATGCGGGTTTTGAAACGCAAGTGATCCCTAATCAAGGGGCAGGGGCGGTTAAGATGCGTATAGAGGCGGTGCGACGTATTTTGCCGTCTGTTTGGTTTAATGAAGAGACAACCGTAGCGGGTCGTAAAGCACTGAATTGGTATCATGAGAAATGGGATGAGAAGCGTAATATTGGTTTAGGCGCTGAGCATGATTGGTCCAGTCATGGTGCGGATGCCTTTGGGTTAATGTGTGTGGGGTATGAACAGCCGATGCAAAAACAGAAGAGACCAGCTTATAGTGGTAGAGAAACTTATGAGAGCACGTCATGGATGGCAGAATGATGCATGATGAAGAGCATTTAGAGAAAGAAAGTAACGCATCAGATTTGTCGACAGAAGGTTTGTTTCGCAAGCTTGTCAGCTGGTACAAAGAAGATGTTGAGCATGTGAACAAATGGCGCGAACATGCAAGAGAGGATTTTCGATTTTACAATGGTGATCAGTGGAATGAGGCTGATTTAGCGGCGTTAAAAGAGCAACGCCGCCCCGTTATGACGTTTAACCGTATTGCACCATTGGTTAATGCCGTTGTGGGTTCAGAGCGTAACAATAAACGAGAGGTGCAATTCATTCCCCGTCAAATAGGCAAGGCATTGCCAAGTGAATTGCTTACAGGAGCAGCGGAATGGTTTCGCGACATGGCACATGCTGAATATGCAGATAGTGATGCTTTCCAAGACGCTGTCATCTGCGGCATGGGGTGGACTGATACCCGCCTTGATTATGAAAACAGTCTTGATGGTGAACCGGTAATTACGCGTTTAGATCCTTTAAAAATGGTTTGGGATAGTGCAGCGGTGCAACCGAATTTAACCGATGCACAACGCATGTGGTATGTAGACCGCAAGCCCTTGGAAGTAGCCAAGCAGATGTTTCCAAAATCTCATTGGACAGAGCTGAGTGCGGATTGGGCGCGTGATGGGGTTGCTTATGAAGGCATTCATCATAATGATCTTGAAGCTTATAATGATGAGAAGGGCATTGATGTTGAAAACGGTCGACGGATGATCACACTTGTTGAATGCCGTTGGTTTGAAAGCGAGCGATATTACAAAGCGCCCGATTTAGAAACGGGTGAATTGCGTGATTATAGCGAAGAGGAATTTAAGCAGTTACAGTGCATGATGCCCGATATCCAAGGGGCAGCTTTCAATAAAAAGGTCGTAAAACGTGCTTTTTTAGGGAGAAAATTGCTTGAATCCCCTGATCAACCTTTGGTTCCAGCGGGTCAATTGGGTTGGGAGTGTATAACAGGGTATTTTGATAAGATAGAACGGCAATTTTATGGGGTTGTCCGTCCGACAAAAGATCCACAACGATGGGCGAATAAATATTTTAGTCAAGTAATGCATATCCTCAACAGCCAATCCAAAGGCGGGATAATGGCAGAGCGGGGCGCATTTGAAGATGTGAGAGAAGCTGTAAAGAGTTGGAGCAGAGTAGATAGTATTACGGTTTTAAAAAATGGCGCTTTGGCAGGTGGTAAGATACAGCCCAAACCCGTAGCGCAATTCCCAACCGGTTTTTTCCAACTGTTTAATGAAGCCAAGGAAGCGATTAATCAAGTTACGGGCTTATCGCCTGAGTTTATCGGGACGAGAGAAGTCTCACAAGCAGGGATTTTAGAAGCACAACGGCGTCAATCTAGTCTTAACCTGCTTGCTTGTCTATTTGATGGCTTGCGTTTGTATCGCAAAAGGCAGGGTAAGATTATTTTGCATCTGATACAGAATTACTTGTCTGATGGTCGTTTGGTGAGGATATCTGGTGAAGAGAATGCGCAATATATTCCATTGACGCGTGAAGAAGTAACGAGTGTCGAGTATGACATTGTTGTCGATGATGCCCCAACCAGCCCGAATGAGAAAGAGCGCACCTTTGGTATCATCACACAGCTGCTCCCATTGCTTCAAAATGCGATTACGCCGGATATTATGCTTGATCTACTTCGTTATTCTCCATTGCCTGCGTCATTGCTTAATCGTGTGAGTGAGAAGATGCAACAGCAGCAAATGGCACAACAAGCCCAACAACAGCAAATGAATCCGGAACAAGAAATGAAGTTGCAGGAAAAGCAGCAAGATATTGCGGCTAAAAGTCAGATGCAACAGATGGATTTACAAGGCAAGCAGATTGAATTGGTTATGCGTCAAAAGAGAGCAGAATTGGAAGCTGAATTGATGCAACAGAAGCATGAGCTTGAACGGGAGCGTATTCTTAATGAACGAGCGCAAAATCAAATCATGCGTGAAAGAGCGGCAACATACAGAGGAAGAAGCATTTGAGAGAGGTTAGAGAATGAATGCAGAAATGAACGAAGCTATGAATGAAGATTACAGGGTTGGTGCACCGGTATTTGATGATGAGAGCTCTTTTGAGAACGATTATGAGGTCGAGACGGTTGAGAATAATGATGCGACACCTCCAGAACCGGTTGCAGAGCCCGTTGACAAGCCTTCAGAAATCGTTCCTATAGATCGGCAACATGCAGAACAACAAGCCAAACAAGCCCGTGAAGCGCTTGTCAAGTTTTATGAATCTCAAGCCCAGCCACCAATGGTTGAAGGAGAAGGTGCGCCCCCAGACCTACGTGAGGACCCAATTAGCGTATTAACGTGGATGTTAGATAAGATTCAAAAGCAAGATGCGTATATTAGGGCACAGCAGGATGTTCAAAGGCAAGCCATTGAATCCCACGAATTTAATGATCATTTGAACCAGTTTTTAGAAAGTTCTGTTACATCAATTAAAGATAAATACAGTGATTTTGATGCGGCGGCGGATTATCTTTATGAGACGCGTGCAAAGCAATTAAGTGCTTGGTCATCTGTTTATCCGACTTATGCGCAACGGAGCACGATAGATGCGATTATAGGGGATGAATTGCGTACGATTGTAGCGACTTGCGCCCAAAAGGGGGGTAATCCAGCAGAAGAGCTTTATAGGATAGCGCAAAATCTTGGTTATCAAAACCAAGGGATGCAAGCGAATAATCAAGTAGCAGCGCTTCAAAGCCGGCAGAATTCTGCGCGAACCTTAACAGCATCTGGTGGAGGAGGCATGACAGGTCCTATGACAAAAGACACCCTTGCCAATATGTCAGAGAAAGAATTCAACGCATGGATCTCCAATCCGAAAAATGAAGCCCGTTTTTATGAAATAATGGG
The DNA here is from genome assembly GCF_042195845.1 of Bartonella sp. AP4SXKL. Taxonomy (NCBI): domain Bacteria; kingdom Pseudomonadati; phylum Pseudomonadota; class Alphaproteobacteria; order Hyphomicrobiales; family Bartonellaceae; genus Bartonella; species Bartonella sp. AP4SXKL. The sequence goes on from NZ_JBHIPA010000012.1 coordinate 67,706, forward strand.
TGCAGACCCTGATTAGGCAATCAGTTTTACAACATAATCCGCCTTGATGCGGGTTTTCCACCGGCTTTAAGCCGGTTTTTTTACAGCAAAGAAAGGTGAAATCAATGGCAACAACACATATAGGAACCCATGATCCGCAATCGGTGAAATTGTGGTCACAGAAATTAAGCAATGAAGTTTTGAAAGCGACAAAAATTGCCCCTCTTATTGGCAAAAGTTCAAACAGCATTATCCAGCTTTACAACGAAACCCATAAGAGTGCAGGGGATAGTGTTACGTTCAGTTTGCTAGTCAATCTGTTTGGAGATGGTGTCACGCAAGGCGAAACCTTAGAAGGCAATGAAGAAGCGCTTCAATTTATGAATGATCGGTTGGTGATTAACGAGCTTTTACATGCGGCGCGTGTTGCCAATGATGACTCGATTGATCAACAGAGAATCCTCCCGAATTTACGTAAGAAAGCGAAAGAAGGCTTGGTTCGCTGGTATGCCAATCGTTTAAGCATCATGTTCTTTTTGCAGGTATGTGGTTATACAGCCCGTACGATTAGCGTTGATGGTCGAGAAGTGTATATTAAGCCGGTTCATTATGGCTTTAATGAAATCATGGCACCAAGCAGTGAACGGATTATCCGCCCCGATGGGAAAACCAAAGATGAAGATCTTAATGATAAAGCCAAACATAGCTTTAGTTTGAAGCTTATTGATGAAGCGGTTAAACAAGCCAAACTTGCCAATCCGCAAATTTCTCCCGTCCATGTTAACGGTGATGATGTTTACGTTCTCTATTTGCACCCAACACAAGTGATGCAATTGCGTACCAATACAGCCGCTGGTGAGTGGTTAGATATCCAAAAATCTGTTTATGCGACTTCTCGTGCAAAGAACCCAATCTTTGATGGTTCTCTTGGAATGTATAATGGTGTTGTTTTACGCGAAGCTATTCATGTTACCCATGGTGTTAACTCGACAAATAATACAGCGGTAAAAAGTGTGCGTCGTGCGGTGTTCTTAGGAGCGCAGAGTGCGATTATAGGTTTTGGGAAAAATCATAGTGCAACAAATTACACCCTCAAAGAAGAATATTTTGATTATGAACGTGAATTTGGTGTTGCCGCCAAGACTTTGATAGGAATGAAGAAAACTCGTTTCCAAATGCCCAATAGTGCACAAACAGCGCAAGATTTTGGAACGATTGTTATTCCTACCTACAGCGGTGAAGCAGCAGCGTAATCATTAAGGAGGAAAACAAGACATGGCAGATCAATTACCCCCTCCATTACAGGGCAGAAATCTACATACCCAACAGGTAAGTTTCTTACGTTTGAATATCTTACATAAAGAGAAACATCTCACAGAAAAAATCGGGATATTACCCCGTGGTGCTTTAATTACCTCGATAAAAGCGTTTGTGAAGACAGCGTTTTCTGAGACGAAATTGAAGATTGGCAGCACCTATGGCGGCAATGAGTTTGGCGAAAAAGATATCAAAGCCCAAGGCACGCAAGATTTTACGCCAACAGATCAAAAGTCTTTTGTTGCAGATGATAAGGAGATGACCCTTTATGCAACACGAGACAAAACCACCGATGCTGGTGAATGTATTGTGGTTGTGCAATTCGTAACAAATCATTGAGGGGATAAGACATGGCAGATTATTTACCACAGCCCTTGCAAGGGAGAAATCTTCATACCCAGCAGGTAAGCTTTTTGCGGCTTAATTTTAGCTATGAAGATAAAGAAAACGCTATGAGAATAGGCACGCTACCTCGTGGTGCTTTGATTACTTCGATTAAAGTGTTTGTTAAGACAGCATTTTCGGACACAAAGGTCAAAATAGGGTGCACTGCTGGAGGGACTGAGTTTGGTGAAGCGGAAATCAAACAACAGGCAGTAAAAGAGGTTAAGCCCACTAATCAGAAGGAATTTGTCCCTTATGATGAAGAACTTACTCTCTATGCTAAAGCTGATAAGACAGTACAAGCTGGTCAAGCAAGTATAGTCGTTGAATTCGTAACCAATCACTAAAATTGAGGGGAGAGATCTATTAGCTTCCCCTCAGTTTATGAATTAACAGATTGTACCGAGAGTTGTAAATTAAGGGCAGATAAGACAGCGACTAAGGTAGAAAGTTTAGGGTCACCTGTTTTGCTTAAAGAGCGGTATAATCCACTGCGTTCTCGATTGGTTTCTTTTGCTAAGGCACGCATATTTTGTGCTCTAGCAACAATACCAAGGGCATCCGCTATATGAGAGGCATCACCGGTTTTAAAGGCTTCATTAAGAAATGCTTGTTGTACTTCAATGTCTTCAAGATATTCTTCTGGTTTAAATGGGGTTATTTTCATCACTGTACTCCTCTTTTAACTTTAATGCTTGTTCAATATCTTTTTTCTGCGTTGATTTATCTCCACCACATAACAAAAGGATAAAATCAGAACCTTTTTTTGTAAAATAAATTCGGTAACCAGCACCATAATGGATACGTAATTCACCTATGCCATTAAAGAATTTAACATCACCGAAAAGACCCTGTTTTAAGCGGACAATACGTTGAAGAATAATAGCCTTAACGCTTTTATCTTTAAGTTTCTTAAGCCAAGTATCAAATTCTATCGTTTTATGGATGAACACCATTTGAGTACTATAATACACAAAATATATAATATCAATAGTAATAATTTTTACTGAAAGGTATTTTGATGACACGTCATTATATTCGGGTTAAGACCGGAGGACCGATACCTGTAAAGCGAGATGTTTATCGTCATAAGAGAACACTTTCGCACTTAGTGTCGGTCATTCAAGATGAGATTGATGACATAGCGGATGAGTATGTTCATCAAATCCAAGAAAGCATTTTTGCAGCCATTCGTTTTTGTGAACGGGAGACCTTTTACTTTAACGAAAGCCGTGATGTGGTGTTTGAGACACGGGCGGGACAAGGTGTTTATGATGCAAGCGCTACCCGCCCTATTGAAACAGCTGTTAAAATAAAAAACGTTTATCTAAGCTCTGATCAACATCATAAGTTTGCATTGGAGTGTAAGGACCATGTTTCTTTAGAGCCTTTGTTATCATCAGAGCAGCAAGGAACGCCGGTTTGTTACAGTTATTTTGATAGGAAATTACATCTTTATCCCACGCCGGATAGAGCCTATCAGATTCAACTCATTCTCTCTCCATTGCGTTTATCAGAGATAGAGAGTGTTGATGAGGAGCATCTATGGTTTGTGCACGCGTTTGATTTGATTAAGGCGCGTGCAAAATACGAACTTTACAAGAATATCTTGAAAGACCCCGATTGTGCAACGGCAGCTTACAATGACTTTAACGAACAGTTGCATGAATTGCGTGCAGAGACGTCTCAACGTCATAACGTGACCAGAATAATACCAACGGATTTTTAAGATGGTTTATTTTCCTATAGCCGATTACAGACCAGATGTTGCGGTCGTCAACGGTAGCTTTACGGATACGCTTGTGAATGTTTTACCGGCTGATGGCTGTTACATTCCGATGCCTAGTGCAATGGTTGTGTCTCATGCTTTGGAAGAAAAGCCTTTGGGGTGCATAGCGTTTAGAAGTGGCAATGGTGTTAAGATAATCGTAGGAGGCAAGCAAAAGCTTTACAGTTATGATAGTCAAACCAAGGGTTGGAAAGACATAAGCCAAAGTGGTGTGACCTATCAAGCAAATGAAGAGAATAAATGGTCGTTTGCTCTTTTTAAAAACATGGTTATTGCGGTGAATAAAAATGATAAGCCGCAAGTTTTCAAGGTCCTTAGTTCTGAACGGTTTGAAGATTTAGAAGGAAATCCACCGAAAGCAGGATTGATCAAAGTTTGGGGACCTTTTGTTTGTTTGATGCAATTGACAGATAATCCCAATCGCATTCATTGGTCAGGTTTGAACGATGTAACTTTATGGGAAATAGGTAAAAAAAAATGTGATCATATAGATTTTCCAGATGGAGAATATGTGCAAGGGGCGACGGAATCCACCAATCCCCTTATTTTTATGCGTTCTGCTATTTACGCTGGTTTATTTACTCCAGGGGCTGAACTTGTATACAGTTTTCAAAAGATCCAAGACAAGCGCGGAGCGCGCAGTGCAGCCTCTATAGCATGTCGAGGGAGTGATGCTTTTTTTGCGAGTGATGGTGGTTTTTATCAGATGAGTTTGGATGGTCAACTTTTGCCGATAGGCTTTGAGAAAGTTGATAGAACAGTTTTTAAAACCTTTGATAAGTTTGCTCTTGATGAGATGCAAGGGGTTATAGACCCCGTTGATAACCGGATTTACTGGTCCTTAAAAAGAGGTAATAACGAGCAAACGACCTTTGTCTATGATTGGGGCTTGCAGAAATGGTCGACGCTACAGGGAAAACCTTTCACGTTGTTTCCAGTATTTACGACAGGGTATACTTTAGAACAGTTAGATGAGATATCGATCAATCTTGAGTCCTTGCCGGCTTCTTTAGACAGCCCTCGTTGGCAAAGTGGCGCACCCATGCTTGGTGCTTTTGATGATGAAAATCGGCTTGTTATGTTTACGGGAGCACCGATGGAGGCAACGGTTGTTTCGCAAGAATTGGGAGCACCAGATGGAAGTTTTAACTTTATCACAAAAATGTTTGCCGAAGTTGATACGACGGAAGGTCTTTTAAGTATCGGAGAACGTCGGCTTCGTAATGATCAGACACCGATTACATGGCACCAAGAGAGGGCATGTTCTTATCTTACGGGCGCTTATCATGGTCGTTCGCGCAATCGTTATCATCGCTTTAAATTGCGTATTCCTGAAGGCGTTCATTGGAACCATATCACAGGGTTTAATGTGGATTTACGTCCTTTAGGCAGAGGATAATGGCAAAAGTTTTTTTGACCACGTCTTGGGATATGGAGCGTATAGCGCCTTATCTGGAAGACATCATTGCGTCGTTTCGCAAGTATGTGGAACGTTTTAAACATGAAATCACGTTGCAAGAGCTCCTTGAAGCGATTTGCAGTGGCAAGAAACAGTTATGGCTTGTTTTGGATGATGACGAGCGCTTTTTAGCGGCATTCACGACCCAGATACAGCAGACAGTTTTAGGAAAGAAGCGCGCACTGATTTGTGAATGTAGTGGCAAGGGCATTCTTGATTTGGTTGATAATTTGCAAGTTGCAGAGGATTGGGCGCGTGAGAATGGTGCTTCTGAAATGGAGATCTTGGGTCGTTTAGGTTGGAAGCGTGCACTAACCAAGCAAGGCTATAGCATAGGTATGCTTTATTATAGGAAGGAATTGTGACATGGGGAGCAAGACACCAACAACGACAGAACAAAAACAGGTACAAACAAGCGCCCCTCCTACTTGGATGCAGAATGTCTTTAAGCGTGGGGGTGCAGATGCGTATAACATGTATGACACAGGGATGGGTGGTAATGTTTATGGGGGACCTCGTGTTGCACCTTTAAGTGCTCCAACTTACCAAGCAATCGGAGGTCTTGGAGCTATTCCTCATCAATATCAAAATTATATGAATCATTTGATGAATACTCCCATGCATGCAGAAAGAAATATTGGTGAATTGGCTTCTAGTTATAAAGGGGGCTATGATCAGGATTTTGAAGATGTACTTAAAAAATCTATGGATGATGTGAGAGATACGATTAACAGCTCTTTTGTAGGTGCTGGTGGTTATGGATCTGGTGCACATACAAAAGTGTTGGCGCGTGAACTTGATGCATTGTCTAAAAGTGCTAGGATTAATCATTACCGTCAGAATAAGCAGGATATGTTACATGCTAATGCCTTACTTGGTGATTTTAATAAGTATCGCTTAGGCATGATAGGCAACTTATTCCCCTCTTATAATAATGCCTATTCGAATATGTTGCAGGGGTCATCTGTTCTTAATGACTACAATCAACGCCTTGTTGATGCCAATAGAGAACGTTGGCTGGAACAAGACAATAGCGGCTGGAATAGGTTGAATATGCTTATGAACGCCGGTCATGGCTTTGCAAGAAATTACGGTACGACAACGAATAATCATACAATCTCTAAGATAGAGGGCAATAATCCGTGGAAAAATGTAGGGACTATAGGTTCTTTAGCACTTCAAGCAGCACCGATGGCTTTTGGTTACATGGCAGGTGGTCCAATGGGAGCAGCGTTGGCAGGAGGAGCATCCAAGTTTTTTTTAGATTACATGAATCAAAAGAAAGCTCTGGAGAATAATTAAAGAATAGTTTTGTAGGAGAGTGTGATGGCATTTCCAATATTATTTCCATTAGCTGGGGCAGCTTTTATGGCAGCAAGAGCTGCGCCTCATGTTTTTAGGTATCTTGCTCCTAAAGCGGTTACAGGGGCGAATAGATTGGGACAATTAATAACAAAGAACCCCGTGGGGAATTTCATAACAAAGTACCCCAAAACCTCTCTATTTATGACTGGAATGTCAGGTATTGAAAGTATGATGACACCAGAGAAAGCACAAGCCCCATCCAACCCCTATTTACAGAGTATGCTGAATCCATATGGACCATTTATGCCCTATACGGCTCCTAGAGCGGAAATGCCTCTTGGATTTGATCAACATCCACCCATGCCAAATGCACTAGAGAGTACTCCACAAGAACTAAAACCTCATGTTAATGAACAAACGCAACCATTAGCACCCGCTTCCCCAACACCGACTCCTGAACTGACAGATGCAGAGAAATTTTTACAGTCCAATACTTATAAGTTTTTTCAATCAGATGCGTATCAGAAGCTCAAAGATCTTTTTGCAGGTATGGCGGAATCTTCATCAGACGGTTCTGGGTGGGATGCGCTTGCAAGTGGTGTGAAGCATCTTAATGAAGGTGATAAACGAAGAGAACAAGTCAATCAAACCGTCGAATACCTAAAATCTAAAGGTTACAGCGAAGAAGAAGCTGCTATCATGGCACGTAATCCGCAAATGCTTAATGGGTTGTTTACACAAGGAATGAATGCACGTTCTAGTTCTCAGCAAATAGATAATACACCACCTAAATTTTCTCCTGATTACTATGGTGTTTTTAATCCTGAGACTAAACAGTGGGAAGCAAAGGTTATTAAAGGAAGTAAGGCATATAAGGAAAAAAAAGAAAAGCTTACAAAGCAAAAACAATTTTTTGAATCTGAATTAGTTAGTCAGAATACTAATATTAGGTTACTTGATAATACAGAAAAACTAGTTCGATCTACATTAACTGGTACAAATATATTAGCACCAATATTTTCAATATTATCTTCAACTGACGCTTCAATATTAAAGTCAAATATTGAAGCGGTTAAAAAGAATCTTGCACGTGATACTTTGGAGGAAATGAAACAGAAGTCACCAAATGGAGCGTCAGGGTATGGAAATATGAATATACAAGAATTTACATCATTACAGACCCGTTTGGGAAATTTAGATACAAACCTGAGGCGAGATATATTGTTAGAAGAAATTATAGCTGTAAAAGAGGCAGTGTTGAAGGCAAGGAGTAATACACAAAAACTTTTAAATAATTGGAACACTGAATATAATGATTTTCTATCATTGCCTATTTTACCTATTTCACAATTTACACATGTAAAAAATAAAGATGATGAGGATAGATTGTCTAAAGGTGAAGTCTTTGTAGATGACGGTGGTTACATAAGAAACAAGTGAAAGAGAAATTGATATGGGATATGTACCTTATTCTCCTGTTATTGGCCATATTTCAGATAAAGACATAATGGAAAAAATTCAAGCGGCATTGTATAAAAATAGCAGCCAGCAGACGAGTAATTATACACCTTATTCTCCTATCATTGGTCATATTTCAGATAAAGATATAATGGAAAAAATTTGGAATGCACAAAATAGCTATACAGGGGTTACACAGCATCCAGAAGAAACACAAAAGTTAGAAGAAGAATATCCTACTGAAAATATTTCGATGTGGGATGCTCTCAGAAGCTCTACTGCAGAAGGACTTACAGCAAACTTTAGTGATGAGCTTCAAGGTTTGTTTTCCCACTTATCAGGAAGCAATTATGATGAGGCTGTAAAGAAGGCACGCGCTTATCAGAGGGCAGTACATAGAGCATATCCTTGGTTATCATTTGGTGGAAATTTTATAGGGTCTATTTTACCATTGATAGCGACGGGGGGAGTGCCGTTAATTGCGAGTAGGTTAGGGTTAGCAGCATTTGGAGCTAGAAAAGCTAGTTTGTTTCCCCGTCTTGTAGGTGAAGCAATAGGTATTCCAGGAAAAGATTTAGGTCTTAAAACAGCGGTGAGATCAGGTGCATTATCAGGAGCGTTATCAGGAGTTGGAAGTGGTGTAGGATGGGGAGATTCTATAGATAGTGGGATAAATAATGCTGCAATTGGAAGTGTAGCGTCTCCATTTCTCTCTATCGTAGGTTCTTTTGCTGGGAGAGGGTATAATGCTATCGGCAATGCAGGAAAGAAAGCTCCAGATGGTTTTTCTAAGAGAGATTTACGGAATATTGCTAGTTATGCATATCATTCGGGGATAAAAAACCTACCAGATACTCTTGCAAAAAGTGGTTCTGAAGCACGTCTTAGTGATATTATTCCAGGATTTAAAAATCATATTTATGGTATAGTTCAAAACAATAGGATGCTTCATGAGCAGCTTAATGAAGAGCTTGGTAAAAGAGCAGCTGGAATTTCAGGACGAATGGGCAAAGCTCTAGATGAAAACTTTATCAAAAGAAAGGGAAGTGGAGATCTTGAAGATGCTTTAGAAGAGTCAGTAAACAAATCTACTTCGACTCTGGATGCAGGACAGCTTCAAAAAGCTTTTGATAATATAGGTAGTATAAAGTCACAACCATTATATGATACAGCATTAAGTACTGCTTTAAAGCCTGAACACCAAAAAAAGGTGCAACAGTTAATGGAGCATTCACATTTTAAGAAAGCTTACGAAGAAGCTACGCAAGATGTCAATAATCGAAAAATTACGGATGCGGCGTATGTACAAAAATATCCTGATTCTATAATGGATATTCTTCACCGAACCAAAGTAAAGATTAGCAATCAGATTCAACGTGATAATCTAAATGGTATAGACACTGCGGATCTTGTTTCACTTGAAAAGTATATTATAAAGTTGCTAGAGGACATTTCAGGGGATTATAAGACAGCAAGGGAGGTTTTTGCCTCTTATAAAGATCTCTCTAAAGCTATAAAAGAAGGATACGATTCTTTGAGTTCTTCTGTTTCTATCAATGAGGCTCTGAATAAAAGCAATCTATATCAAAGTAAAGGTAAAGTGTCATCTGTTGGTGATAGAGCTCCGTCATTCGAAGATGCTTATAAATTAGGCATAAGAAGTAAGATTGATGATGAGATGTTCAATTCTAGCGATAAGTTAGAATATTATAAAAATCTTTTCAACACAGACAGCTATGTAGAAAAACTAAAATCTCCTTTTGGTGAAGATGCTGTAAAGAGACTAAAGGACGCTTTTGAGTACGAACAGTTGTATAATAAAACCTATAAGGGAATTCCAGAGCTAAGAGATAGAGCACGCCCAAAACTTTTTCAAGGGTTTAAAGAATATAAAGATATTGGGCAATTTCCGCATGCTGTTGTAAGAATACTAAGAAATGCACACAGGATGACAACAAGCCAGAAAAATCTAAAAGCTCTCCAGAAACTAGATAAAAAAATGCTAGAACTCGATTCTTTAAAAGTAGGGGGATATAATAACAAACAAGTAGCAAAAATTATTCAAGATTTCATTAATGATTATGAAAAAGGACTTGTAAACAATGATATTGCAAAACGCTTTCATGCTTCTTTATCTCGATTAATGTGGGGAATGATGACATCGGGATCTAGGAATTCTGAGTAATGCAATAGTGATATCAACAATGGGGAAAGCTAACAAAATGACCCGTTATAGTCCTTCAGTAGATCAAGCGATCCGTCAAGCAGCAGCGCGTTATGGTTTGCCAGAGAGTTATTTGTACCGTGTTGCGCAAGTTGAAAGTGGAGGCAATCCGAATGCAAGGAATCCCCGTTCTTCTGCGGGTGGGTTGTATCAATTTATAGACAGCACCGCCAAGCAATATGGTTTGCAGGATAGGTTTGATCCCATGCAAGCGGCAGATGCCATGGGGCGGTTGACGCTTGATAATCGCAATCATTTAAGCCGCCTGTTGGGAAGAGCCCCTAGTGAAGCAGAATTGTATTTAGCACATCAACAAGGGGCAGGAGGAGCCGCGCGGCTTCTTCAAAATCCCCATGCCAATGCGGCGCAAATTGTTGGGAGCAATGCGGTTGGCTTGAATGGTGGAAACAACGCTATGCGTGCAAGTGATTTTGTCAACCGTGTATTACAGATGTATGGGGGGCAGCCTCATAGAGCAAGTCCTACAGCGCATGGTGGCATTAGAAATAGAGACAACTTGTTAGAGGTTTTAAGGGCATTATTAGCATCACAAGAAGAGGCTTCGGAAGAAGAAGAGAGTGATGATGATGATAATCCTTTGATGACGCAATTCATGCGGGCATTTTACGGACCATTTTACAGAAGCTAGGATTCACGAGAAATGTCAACGATTTATGATTGGTCGCTTAGAGCGTCGGATAATACGCGCGTGGATAATTTGATTGATTGGTCCGAAGGACAGCATCCTAGCAGTGTGAACACAAGCGCCCGTGTGATGATGCAGCGCGTAAAGGAATACTTGTCAGACACGGGTGGAGAGCTTGAAGGCATTGTTACAAATGATCATGTCCAACAAACGAGTGTGATAAGACTTGCAAGCACTTCACAGTTTTTAGAGTATAAGAATGGTATCGTTTTGCGCTTTATGGCTATGGGTAAGAATGTTGGAGCGACCACGATTGTCTTAAATGCTTTAGATGGCAAGCCGGTTTATAAAGCAACAGAAACGGGTTTATCGCTTTTATCAGGGGGGGAAATCCAACAAGGGTGCATTTATACATTGTTTTATAATGGAGATCATTGGCATCTTGTTAATCCTACCCCACTCCCTTTAGAAGAAGAAGAAAGCAATCTTTATCCCACGGGTTTTATAGGAACGTTTGGAATGCGCGGGATTCCAAAGGATTGGTTAATTTGCGATGGGAAGGCTTATTTGCGTCGTGATTATGGTGATTTATTTGAGACGATAGGAACGGTTTGGGGAGAGGGTGATGGCGCCACGACATTTAATGTTCCCGATTTTCGAGGGATGTTTTTACGAGGGCTTGATGGAGGGCGAAATATTGATGAGGGGCGTTCTTTTGCAAGTGTGCAAACAGATTTAATCGAGTCGCATCAACATCAAGGACAGAGCCTTTCGATGTCTCATTTTACCAGCAACGAAAACTTTTGGGATGGGAATACGACGGATGTGTTGGGCTATCGTCTAGGCTTGTTTGGGGGGAGTTCTCTAGCGAATTTTATGGGCATAGAGCGTGAGAATTTAGGGGGCTACATTGTAAGTTCTCATACTCTTGATGAGAACCAAGAGGTTGTTTTGGAGAGCACTGGTGAAGGCGAGACGCGTCCAGTTAATGTGAGTGTTCTGTTTGCGATTAAGACATGAGGTGTAAGATGTCGACGATCTATGATTGGTCTTTAAATGCCTCCTTGAATGCCTATTGTGATGATTTGATTGATTGGTCAAAAGGACAACGTCCTAGTAGTCTGAATAATAGTGCTCGTGTGATGATGCAACGTGTGCGTGAGTATTTATCGGATACGAGTGGTGTGATTGAAAGCACTTTTACGGTTGATGCTGAACACCAGACGACGTTGATAAGACTTCAAAGCCAATCGCAATTTTTAGAGTATAAGAATGGGATATCAATTTATTTTAAAGCGAAGGGCAAGAATGTTGGGGAAACCGCAATTGCCTTGAATGATTTGGCGGCTAAACCTGTTTACAAGGCGACGGAATTAGGTCTCCGTGTTTTATCGGGAGGCGAGCTTCAAAGGGGGTGCATTTATAGCTTGGTTTATAGGGATCATGCTTGGCAAGTTTTAAATCCTACGCCTCTCTCTTTATCGCAAGAGCCGGTTATCCCTGTTTATCCACTAGGGACGATAGGGATTTTTGGGATGCAAGTTTTGCCAGATGGCTGGTTACCATGTGATGGGAAGGCTTATTTGCGTAGTGATTATCCTGCTCTTTATGAAGCGATAGGGATCAGGTGGGGAGGCGCTGATAGTTGGACGAAGTTTAATGTTCCCGATTTGCGTGGTGTTTTTTTACGAGGTGTTGATGATGACCGCGAGATAGACCGCTTTCGTTATCTTGGCACTTTACAAAATGACGCAATGAGAAAGCATGACCATGGGGGTCAATCCTTTACGATTTTGAATGATGAAAATCAGGAAGAGAGTTGGCATGGTGATATGACGATCATCTGGGGATATGTGTTGAATGACCAGCAAAGATTGAAGCTTGCTGAACGTTTGGGCGTGAGAGCAGAGGATATACGCGTGCACCATAAGCTCGCCTTTCCCCATTCCCACCTTCACATGCGTGATGTTGCATTGGCAAGTTCAGGTATAAGTGAGACGCGCCCGATTAATATGAGTGTTGTGTTTGGAATCAAGACGTGAGGTTTAGATGTCCACGATTTATGATTGGTCTTTAACGGCATCTGAGAATGGTGGTGCTGATGCTTTAATTAATTGGTCAGAGGGACAGCACCCTAACACGGTTAATAATAGCGCTCGTTTTATGATGCAACGGGTAAGTGAGTATTTATCGGATACGGGGGGTGTTCTTGAAGGGATTGTGACGGTTGATAATAACCAAAAGACGAGCGTGATAAGGCTTCTAAGTCAATCGGCATTTTTAGAGTATAAGAATGGCATATCGGTTTGTTTTAAAGCGAAGGGCAAGAATGTTGGGGCGACAACAATTGCTTTAAATAATCTAGCTGGTAAGCCCGTTTATAAGGCGACAGAAACCGGTTTATTAGCCTTATCGGGAGGAGAGATACAAGATGGCTGTCTTTATACCGTTATTTACGATGAAGATATAACTGGTTGGCAAATTCTCAATCCGACAAGAGGCAAAGTTTCTTCCTTAAAACGTTTACCTTCCGGTCTGATAGGACCGTTTGCAATGGAACGCTTGCCGGATGGTTGGTTGCCATGTGATGGGAAGGCTTATCCGCGGCTTGTCTATTGGGATTTATTTTGTGTCATAGGAACGACGTGGGGAGAAGGAGATGGCGCCACGACGTTTAATGTTCCCGATTTTCGGGGGCTATTTTTACGGGGACTTGATAATGAACGCAATTTAGACCCTTGGCGTTCTTTTGCAAGTATACAACCCTGTTCTTTAAAAGCGCATGAGCATTTTATAGGTCCAGCGTCATCAGAAGGTCTTTCTTCTCGAAAAAAACGGGATGTTTCTTCTACTGAAGCGCCCGTGACAAGGCGAAAGAGAGCTATAGACGAAGAGTGTGTAGGTTTGAGTGGGGATGCTTTGGACAAGTGTAATCAAGAATTTGACCAAATAGCAGGAAGTCCACAGGTAGAGACTCCCTTTTGGTTTACAGAAAAAGACAAGCCGCCGCGTTTACCTTGGTTTATCAGGAGCCCCTTTGCTAATTTTTTATATTATTCAACGCCTATAACAGACGGTCTGAATGACAGAGAGCATCATGAACATCATCTCATGGCAGAGAGGGTTGGTGGTGTTGAAACGCGCCCCGTTAATGTGAGTGTAATTTATGGGATCAAGACATGAGGAGTTGAAATGTCATTAAAACCGTTTGCGATATCAGAGATTAGCGACCCGTCTCAAGTACGGGTCGTTTTGTATTCTGGGGGAGGTTTTGTACATGCGCCGCTTACTGGCGTTTTTGATTTACTGAAAGCCGCTTTGAAAACAGAGCTTGATGGTTCACTGAAAGATTTAGAGAAGCGCTTAGAGACCTTAAGAGAAGAGTTTGAAGATTTGAAAGAGTGTTCATTTTAGGTTTAATGGAGGAATAAAGCAGATGAAAATACCTGATCATAGTCATGAGTATCTGATACCAATAGCCACGAAAGAGGAAATCAGAGAAGGAACTTCGCAAGATAGCGTTGTTGTTCCGAAGATTTTAGGGACGGCATCTTTGTATTCGTATGAAACCTTTGCGCCGTTAGAACAGGTTGTGAATGCAAGGCAAGAGTCGGAAAAAGCCATGGCGCGTGCGAATGGTGCGCAACAGGTTGCAGAAGAATCGAAATCTATTGCTGAACGTGCAGAACAAACAGCGAAAGATGCTTCTCAAACAGCAACAGAGACAACCCAAGTAGCAGCGACCGCGGTAGCGACGAGTCATGAAGTTAAGACGATAGCAACACAAGCAAGTCTTAAGGCGGATGGCGCAAAACGGACAGCTGATGATGCCAAGGATATTGCAGAAGAGGCAAAGGCTCTTTCAGAACAATCCAAGAATGCTTGTGCTGAAGTCAAGGAATCTGTTGCAACTGTTAAGAGAGTTGCCGAATCGGCGCAAACAGGAGTGGAACAAGCCTCGCAAACAGCTTCAGAAGCGAAGGGTTTGGCGGAAGCGGCGAAAAGTGCAGCAGAGAGTGTAACAGAGAAAGTAGATCAAGCACTAAGAGAGGCTAGCGATGCAAAATCTAAAGCAGAAGGCTTAGAAACAATAGCCAATGAAGCAAAATCCACGAGTGATCATGCAAGCCAAACCGCTTTGAGTGCAAAAAGTTTATCAGAAGAAGCCAAGGAAGTAGCCGAGACTGCGAAGTCGACAGCAGAAGAAGCGAAGAGTGTTGCGGAGCAAGCAAAAGAAG
>NZ_JBHIPA010000013.1:0-42930 GCF_042195845.1 Bartonella sp. AP4SXKL
AGATTGCTTATTGCCTCACGCTTTTGTTTTTCACGTTCTTTAATAGGGTCACGCCCTTCACGTAAAACAGCCCGCCATCCTGTTGCCAATTCACGGGCTTGTTTTAAAGAAACATCTCGCAAGGCACCCAAGCCCATTTCACGGCGCCGACCATGAATGGTATAACGATACAGCCATTGAGCACCACCATCTTTACGCTTATGGAGAAGCAAGCCGGCACCATCATTATATTTGCCAGCTCCCAATGTTGAGACAGCCCTTGCATTAAGACGATTCATAAGAACCATTTTTACTCCTTTCTGCTATAGTTTTTACCCACACATCAACCCCGCTTGTGACGTGCAAGCAAGTGATTTTGATTGATTCAAGATACACAGATTTAAGATGAGAGAATCTTACGTTATTCAGGGTTCTCATTCAATATGAATAACGCTAGATTATGATTATAAATCAATGCCTTGAACACTGGATAAAGACGGCCTTTATAAGATTCTGCAAAACCCCATCTATATCGGAAAAATCAAACATAAAGATAAAATCTACGAAGGCCGCCATCCAGCCATCATCGATGTAGACACGTGGAATAAAGTCCGCGCCACCATGAAAGAAAATACCATCAACCGAGGCGCAATCACGCGGAAGAAAACCAAGGCCATTTTGATGGGGCTTTTGAAGTGCGGTGAATGCGAATGTGGATTGGTGGCAAGTCATACCCGTAAAAAAGGTGGCAGGCTTTATCGCTATTACACCTGTGAACATTACCGCAAAGGTATCAACCCGGATTGCAAGGTTCGCAATGTCAGCGCCAATGAAACGGAGGCATTGATATTGAATCAGCTTCAAGCTGTTTTTGCCTCGCCGGAGATGATCATGGAAACGTGGCGCGAAGCACAAAAAGAGGATGAGACCATCACGGAGCATGAGGTTTACAGCAACCTGAATGACATCGTCCCGATCTGGCAAGAACTTTATCCTGCTGAAAACAACGCATCCTTGAGTTGATGATTGAAAAAGTCATCGTCAATTATGAATTTGTCGATATCCGGATCAGGGCTGCAGGCATGGATAGTTTGGCTCGGGAATTGGACGAGCAAGACAAGCGGCTGCAAGGCATTTCAACAAAAAAACTGGAGGAGAAAGCATGGATAAATGCGTAAATATGATGGCGAACAACAGCATTTCAATCCGGGTGCCAATGCGGATCAAGAAATATGGTGGCAAGAAAATGATTATTTTGCCCGAAGGCTACCAAATGACCCCGCCACAAGAAGCACCCAAGCAAGACGAAACATTCGTAACGGCCTTTGCCAAAGCCTATTACTGGCAAAACCTGCTTGATACGGGGCGCTATAAATCCATTGATGACATGTCACGCCAACGCCAGATCAACACCTCTTATATGTCGCGGATACTGCGCCTCAATCAACTTGCTCCCCAGATCAAAAAGGCCATCTTGGATGGCACGCAGCCGCGCCAGTTAAGCCTGCAGGATATACAAACCCCATTTCCCGATATTTGGGATGAGCAATTAAAGCATTTTGGATTTGCCTAATCTCCCTTCGGTGAAATTTCACCGACCACCCTGAAATTTTTTTCAAAAAAATTTACACCCACCAAAGCCCCGGCATGCGGGGCTTTTTTGTTTTTGCGCCTTGAGTAACGCACCGATTTTCAGGGTCTCCAGTGAGTTTTCGCCAGTCCCAGTTGACCCGCCCGCGTGGCGGCTAACCGCAACTGGAGACGAAAACCATGAGCAAAAACAACTATGAAGGCATCTATCCTTATGTCGTAAACCAAGTCCGTTATCACGCACGCAGCCTGATGCGGCACTCCGCCATTCATGGCGTAGAAGTCGAGGACCTCGAGCAAGAGTTGATGCTGGATTATTTATTCCGCAAGCAGGCTTATGTTCCTGAAAAAGCAAAATGGTCGACCTTTGTTGACCGCATCCTCAACCACAAATGTGCCAGCCTCATTGAGGCCGCCCGCGCCCAAAAACGTGGGTTCGGCATCAGTGATTTTTCACTTGATGCGTGGCTTGAGGATAAGGACGGCGACGACAACGCTCTGCCTGACCCTGCAACCGAAGACCTGACCAACCGCGACCTTCAAATTGACCTTGAACAAGCTGTTCAGCAGATGCCGCCGCATCTGGTGTTTCTGCTGGTTGATCTGCGAACGCTCAGCATCAGTGAAATCTCACGCAAAACCAAAACCCCACGCTCAACCCTCTACGGGACGCTGTCCGAACTTCGCGGATCGCTGAAGGAGCGTGGCTTTGCGGAATATCTGCACTGAGCCGCCGACAGTTTTTGAGCCCTCTCGGTAAGTAACTCCTTGAAGGCAAGAAAACATGCCGGGTTCTCGCGGAAATACAAGACCTGAAGCAGGAAATACCGCGACCGCTTTGCTCTTTGGGCGGCGTCAGAACCCGGCAGCCGAAACGACATGACCAAAGAGCAAATTTTAACCTACGAAATCAAGGAGGTTTCATGTTTAAACCATCGTTACAAAAGCTGATTAAAGACAGCCTTTACGCCAAATATGTTTCGGCATTTATTCAAATCCCGGCACTTGGTGTCATAGAAGAAGACACCACCAAACCTATCCATGAGGCCACTCTGGATGATCTGGCCTTTGCCGCACAGGCTTTGGATAAAGAACAAAGCGCCATTTACAAGCACCTGTCTGTCATCCGTGAGCTTTATACGGAAGTGCAACGTCAAGGCCATACGCAGCGTCTTGAAGAAATACAGGTGCAGGCCGATGTGGCAGAAAGCAAAGCGCTCTATGCTCATGCCAGCCAGCCCAGTGGGGTGAAATGGGTTGAGGCTCTGCGTGCATCTGTTCGCCCGATTATCACCTATGCGTTTTTCATTCTGTTCGCCACCGTCAAAACCGCTGCACTGTTCAAGTTATTGGATCAGGGTGTCGGAATTACCGACGGACTGATCGCCCTGTGGGATGCTGAAACACAGGCATTATTTGCCGCTGTCATGTCCTTCTGGTTTGATCAACGTGCCTTAGCCAAGTTCCGCTCAAATCCTTGAAAAACAAGATCTTATTCACTTGATAAGCGCCAGTAATGAAGCGTTACTGTAAGTGTAAAAAGTAATTGAAAATAGGGAGATAACACCATGAGCAAACTATTTTACAAGGCCGTGATTGAAGATGTTCAAAATGAGAAGTGTACCGATGCAGAGCTCGAAGCACTGCTCGATGCTTTTGAATACACGGCCAAGAAAATGGCCACTACACTGGCCCGTAAAGCTTAGTACGCACTGGAAGATTACGCCACGGCCAAGCAATACGGCATTGACCGCTTTACGCTGATGATTGAGCGCAAAGAAGTCCTCGGGCAAGAGCAATGGCATGGCGTTTTTGAATATGGGAGCAAGAACCTTAAACTTATAGGAACACTGGAAAAATGAGACATATCACACAAAACGAATTGGACCTGATCAAACGGTTCGAGGGCTTCTCTCGAACCGTTTATTTTTGCCCGGCTGGCTATCCCACAATCGGTTATGGCCATGTTGTGAAAAACGACGAGGACTTTTCGGCAGGCATTGATGAAACACAGGCTGAAGAACTCTTGCGCCAAGATGCCCAGATCGCAGAGCGTGCCGTTCTGCGCCTAATCAATGTGCCGCTGACAGATGGCCAATTCGATGCGCTAGTGTCATTCACCTACAATCTTGGCGGCGGAGCACTCCAGCGTTCAACACTGCGCCGTAAAATCAATCGTGAGGAATACGCCGAAGTACCAGAACAGTTCATGCGCTGGGTTTGGGCGGGCAGACGTAAGCTCAAAGGGCTAGTTCGGCGTAGGTATGCCGAATGCTTGCTTTATCAAATACACTAGAGTGGTTTTTCTAGTACAATTATTGTTTCTCTAAGCAGCTCTTTGAGTCTTGGGTTCATTTTCAGCTGCTGGCCAGATGTGCTAGCTCCTCGGCAAACAATCATTTCCCTTACTTTGAAACCTGTATCTTCTGCTATCTTAGCTAGGAGTGTATCTGTGGGTATGGGTATTCCTACATAAGCACTTTGGTCGACAACGATGTGCATAAATCCGCCTTTTAATAAAACATCGTAGCAGTTTTCAATAATTGTTCGCATATCATAAAAATATGATCGAAGCATACCCGGCACGAGACGTGTACGACTGTCACGCTTGCCAGTCATTCTCTCTTTTTCAGGAATCTTTTTTTCGATTTCAACACACAGCGTATCAACTAAATCAATATCAGTTGTTTTTTCAGCAGACTTTTTAATTCTATAGTTTCGTACAAGCCTTTCCCTGTATTTGCCAAGTTTGCTTAGTAGAGAATATTCTCCAAAAACAATTTCCAGCTTATATGATTCAAAATAATCGAATGAATTTGCATAGGGCGGAGAAAATATAATAGAGCCAGCGTGATCGCCAGATATAGCACTTAAACTCAACTTTCTTGCATCAAATTCTACGCCACGTGCTAAACTGTCCTCATTGTGTGGGTTCTCTTCATAATCAATCAGTATTAGTTGCAGCTGGTCCAAGAAACGCTTTTTAACGTCGCCTACAGGTGAAGGTCTTGTTGCCAGCCCATTACCATCACGTTTTCGATTAGAACAGTCCTCCAAAATTGCTAATAAACAAAAATTCAAAATGTTGAATATGCGTTTATTTGATTCTTCGTGAATGCGACGCTTTATTTTAACAAGTTCAGTAAAGTTGCCTTGATCAAAATATTTACTAATTTGAACCTCATACTCGTTGTATTCATATTTTTCATGGTCAGTACATTTATTCCAATTATTTATTATCTTATGAAGTTTCTGCAGTTCACCTGTAGATAAAGCGTAAGATTTGACTTCTGTAGATAATATTGCGAAAGGATTAACGTCTAGGCCGACAGACGAAATGCCTAGCTCTGACGCTGCTACAGAGGTTGAACCTGAGCCGCACATGGGATCAAGAACAATACCGCCAGAAACGTTTGGGTATCTGGATAAAATTTCTTTAACAAGATCTCCTGCATAACCTTCGCGGTATCTAACCCACCTGTGGTATGGCTGTAATTTTGAAACAGAAGTGTTAACTAGTTTTTTAAAGAAAGATTCTTCATTTGAAACATTATATTTTTCTTCTAGATATTCTAAAGATTTACAGAGTTCTGTAGACGAAAATGTATCTTCCAAATCCGACCATATCAAACGTGGTTGATTTTCTGATTTAGCAAGCTGCAACATCCGCTAAGCCCTCCGTTTCTTGATTAGTTCTTAGATCTATCCGCGCATAGGCTTTTTCTAGCGACATCGAACTAAATTCGTTTTCGATATCCTCAATATTTGCTCCATCTTTAATCTGACGTATTAGGCAAAGGGCCGAGTTAGCATAAAGCTCAACTAAAAATTCCCCGAATGACACACTGCAGTCTTTTTCTTGAAGCTTTAACATCGTATCATTGAGACATTCATTGAAACTGCCATTATAGTCTTTCTCATTAGGCAGACTTTTCTTGCTGAATGTATAAATAAAATCACCCTGTGGAGTTCCATCGTGACGGAGGTGCGCCGTATCTCGATAAGCATGAATGGCTTCTTGGTAAAAAATCCCTTCCGGTTCAATATGAAATCCTGCATCCAAGGTTGCTTTGATAACGGCATACCATGCTCTAATATCTTTATTGTTAAAGGTGTAAACCAAGCAACCGTCTGATTTTAATACTCTGTTACATTTTTGAAAAACGCCGAGTAAAAGTTCATAGTAATCGGAAAAATCTTTCTGGTAGGTTTTATCTTTTGTTTTTCTGTGAACAACGGCTTCAGAGGCAAGCTTATGCTCTGGAAATGGAAACTTAGTTCTGCCTTCTAACCAGACCTGCCAAAAAGCACACAATTCACCATATTGGACATTACTTCCATATGGTGGATCAGTTATAATCATGTCGACAGAACCATCTGGGATATCGACCTGTTTTGAATCCACGCATTGCACCATGAAGTCCGCAGAGCCCTTTTCAAGGTCTGAGAAGTTCAGAGTATTTTTCTTTGAATTAAATCTAGAATCTCGATCTTTTAGGCCAGACTTGATCGCCTTTAATCTATTGTCAAAATATTCAAATGGATTGGCTTCAATAAATTGATTTGGTATCCAAAACGCATGCTTTGCCCACGCAACAGGTCTTCCATCCATCCAAGATGAAGTTGAGAAGTTCATGTTGTTGGTGTACCTGATTAATGAACTCAATATAAATATTAAAAAATCATACTCGGGATCACTCATATCTTTTTGAATTTTAAGCTTCTTGGCCATTTCAAAAAAGCTCGCCGAAATCAAAAGGTTTCTTGGGGTGAAAAAATCCGTAAATTTCACAAAGCCTTTTCTATGAAGACAATCTTCCTGTTGTCGGTCCCATTCAGCCGGAATTTCAAAATCAGGAAAATGAAGTCCTAAACTAGTTTTTAATTTCTCTAGGTTTTCGCTATATTGTTTATGTTTCTCAATATCGTCTCTAGACGGTTCCTTTGCATCATGTGCTCCGCATTTCTTGCATCGATATCTTAAGCTAATTATTTCACTGGAAATTCTGGGAGCGTCTGCTGCTTTAATATTTGAGCTGCAATGGTCGCAGACATATATGCCATTCTTTGGTTTTCCAGCATCGTTAAGCGCTTTATTGTCATTACGAAAGGACGTGTTTTTGCTACAATGTGGACACTTTATTAAATATGCATGCTCTATCCAACGAACATGTGCCTTGTCGTTTTTACAGTCTCCGCATTCTGTTGTAAAAGAATCTTCAAAATGACCTTTAACCATTTTCTTAAGGTCAAGTGCATAAGAAAGAATTTTAGCGGCATCAACGTCACAAATTTGGCAATACTGGATGAAAGAGGCTACCGGATTAACATCGGTCGAAACAATTTTTCGATTAAGAGTTAACCCTTCAATTAAGGTGACGCCCCCTCCACCAAATGGATCAAAAATTATTTGACCTTCCTTCGTATAAAAGTCGATGAGTTCACGAAATACATTGTGAGGTCTTCTCGCGAAATATTTATGCATTTTATAAATCGGAGTGTGACCAAGTGACTTTAAATGTTTGCTAAAATATTTTTTTTGATTTATTTCACCCATAGCGTATCTCCATAATCTTTATGTATGTGTTTTTCTGACTCCGCAAGGAGTGACGCTAGGAACGCTTCTTTTTCCTTTATTATCAAGAAGATATTTTTATTTGGGGTAAAGCACTCATCAAAGATTTCTAGGTGCCGCATAAGGTACCGATACTGGTTTCCAGCTGTAGTACGATCTGTCCATACATTATTGTACGAAAAAGCCTTTTCATATCTTGAATTTAAGTCTTTAAGTATCTCATTTTTATTTGCTTCGTTTGTAAGCAAAATATTAGGGTATGCAGCTTCTATTTCCTTGGCAACCGATATTGCAAGTTCTAAATCAGGCTTTCCATCATTGAATTGAATTGAAAATAAGCTGTACAAAAACTGGATGTAGTTCAGGCTCTTTATTTCAAGCATGAAGCTAATCGCCTCCCTATATGGAAAGAGAATACCGTCTTTATGTTCTTCCCTGTACAAAAGAAACTGGTTTCTAAGAGCGTCTAAAAAGCTTATATGGCCTTGCTGGTACAAAAGGCCTAGTTTACTTAATTGGTATTTGTTTCTCTCTACTTCATGAAGGAAGCCGACCCTTTCACAGTGAGATACATTGTTATTGTTTATTCTGATCTCTTTTGACGTGTATATTGCATCAGGGTTATCAGTGATAATTTCAAATGTAGGAGTTATTAAGCTTTCTTCTAATTTTATTGGTGTATAGTCACAAAGTGTCTTAAAAATACGTGTGAAGTCGCCTTTTCTTTCATTTTTTCCAAGTTTACTACCGACACCTATGCTACCCGTTGGGTTTTTGTTTACGTTTGCAATTCGTAGCAAAAGCGCATCTTCAAAGTCCGAAGTGTTCAATTCCGTTGGCAGATTTATAACTACTTTTCCCGGAACAGAACTACTACCTTTTATTCGACCTTTTGCAGCAGACAAATTGATTGAATCGATCCATTCTGCAAGAGCTTCATCTTGATCTCGCATAGCTTGAATGAGATTAAATAAAGCTTCAAATCCAGCTCCAGAAAGTACATCTTCACCTTCTTGATCGAGTAACACAGGAATGATTATATACGAAAGCCTGCCTGTTTCTCCAAATTTTTGTCTTACAGCACGACCGACAGCCTGCACAATGTCAATCATTGAACCTTTAGGGTCAGCAAAGAAGACAGCATCAATTAGAGGAATATCTATTCCTTCAGTCAAGCAACGAACATTTGTGATCACGCCCAGTTCTGAGTCTTCAAAATTTTGTATTATCTCAGCACGATCTTGAGCAGTCATGGCTCCGTTGATGTGTGCAATAGCAGTCTTTTTATCACCAAAAGAGCTCTCAGCAGACAAGCGATTTGCAAAATCACGAGATTCAGAAATCTTGGAGTGAAATGATATAACCTTTGTTAATCCAAGATCTTGTATGGATTTCTTTAGCAAAGCTATTTTATAAATATTTTGAACAGTTTCTGTATGACTATCATCATCAGTCACATAAACATTGTTTTTTATAAGTTGATTATATTCAGAACTGCTAATTCCCGTAAATACAATGCGATAATCTGAGATAATATTTTTCTCTATTGCTTCACCAAAAGTAAGCCGGTGAAAAACATCACCATAGATACTTTTATCATTCATAGAAAAAACAGAGAGATTATGTTCTTCGAGTTTTGAGCTTAGTTTTGGTCTAACGAGGCGCTCTGTAGCGGTAAGAAAAAGTTTTTTCTTTGTTTTAATGGCAGCATCGTCAAGAGCAATATTAAACTGAGAGTTTGAAACTCCCGCAGTTCTGTGCGCTTCGTCATAAAAAGCGATATCGAATGAAAAGCTGTTTTCATTCTCGGATAGCGCATTCTTTATTACTTCCGCAGACTGATATGTACTAAAAATAAACTTCTTTTTATTAGAAGGCTGGGCAATAAAATTACGTACAGCTTCTGCTGAGGTAGTCACAGGTATATCAATATCGCCTATATCAATGTTATTGCTATCAACTTCTGCATCAACTGTTTGATCACTGCAAACGCACAAATACTGAAATGGCGATGAAGACTCAGCGGACCACTCCTCGAGTGCTTGCCTAACAAGTTGCAGGCTTGGGGCAAAAAATATTACGTTGTCAGCTTGAAGATGCTCAAGGGTCCACAGTGCGATGAGAGTCTTTCCTATTCCACAAGCCGCAATGAGCTTTCCTCGATCACTTGATGAAAATCCAGAAATAATGTCTTGAAGTATCTCAGATTGATATGGTCGAGGACTCTTCTTATCTCTTTCAATTTGAATATTTTGAGAAATGGCAGACTGATATAAAGAAGAAAAGAAGTCTTCGTCCAAAGAGGTAAATCGGTCAACTAATGCACTTAGATGCCCGGTTTTTTTATGAGCTACATTCGGCAGAATGTGAGTGTTAGAAATAATCAACCTGTAATCAGCGTACTCTGCTTCAGCCCAAAATGTTGAAAGTTCGCGTGATGTAAGTGCTGCTCGCCCAGACCGGAACTTGGCTTGCCAAGCGATATAATCTCCTGCGTTGTTGATAAAAACTCCATCTACGCCATAGTCTGTTTTCTCCAGACGAAGCTTATCAACAACATGCTTTGGAAACGGACGGTTATCAACAATTGGGCAATATATCTCTTTAATCTGATGTAAGTCAGATAAGAACTTCAAATAAAAATAACAGAAATATTCAAACGCATCGCCTTTAGCTTTGTTGTCACCAATAGCCTCAAGCGTTCTCTCAAGAGAATTCCAATCGCTGTATTTTGTCTTAAAAATATCAATCATCTTTGTTGGTTCTTTTTTCTTTTGATTGTTCGTTAACGCCTTCTTCTATCCACTTTTCGAGCTGCTCTCGTTTGAAACGCCAAGCTCCACCAACTTTGAACGCGGGTATCTTCCTGTCTGACAGGAGTTTATAGACGTGCCGTTCTGTTACTTTTAAGTAACGGGCCACTTCCTCAACTGTCAGAATATCGTGCTCGTCAGACATGCCTTCTCACTTATAATTTGGTCATTAAGATGTAAAATATTCTAAAATGTTCATAAGCACAAGGACAATGATAAAAAATGGCAGGGATGTAAGTGCAGCAATACGGTAACGATCAGATTCTCTACTCACCATCGGACTTGGTCACCTTTTTGGGGTGTCACCATGCGAGCTTCCTTGATGTGAAGGCGCTAAGCGAGAGCATGGATAAGGCCGAAGCCAGCACTACAGCTCAGCTACTGCAGCAAAAAGGCTTGGAACATGAGGCGGTGTATCTCCAGCAGCTTAAAGACGAAGGTAAATCCGTCGTTGAAATCCCTAAAGACTGCAATCTGCAAAATCGTGCCCAGTTAACACTGGAGGCCATGCAGTCCGGTGCGGATGTCATTTATCAGGTCGTTTTCTTTGTGCCGCCTTGGCGGGGTGATGCTGACTTTCTGATTAAGTGCGATACGTCGTCAGACTTAGGGGATTTCAGCTATGAGGTGCTGGATACCAAACTGGCGCGAACGGCTGAGTCCAAGCATATCATGCAGCTTTGCGTCTATTCTGAGCTGCTGACTGACCTGCAAGGATTGCGCTCGGCTGATATGCATCTGTTTCTGGGCGACCATGAAAAACACAGCTTCCGCGTGGCTGACTTTTTCTATTACTACACCCGCGCCAAAGGCCGCTTTGAAAGCTATCTGCAAAACCTGCCTGCGGACTCATATCCTGAGCCTTGTGGCCATTGCAATTTCTGCCCGTGGCGTGATGGCTGCAAAGCGCAGTGGGAGCAAGATGACCATTTAAGCCTTGTAGCCAACATTCAGCGCTCACAGATGGACAAGCTACGGAAGGCTGGTATCCGCACCGTTGCAGAGCTTGCCGCCACTGCACCTGACACCAAAATCCCTGATTTGAGCCGTGATGTATTTTTACGCCTGCGCTCCCAAGCTGTCCTGCAACACCACAAAGCCACCACTGGCGAGAATAAATGCGAGATCATTCCGTTTCCTCCGGGCAAGGGCTTTACCCGTATGCCAGTGCCGGATAATGGTGACCTGTTCTTTGATATGAAAGGCGATCCGCTTTACCCGAATGGCTTGGAGTATTTGTTTGGGGTGTATTATTTCAAAGATGGCAAGGAGCTGTTCCTTCCGTTCTGGGCGCATGACCATGAAGAAGAAAAAGAGACCTTTAAGCGCTTCATGGGCTTTCTGGCTGATCATCTTGCTAAACACCCACATGCCCATATCTATCATTACAACCACTATGAAACCACAGCCCTGAAACGATTGGCCTGCCGTTATGCGGTCTGCGAAGAGCCGCTGGATAATCTGCTTCGCAACCAGAAATTCATTGATCTGTATCTGGTGATGCGTGAAAGCATCCGCACCTCTGAACCCGGCTATTCCATCAAAAACATGGAAACCTTCTATATGGACAAGCGTGCCAATGCTGTGGCGACCCGCCGCCGATAGCATCATCGTCTACAACGAATGGCGTGAAACAGGTGCTGATGAATTGCTGCAAGAGATTTCTGATTATAACGAGGTGGATTGCGTTTCCACGCATTTGCTGCGTGATTGGCTGCTGACACTTAAGCCGGAAGATGCGCCGTGGTTTAAGGGCCTTCCGGAATATGCCGAGGAAGAAAAGCTACAGCGCAAGGACTGGGAAATCGAATATGAGGATTACCAAACCCGCCTTGGCGTGATCGAGGATAACCCACCGCCGATCAATGAGCGGCTATCGCATCTACTGGAGTTTCATAATCGGGAAGCCAAGCCGCAATGGTGGAGCAGCTTTGAACGGCAGAACAAATTTGAAGATGAGCTGGTTGACGATACGGAGTGCCTTGGTGGCCTGCGGCAAGTTGGCAGCCCCGAGCCTGAAAAGCGTTCCCTGATATACAGCTATCGCTTTCCTTCACAGGAATACAAGCTGAAGGTCGGCGCTCAGGCCGTTGATATTGCTGTCATGGAAAATGCAGGCACGATTGTTGAAATCGATGAAGATGCCTGCATTGTCAAAATCAAGCGCGGGGTCAGCAAAGAACCATTGCCGGAAAGCCTATCAATTGGCCCACCGGGACCGATTGACAGCAAGATCATCCGCTCCGCTATTTACCGCTATGCCGACCATGTGCTGGAAGCGCCAGAAGGCACTCATGCCGCGACAGAACTACTGGCGCGAAATGTACCACGCATTCAGGGCAAGCAGTCGGGCGAAGCGGTTATCACCTCTGATGATCTGCAAGGCGATGCGCTGGAAGCCATCGCGGCATTAGATAACAGCTATCTCTTTATCCAAGGTCCACCGGGCGCAGGTAAGACTTATACCAGCAGCCATATCATTGTGGACCTGATCAAACGCGGCAAGAAAATCGGCGTTACCTCCAACTCGCACAAGGCCATTCACAACTTGCTGGAAAAAGTGGAAAGCGTTGCCGCTGAAAAAGGCGGGAACTTCCATGGCATCAAAAAAACCAGCAGCGGTAATGATGAAACCGTTTTTGATGGGCAATTCATCCGCTCAGAAACCAAGATCGAGAATATGAGCCTTGGCACTGATCTGTTTGCGGATACCGCATGGACATTTGCCAGCCCGTACTTTGATGGTTAGCTGGATTACCTGTTTATTGATGAGGCCAGACAAGTTGCGACCGCCAATGTGGTGGCGATGGCCACGGCGACCAAGAATATCATTCTGGTAGGAGATCAAATGCAGCTTGGTCAGCCTATCCAAGGCACTCATCCGGGCGAGGCTGGATTGTCAGTGCTGGAATTCTTGTTGGGCAATTATTCCACTATTCCGGCTGAGCGCGGCATCTTCCTTGGCCAGACACGCCATATGCGTCCAAGCATCTGCCAGTTTATTTCTGATGCCTTTTATGATGGTCGCCTGACTGCTCATGAAAGCACTGCTGAGCGCGGCCTGAATCTGCAAGGCGTTGATCTGCCCAATGCAGGGATTGTCATGATCCTGGCAGAGCATGAAGGCTGCTCACAAAAAAGCGTTGAGGAAGGCGAGATCATCAAAACCAAATATGATGCCTTGCTTGGCCAAGAGTTTACCGACCGTAATGGCATCCGCCCGATCCACCGAGGATGATATTCTTGTGGTCACGCCATATAATGTGCAGGTCAATTATCTGCGCTCCATCCTGCTGGACAATGCTAAGATCGGCACCGTTGATAAGTTCCAAGGCCAAGAAGCGCCGATCGTGCTGATTTCTATGGTGACATCCAGCGCCGAAGATCTGCTGCGCAACATTGAGTTTCTCTACAGCAAGAACCGTTTGAATGTTGCCGTGTCACGCGCACAGTGTTTGGCGGTCGTGATCGCTAATCCAAAATTGCTGGAAATCCCATGCGACTCTGTAGAGCAGATGAAACTGGTCAACACATTCTGCTGGCTGGATGAGTATGCAGCCTCTGGAGATACGCAACAAATTCCGAGGAGAAGTAACCTTGGCTAATAACTGGAACATTCCTGATTGGTTGGAAAAAGAAGTGCGGGATCGTGATAAGATTTGCGTCTATTGCAGGTCAGAATTTACGCCAGTAAACGTTTCCAGAAAAACGGCGGCAAGTTGGGAGCATATCATTAATGACGCATCCATAATCACACGGGAAAATATAGCGCTCTGTTGTTGTGGATGTAATTCAAGCAAGGGACAAAAGCCTTTGCTTGAATGGCTTAATTCTAAATATTGCTCTGACAGAAATATATCTAAAGATTCTGTTGCTCCGATTATTAAGACAGCAATAGCTACAGCACGTTGCGGTGAATAACTGGCTTAATCACCGTATATTTTGCGGCGATTATCCGTTTCCAATGAAGGCAAGGCAGGATTCGAACCCTCGGTATAGTACCGTAGTAATCTGCATTAAAGGGTTCATGCTACCCAGTATTTGAAATGCAAACCCTCAGTACCGTAGCAACAAAAACCTTGATTTTGTTATCTTTCAGGACGATTATTGCTGCAACTCAATGGTAGGTGTAGAGGATTCGAACCCAAAGGGGGTCAATACCCCGCCATTAATTTAAAACGAACTTTCATATGCTTGATATGACATAGTTTAAAAAGCTCAGCATTTGCAGGATTTTTTGCTGTTGCAATTGACCAGTTCGCGCCAATCTATACCTGTCATTATGTACAACTAGAAATTGTTGTTGAATTTCCATGAATTTTACACTTTTTAAGCTCCTCTCCTCTCGATCTTGAGATAACCTGATCTAGCATAAACGATCTCTTCAAATATCATTAAAGGATTTTTGCCATTATCACTAACTTCTGGTAGAGCTTTTAGAATTAATGGTGATCATAGTGCTATTTGCAATTTCGTTGCTTAACGGGCTAAATGCGTTTTATCCACATGAGAGGTAACGAACACCTCAGCTTTTCTCACGCAATGTGCTTATTTAAAATTAATGTCATGAATATTTGTACAAAATTTTTATCTATACGATAATCAAAAAAAGGCTGACGTAATAATTGAATATCATTCATGTGGCGCTTTCTTTTATCTTTAAGCTTTGTATGTAAATAGATAGTCCGTGCAAAATAAATAAAGGGGCGCAAAAGCCTATAAATACACATAGGATGTATAATATAGAAAATGAAAAAAAATTTCCTGCATATAAAAGCACAATAGAGAATAAAGCTGTTATGATGCGTACACTGGCATCGCCTGCCAAAATCACCTCGGCTAAATTTTCACTAGGTGTGATAGCTTGTCCAATTGTTATTCCCGATATCCTAAAATAAAATTGCCCAATACCTAATAAAAAACCCATAATATAAAGGGAATATTGAGTAAAATTTAAATATAAAACAAAAGAGATTGCGATCACGGCAAAAGCCGGTGCCCCCCATACAAAAAAACGAATTAAAGATGGAAATTTCCGTAAATAATAAGATGAGATAAGACCATTGATCACAAAACCCAGTGCTGACAAAGCAAAAATAGAATTTTGAATAGCTGTAAATTTTATATTATCTGATGTTATAGAAGCAAGAACAAGTGGCAATAAAACAATAGGCCCCGTATAGAGAGAATTATTCAAAATACGATTAATCGTTAAAAAACGCAACGCAGAAATCCGCCAAAGGCACCTGAACCCAACTCCATAAGCTTTTTGAGATGGCTTTTTTAATAGCTCTTTTGCTCTGTTTAGTTGTTGTATAGACTTTATACGAAACCATAAGCAGGCATTCAAAAGATAGATAAATACAATAAAGGCTATGGCTATTTTGTGCCCCAAATGCGCAATTATAAAATATATAAGCAATGGGGATATAATAACAAAAAACTGACAGCAACTAGTGTAAAATGCAAAAATTCCAGCTTTTTGTTTGGGAGCTGGAATCAGCTGATTCAAGGCACTATTGTTATTTGGGTTATCAGCCCCCATCAAGAGAGCAAGTAAAAAAAATACAAATAAAATAAGTACTGGATTGTTCATAAATAATAAGAAAGACAATAAACAAGCGCAAATAATTTGGCTATAAAACCCAATTATAAAGCCTTGATAGTGCACCAACACGTTTCCCAAACATAAGCCAGCAATTCCAATTGCGATTAAATTAACGACATTTAAAGCAGCAGATGCTTCTCCAGTTGTATCTTGGAATTGTAATAAAGAAAGGCCGATAGATAATACACCACTAGCACAAAAACTCGTCAAACAACCAATCACAATCATAAGAAAAACAGAATTACGCAATAGCCTCCCCCCTCTTAAACAGAGACTCAAGCCATTTTATGATTTTCTCCATTGTCGAATATGGTTCGGTACTAAATTCCAGTTTTTCATAAAAGTTTAGTTCAAATGCGTTATAGGCACTTATTTTTTGAAAGTCATCTGTCAGCATGAATTCTATACTTGGCAGCGTTGTACCCATAGATTGAGACAAATAATAGGAAATTACTTTCCAATACATATAGGTACGCTCTCTTGCCAAATAATTTTCCAAGGCATATTTCAAGTGACAACCACTTAAAATATATTTCGGACAATGGTGCAACGGATAATAAATACAAATAGCACCGGCTTCATGTCCGAGACAAGAAGAGATATTAATATTTTTATCATTTCATAATATTATAAAAACGCTCAGTGAGCAGATCTTCCAAATTTAGTCTAGTCACAACAAGATTGGTTGCTAATTTTTGAGCAACGTGAGACCAAGCCAATCTTACTACTAAAGTTCCAATAACCTTTAAGTCAGATTCTGGATAAGCTTTTTTTAAATTTTCCACCCATATGTCTCTGTGACATATAATAATTGGCTCATCTCGTCTGAATGAACAAGATGTAATTCTAAACCAATATTATCACAAAGTTTTGAGCTCTTGAATTCTCCGTATCCTAATCTGGTATTCTTAAATCATCATAGGAACTAAGAATTTTTAAGTATTCCAACTTTTATTAAACTTTGTAACAATCTATTAGAATCTCCCCTTCACTGACTTCGACAATTATTTTCTCACCACTACAAGAACAAAAAATTATCTTTGAATTTGCTTACTTTTAGAAAGAAAAATGAGCAATACTTTTCCTTAACTAAAAGAAACACGCTCTATACCTTTTTCTTTATGATTATCAAAAAACTATCCCGTTACAATTAACCATCAATTATTAGAATAATATTCTGCGTTTAGCCTAATAAACTGTTATAATCAATGTTTTTCTCTGTTCTAAAAATCAGTGCTTTTCATTCTAGAGATACTCGTAATTGCTGTAAAATCTTTCCCAAATAACACGATCACCCTGAGAAGTTTTATACATACACACTACATTATACGGAATGCTATGTATTTTTTAACTTACTCAACTAACAAACATCTTTTAATGGACAAAATAAATCACGAAATTTCTGTGCTGTCACAATTCGAAAAACAATCATATATCTCCCTCCAATGATAGACGATGTCATTAGAAGAAAGCTTTAATGATATTGGTAGAATAAATTAACCAGAAAAAATTGCAGCGCTGATGGAATAAATTCTATTTTATACCTTGTAATTCTATCTAAATTTTAATCATTTTTGTTAAAGGTTCTTATGCAATTTTTTCTACATTCAGCATCATTTTACCACTTGTTGGCAACAAAAGATTAATAGCTAAATTCACCTATGTCATAATAGTTCTTTTTTGGGTAAAATAGGACATCTTCAATTTCGATATATAAATATTTTAATTCTTTAATATATTCTCTTCACATGCTTTAGATTAACAACACAACAAAACCCAAAATAAAAATATTTATTTTACTTAAGTTATTGAATATTATTTAAAAAGTATGGAAATAAAGTGATGCAAGAGTTAAAAATTATTTAAAAATTCAAATCCATCTACATTTTAGAGCCATCACGCATGGTAATAGCAGTTTTCATTAGGTATACTAAATATGCTTGATAACTTTTCTGCTTCATGCTTGTAGGGAATTTCAGATAGAGATAATACCAGAATCCATTCGTGAATGCTCGACAATAAAGCTGTAAACAAAATTATTTCCTTTTTGTTTAATCCGTTAAGCTTGATCCATTTTTTATTCCTAAAGAATAACGTTCTATTTTGTACTGTAAAATGCGGTTTCTGAAAAGTTTCTATGTTGGTTTGGGTAGAGGACGTAAACTTCATAGCCTTATTTTCCGCAGAATCTATGGGCGCATTATGGGAAGCAGGAGTAAAAGAATAAAATCCTGTATGAGAAAGAATCCATTAAAGAGCGTGCGGTTACCCATTTCTAATATCTCCAATAGTGAGATTTTCTGTAGCAATTGCATATATGCATCCTACATCTGCCGCAATTGATTTGTGCCTTGTATTGGCAGGTAGATGTATAATATCTCCTGGTGTACAGGTTATATGTTTTTCGCTATAGAAAAAATCTAACTCTCCCTCTATAATTAAGAGAGTTTCATCGACCTGGTGAATATGCCAATCGTGTATTTTTTTTGGAAAATCTCTTTGTATCTCTATTGATCCTTGCTCTGGAAGCATCATTTTGAATATATCATAGATATTTTTATTTAATTTAATTTTAGAAAATTTAGTCATTATCGTGCTCCATTATATGATATGGGCAAGGTGGGGATTCAATATTATTATCTTGCAGGAAGTATTGCGTCCATTCTCTATTTTGGGGTTCGCCATATTTTCCTAAAAAAGGAGATTTTGTTATAATATCAAAAGGTTCAAGTCTTTTTGTTACAGCGGAGAATGCATTTTTTGCTTTTTGTTCTGTAGAGAGAAGACTTAGAAAAAACACTTAAGTTGGAAAGTTAACATAAATATAGAACTTACTTAATTCTGTTTATATGAGACGGGATATTGCAAACTATAAACATAGGTTCGCCATGAAAGCAGAACTCCCATAGACGATTGTACATATTTTTTGTATATACTTAGGTCATTCTCGGTTGTCAAAATCTCGCAAATTTTTAAGTGTAGACCAGAATTTTTCTCTATAAACTTCGATACTTTGTATGGGGTCGGTTTCTCGAATGCAACAAAAGATGTGTTCTTTCCAAAACTTTTATAATTATCGCAATAAGTTATCAGATCTTCCATTATATTTTTTGAGGTCAGCTTGTTGTAGAACCCAAATCTAAGCATATTTTTTGAGTATCCATTTACACCGAATAGGCAGAAAAGGCCTAATTGTGTTATTCATGGTTGCATTGAATTCTTTAAAAATGACTTGCTTCCATTTTTAATATTTGTCTATATTTTCAATTGATTGCGCTTCTGAATCCATGTTTTTCTCCCCTTGCTGTATTTTATAGGAAATTGCTACGAATGATCCTCTCCAAAGCTGATAATTCATCATCATTGTGTCCCCAAATTGCTATAATAGCTGGGCAGGTATTTAAATCGATGGTTAGGGGGAGGGGCTCGTTTTCTTTAAAAAAAAGCGTAAAATGAACCATATTTTCCCAAGAATGAAGCTTTTGCCGCCATACGTTAACATCTTTTATAATATGACCGTCGATCTCGTTGATAAGGAAGATAATACGCCCTTTTTTCTTAAAGCGACTTGGGGTTTGCGAAAACACGCCTGCAATAAGGTTAACGGAGCTTTCAAGTAAACCATCTTCATAGCAATGCGCGAACAAGGTGGGTGCAATTCCTCCGTGGAGGCGGGCTCCTACTTCGATCATCACTGGACCACGAGCTGTTTGCATGATTTCCATATGCGCAGGTCCATATTCAATCCCCAGCGCGCGAATGCATTGTTTTGCATAAGAGATAAGAGGGGCATAAGAGGGATCTTGAGAATCAAGTACATCAAGCGTTTCATAAACAAAAGTACTTCCATTATGAATACCTTTTTTATATCGTGACAAACTACATATTTTTATAGCCTCTCCCTTTACAACGGCATCGACGATGTATTCCTCTCCCTCCAATCTTTCTTGAAGCAAATAGGCCTCGTTAGGTGCGCCAAAAATATTTTTTTTCTTCCAGTCGATTTCAGAGGCCCACGTTACTACTTCCTCAAGATTAGAGAAAAACAAAACACCATCACTCCCTGCAGAATCATTTGGCTTTACCACATAGCCGCTGTGGCTTTCAAAACCATCGAGAGTACAATCGTTTTTTGTAAGAATTTTTGATCGGATGTAAGATAAACCATTTTCACAAAGACGTTTTTGCATCGCTGCTTTTTTCCGTCGCCAATCGGTAGTCAAGGGGTTATTCCCAAGACAACCATAATAAGCCGCCAATTGCTCTGCACAATAGATACCTCTTTCGGCACCCGCTATTACAGCCTCTATCGTGCCGATAGGAAAGCGTTTCTTTATCTCATCTACACTATGAAGCTTCGCTTCTGCCATGCCCTTTCCCTGATAAGAAAGCATAAAGTGTGAAAAAGGAGCTGCTTGAGAGACAACACCATAACAAGCATAGCCTAATTTTTGCAAAGCAGGGCCATAGAGGGCACCCGTGGAGAAAGGGTCGACAATAAGAATAGGTTTTCTCATACTTTGTTCCGCTGTGATAAAAGGAAAAGAACATAAATAAAGATTATTAGCCCTATAAGGGGCAGAAGATAAACAGCTGCTTGAGGACCCATAAGGGCAGAGCTTGTAAGAAGACCAAGAATGACATAACCTGCCGACTGGGAGAGAGTATAAAGCATGCCGCTATAGCTTCCCACCAGCTCTGCTTGAGCCTCTGTTTTGGTCGCTTCAATCGTATGTTTGCGGGCATTAATTCGCATGGTATTCATTGAAAAGCCAATAAAAAAGCAAAAGACCACAGCCAAATAGGGCGATTGTGTGGTGCTAAAAATAAGATCAGCTACGCTCAATATAAGGGCTGGGAGAATAAATTCAAAACGAGGGATTTTGATAAAAGCAGCCAAAAAAGCGCCCATGCCCGCAACCGCACTGCAAAGCCCATAGTATTCAGAGCCAAAATTTTTCACACTCTGAAAAAGAATGGTTGCCAGCGTATTATAAGCGCAAATATGAAAGCCAATAAGTCCTATGCAGACGCATAAAAGTTTAAGCTCACGGGAGAGTCCATCCGCTTGCGGTGTAGGTGCTGGCTTCTTACCAGTTGCAAGTGCTGTGGTATCTGTAGCGTTGTATTCATCGCAAAATATAATATATCCGGCTATAAGGCTTATAATGATGTCAAACACACAAAGTGTCACAATCAAACCATTATAACCGATTTCAGCCGCTGCCCCTCGAGGGCTGGTCGCTTCTAAGAGATAACCACTTAGTGCTGCTCCCAAAAATGCGCCAATTTGCACCACTGTTTGCATAATGCGGGAAGCCTTTTGGGCGCTAATATAACCACTAAGTGCTAGTTTAGTATTATAAGTCTCGAGTGTGCTTAAGGTAATCAAAGAGAGATAGCCGATAGAGATAGAGACAGCGATAAAACCAAAGGGGGAATCAGCGTAATGGAAAAGAGCAATCAATAAAAGAAGGCTATAGATAATGATCCGCCTTTTGTATAAATCGACCAACCGCAATGAGGCTTTAATGCGCACAAGACCGCTTTTTTTCAAAAGATAGGGCATAAGGGTGCCCAAAGCCATGGTTACGCCCAGGAAAACCGATGAGGATGTTATGCGATAAGCATTCCAAAGATTACTTAAAAATAAAACCATATCAGAAAGATACAGCAGGACAACAAGCCCATAAAACCGAAACATCAGTTGTTTGTGCACATTATCCCCCCATGTTAAATACACATGCTATAAATTATACATTTTTACAAAAAGCTAATATATGTGTTGTTAGGCATGTCAAGTTTTTTCGATAGAAGCATGATACAGATTTGAACGATAACGTTTATCATAGGGATAGCTAATTTTGGAG
Organism: Bartonella sp. AP4SXKL; assembly: GCF_042195845.1. Taxonomy (NCBI): domain Bacteria; kingdom Pseudomonadati; phylum Pseudomonadota; class Alphaproteobacteria; order Hyphomicrobiales; family Bartonellaceae; genus Bartonella; species Bartonella sp. AP4SXKL. The sequence continues at coordinate 21,436 of NZ_JBHIPA010000013.1, forward strand.
AAACTGAGAGCGGAGGCGGTTGGTATTTTTACTGTATCTCTTGTGAGGTGCTTTTCCAATGAGGAGTTTCTTCGCTAAATGACCAGTATAGCTATGTTCTTGGGAGGGCTGTGTTTGCACTCTTAAGATTTCCTCCATTTATACTCAAGGTTTAGGTTTTTCTATTGACCGTTGTTAGATGTTGTTGTGACAATAAACTTCGTTATCTATCAGAAACATTTATGGCATTAGCGCTAAGGTATTGTATTAAAACCTTTACATGGTAGTCTGTCTGATAGAGAGGTATTATTGGTTCAGTTTTAGGAGGCTTTATTACGGCTGATTTGGGCGTCGTCGTTGTTTGAGGTCTTATTATAATATTCTTAATTTCAGTTTATGAATATACCGAAAAATATAGTGAAACATTTGATTTAAACGCTTTTGCAAGGCATATTTCAATATCTCAGCGATGTTTTCCAAGAATTGCTCTGCTGCTTTTTGACGGAATTGAATATCAAATGCTTATAGCGAGGGCAGTGGTTTGAGAAAAGATAGAGTTGATTTCATTAGATTTCTATGTAGTGCAATCCAGTACCAGCTCTTAAGGGACAATAATATACTGAGATCGAACTCATTTCTATACATTTACACGACGCTATAGGAGTAATCCTCAGAAACTCTACTAGAATTCGTTAAAAAATGGCAGGTTATGGAGTGTGATCAAAAAATATATTTTTTACAAATACTTAATCTCATTTTAAGTTGTCTAAAATATAACCTTATCTTAAAACTAAGTCTATATACCGCCATTTATCATAAAGTTAATAAGTTATACAAAATGCGGGAGTATTGTGTTTTTCTGTTTAGAGACGAGTTAAAAAACACCTTATTAAACATTAAGAGATTTCAGATATAAAACAATTTAACTTATGGAAAGTATATAGACAAAATGTATCTTGATAAAAAAGTTTATAACTCCATGTGGTCTTCAAAGAAATTGCTCGCCATTACTCAACAGAAAAACATATAATAAGAACTTCTCAACCCAGTTATTGGTATAGAAATAATCCAGAAATTAGAGATTACTTAGATACTGGAAAAGCAATTGATCCGTTACTTTTAGCACTTTTAGCAGCGACAGATAGACGCAAACATACGCTTGAAATTATTGAACCTTCCTTAACGTCATCGCAAAATTTATTAATTAGCGATCGATATGTTTATTCTAGTCTTGCTTATTTTTATGCTCGAGAGCTTTCTGTTGAAAGTGTCGTTAAATTAAATCAATCTATTCCAAGACCTCATATTACATTTTATCTTCATTTACCGCCCATTACTATACTGGAACGGTTGCAGAAAAGGGATAGTTTAAACTTAAAATATGAAGAAAAACTCTCTTTTATTGAAAAAATTTACAAAGTATACAAAGTTTTATCGGAAATAGATGAGCGGTTTATAACAATTGATGGAACTACTCCTGTTTCTTTAATTCATCATCAAATACGACATCATATAGATAAGTTTTTTTGATTATGAATAAAATCATTTATTAATCAATTTATCCACGATAAATCCTCCTTTATGTATTCTTACTCTAAATCTGAAACTTTAGAGATGTGATTGCAATAATTTAACTGCTCAGGAAAAATATCACGTTATATATTTTAATTAGAAAACTAACTGTAATGGGCTTGTTTTAAAAGATTTAGAGAAGGGGAGTAGAAAAATTAGCAATATTTATTGTGAGGATAATAGTATGTTTATTCTTTTAGAGACGAAGTGTGGTGATAGAAGAACGACATGGAGGAATATACTCGAGCATATTTTAGTGCACAGAATAATAAGGACAATAATGTGAGTGAAGCTTCCATACCGTAAAATTGTTTCACATATGTATAAAGGTGTAGCTTCTGAATAAAACGCACATAAAATATTAATTTTGTTTTTGTCCATAAATGTTCCGTTTTCATAGAAGAATTAATCATAAAACAGCACAAAGATTGTAAAAGCCTCAAAAAAGAAATTTTGCTTTCTTAAATTTAATGATCTAAAATAAAAATTGTAAGAATGCCTGTTTTTAAACAGGATGTATCATGCATATCGACTGGTATTCATTTTAGAGGATAATTTATGTTCACTTCAAATTTGAAGGAACGCATTGCTTTATTTGAAAATAGAACTTTTCTCTATTTTACTTTGAGCGGCTTATTTGCTACATTTGGAAGTGGACTAAATTATATTACATTGTCATGGCTCGCTTACAATCAGACGGGCTCAATCCGTGGTATAGCGTTGATGATGCTTTTTCTTTGGACGCCTGGCATTATTTTTGCGCCTATTTTTGGCATATTGGCAGATAAATATAACCGTAAAACGCAGATTATTATTTCAAATCTTGTGAGAGGTTTGGTAATTGTAAGCTGGGTAATGCTTTGGCATTTTGGTATAGAAATTGAATTGATGGTCTTATCTGCTCTTTTGGGTATTTTTATCCCTTTTTATATGCCATCAGCTATTTCTTTAATTCAAAGTATTGTGCTGAAGGAACAGCTCATCAATGCAAATGCAACCATCGATATGGTTTATGAACTTGGCACTATCGTAGGTATGGGCTTAAGTGGATTTATACTGTCCTATGCAGGAACAAAAGGAACTCTTCTAATAGGTGGTATATTCTTTATCATTGCTGGTTTATTTAATTTTGCAATGAAGGTACCTAAAAACCGAAGATCTAAAAAACAAAACCAGCAAAATTGGTGGGAAAATTATACAGCATCCCTTCATTATTTTAAACAGAATCCAGCTCTTGTTGTACCTTATATAAGCCAGATGATTATTATGACTCTTTTGATGACCGTTCCTGTTATTCTCGTTCCTTATATACAAGAGGTTTTACATGCGGATAACAGGACCTTTGCAATATTTGAGGTGCTTTATTCTATGGGTGTATTGACAGGTGCGTTTTTTTCACCACTTCTTTGTAAAGTTTTATCCATAAGGAAAACATTAGCCATTTTATTAGCTTTTATGGCTATTGGCCTTGCTATTCTATCTGTTAATACACACAATTTTGTTGTTTTTCCTGTTTACTTTATGATTGGATTTGGACTTTCGAGTTGGGCTCTTTCGATTTCTTTATCACAACTCTCTTGTGATCCTGAATACCAAGGAAGATTGCAGGCAAGTTTTAATGGTATCTCTGGATGCTTGATCCTCGGAGTCTATCTCATTATGGCAAGCGATAACAGTAGCATATCACCTCAATCGATATATTTTTTTCAAAGCATTGTTGCGTTTGTTGGAATACTCATAGTGCTGTTTTATAAACATGAAAAACAATAAATTACATTTAAGTGTGGACAACATACGCTATTTTATAAATATTTACGCTGCAGTACATTTCACATTTTGCTTTTAAAGGAGAGTTGAGAAAATGTAAAAGTTGGTGCTTAATGAACAAAGCATAAATTGATGTATGCTAGAGAATACTCTCTATTTTTTGATAATGATCTAAAAGAATTGATGCGTTTCTTTAATTCATCTCACTGTTGTTAAGAAGACGAAAACGTAACACTTTAAATCTTCTTGAAAGTTTTTTGTCTAAGCGTAGCAGAAAGTAAAGCGATGAGGTAATATCGTATCATATGGGGAGAGTATTGTATTATTTTTGTTTTTCAAAATCCATATGAAAAATTGTATCAATTTCATCTTCATTGGAATGAGTATTTCTACGACGATGCAAGGTTTGCACAATCTCTTTTTTTAAAACAGCATCTGTTTCACTTAAACGGTGAATACTGAGTTCCAATTCAAGAGATAACGCCAAATCCACGCACAGTTTAAGCTCTTCTCCAATGTCGAAACCGCGTTGATAGTCGTCATAAAGACCAACCAGTGTATCAGATAATTCTTTATCGCATAAAGAGGTCATGCTTAATTCCTCAACGTTGCGGGTTTCCATGCAGCTTTTTTAAGTATCACTCCACTATCATCACTTAAAATTGCCATGTATACGAACCTCATGGTTTTGTCAATTTTCTGCAAAATACGCGCTTTTAAATCAAAGCCTATTAAAGATTTTATTACTCCAAGATTTTGAAGCGCCCAATTGTAAATATGGATGGCAATGTGTTTACTATAGAATTTATAGCATTTAAAATACATTGCCAAAAGGCTTTTAATATGCGTAGAGGAAGAGTATTCTGACGATAAACCAAACACCCTGAAATCTCTATTGCCAGTTACAGCTAAATCAGTGCTATTAATATATAAAATAAGCAAACAGGGTTTGTAAACGTCTAACTTTTTAATAACGAGTGATAATCTCATTTTTTGTAGAATACCAATTATTTTGCCTATTTTATATTGATTTTTAGACATTGATAAACTTTTTACCTTATAAAAACCTATGGGAAATGCATTAGCATATTTTTGTAATAAGATTTCAGTGGTATATTACACAGCATGAAATGAAGAGAATCGTATTAGGCTTTTTGCTTTTGAAAGAATATGACTGCAACTTTTGAGAAAGCAGTTGGCAAGAATTGGCTTGGCATGCAAACTGATAGAGTTGGCAGGGGCGCATTTAGTTTTTTCATTGGCCTGTGTCCAAATGTTTTTGACTCTGGAAAATAGCCTCTGATAGGCTTGAGTTTTTCCAAGGTTATATTACAGGGGCGCAGCTCAGAAAAATACCACGGCGATTGCATTTTTGTAATTGTCATAATTTTCGCTCCTGCTTGAATGGATGCTGTAACATCCGTTTTTGTGGGGTTATGTATGTGATAACTGCTCTTCTTAAGGGGCAGTAATGATAGATGTAAATCAATATAATTATTTAGTCAGCAATTATATTGATTTTGGAGTGTTTTTTTGGCTCGTCCGGAAGCAAAACCTAAAACTGAGTTGGCAAAACGTTTTCGTGAAGTGCGTCACGCTCTTGGTTTTACAGAGCGTAAGCAGTTTGCTGAACATCTTGGTATCACTGCTGGCTCTATAGGAACTTATGAAACTGGTATAAGTGAGCCTACAGCCTCTGCGCTCTCCAAATATCAAGAAATTTGTGGTGTTTCATTAGATTGGCTAGTAACGGGAAATGGCGAGATGTTTTCAGATATGGCAAAGGCAAAAGCAGCTGGTTTTAAACCGCAGGCGATACCTGTTGGGCTGATGAAAAAGCTTGGACATTTAGCTTATACGACCTATCATGATGCAAAAATAACACTTTCTCCTGAAGATGTTGCGGAATTAGCAGCAGAGCTTTATGGAAGATTGCAAGAGCTTATTCAAAACCTCAATGATATAGAAGAAATCGAAGCCACTTTGCCGCTTTTAAAATTACATTTAAGACGTAAAATCGAAACTGAAAAACACCTCTAGAAATTTCATAAGATATGAACGAACAGCCTTTTAAAAAAATAAAACTTTTTTGATCTTCTGCTATATAACCAAGTTTGGAATGTGAAAATCTCACAATTTTTGAGTCTTTTATTCAACCTGAATAATAATAAATTATCATTATAAATCAATACATTGCTCTAATACAGATAAAAAGAATGACGAGTAGTGATACAAACAAAATTTCTACAAAAAGAAGCTAATATAGTGCCATTCCTGAAATATTTGTTGGTTGAAGAAAAGATACGGACAACAGTGAAAATACAGTGGGTTCTGTGAGAGGAAAGAGTTTAGAAAACAGCTTCTTTTCGGTTTGTGATATTAAAAAATTTATACAATAGTGAAAATACAATGACGATGTTTTGTTCCTATAGAAGGGTAACAGATATATAAGAGAGAAGAACGAAAGACTATTTATAGATGCGCTTTTGTCTTTTTATGAAGATGATAAGATGAGTACGTTAAAACTTTTTACAGAGCGTGCATCATTATATTTAAGACAGATTTCTTTCAAAGAGATGTATAGTATATTGAAACAGCTTACCTCGCAACAAAAAGTGAGATTATGATGATAATCATTATCTATTACATTGTGCGATAAGTTAAAAAAATCATAAATTTGTGCTTATAAGAACAGTTAATTTATTGAGAAGTATTTTTACAAATTTATAAAAAATAATTTTTACACTCTTGCCATTCTTCTGATGCGCTTTATTTGAAAAGTAGAATTGCTCTTTAGTGAAACTATTTTGTTAAGAGATAAATCGCAGTGTTTTTGAATGGAGATTACGGTATATTTTCAAAGTCTTGTGTTTTTATTTATTTTTTAGCTTGAATCCCTCTAGCTAAAAGGGTTGGGGACTTTTCTAGATTCGATGTTGTTGCAGAGATTTTAGGTCGATGCCGGATAAGTATCGGTATCGTAGGGGGGAGTTTTGTCTTGATTTATTGGTTTTTGAAGTGCGCAAACTAAGGGTTTTGCCATGTGTGTTTTCGCGCGTTGTGATGATGTTGAACTCTGTAGGAGGAGATTCTTATGAAAAAAAAATATTCCACACCAAATTTAATTAAAGTTGTCTCTCTTAGTACGGTAATGGCCACACTCTTATCGAGTGTTTCTCCTGTTTTTGCTGCTAATCTTGCGATAGTAGGAGGGACGAGTCAAAGTACACCTGGTACTGGTGTTGCATATCTACACGGTAGTCATGGTAGTGTTGTGTTGGCTGGTGATGATGACTACTGTGGTGCAGACAACGTTATTGGTCGTGGCGGCAAACAACAAGAGAGAGTTGGTGAAAGTCAACGAATAACCGCACAAGAACAATATGAGCGATTTATTGGTGAGAAAGTTTTTAATGGTCGTAAACCTTATGGCACGACCACTGAAAAGGTTACTTGGCAAGGCGCTGGGATTCTAACCAACAATGCTACTTATATGGGAACAAACACTAGTGGTATCATTAATGCTATGCCTGAGGCTTATGGTGTTTATTCTTTTGCAACGGGTTGTGGATCTGCAGCGACGGGTAATTATTCAACCGTATTTGGTGCAGGTGCGACAGCAAAGGCAGGGGGTGCACAAGCTTTTGGTGTTTCCGCACTTGCAAGTGGTATAGCAAGTGTTGCTATGGGTGTAGGCTCAGAAGCATCGGGCAAATCTTCAGTTTCTATTGGAGGGCTTGCAACTGCATTAGGTACAAATAGCATTGCTTTAGGTACAAAGGTAAAGGCAGAAAAGAGTTATACGATTGCTATAGGTACAGATGCTGAAGCTAAAGCTTCAGGTGCTATTGCAATAGGGGGCAGGCGCTCTGACAGAACCGAAGAAAATGATCCTAACAGAAAAGTAATCGCGAATGCTGAAAATGCGATTGCTATAGGTACGCAAGCTTATGCTGAAAAAGAAGATTCGGTTGCCATTGGTGTAAATTCGCAAGTGCTTGTTAAAGATGGTGTTGCTGTAGGTGGTGGGGCTATCTCTGATAGAGACAAGAATGTTGCTGGTTATGATCCTGTAACAGGTAAAGGGACAACAAAAACCAGTATAGCATGGAAGAGCACCACAGGCGCTTTTAGCGTTGGTGAAGTTGGCGGTCGTGGTAATGGTACGCTAACACGACAAATTACAGGGGTTGCAGCTGGAAGTGAAGATACTGATGCGGTAAACGTGGCGCAACTAAAAGCTATGAAAGATATCATAGCAGGGGGAGGGGGGTGGAAACTTTCTGCTAACGATACCGATCCGACAGATGTGAATTCAGGCAATACTGTAGATTTTTCAGTGAAAAGTGAAAAAGAAGCGGGAAAAGACAACTTAAAGATTGCAAAAAACACTGCAGATAATAAGCATAAAATTGAATTTACTTTAAATGATCATCTTAAATTGACGCAAGTCACCACAGGCCAAAGCACGATGAGTGATGATGGCTTTTTTGTTAACGGTGAAAGCGGTTCACGCATGACTGTAGACGGCTTTTTTATTAATGGTAATGATGGTCCAAGCATGACTATTGATGGTATTGATGCAGCCAAGCAAAAGATCACAAACGTAGCAGATGGGTCTGAACCTAACGATGCAGTGAATTATAAACAGTTGCAAGAGGTGAAAAACGCGAACAAAACGAGTTGGCAGCTTGCTGTTAACGGTGGAAATGCTACGGCTATTGGTCCAAATGGTACAGTAAATTTTCAGTCAGTTGACAATAAAGGTACAAAAAATATCAAGATCGAAAAAGATAATGATCACAATGTCACATTTGATCTAGCTGATGATATTCAGGTAATGACTGTCACAGCAGGAGACAGCATTATGGATGCTGCTGGCTTTAGATTTGACGGTGATGAGGGGCCGAGCATAACTGTTAATGGCATTCATGCTGGTAATAAAACGATTAAAGGAGTAGCGGCAGGGGAAGAAGATACTGATGCTGTAAATTATAAGCAGTTGACAGAGGTAAGAACACTTGCTGAAGCAGGCTGGAAACTTTCTGTTGATGGTAACAATGCTACAGATGTTAAAGCTGGGAGTACAGTAGATCTTGTTGCGGATGCGGGTGAGGACGGAAGCAAAAATATAAAGATTGCAAAAGACAGTAATAAAGTTACATTTTCTTTGAATGATAACCTTAAGCTTACGAGTGTCACGACAGGCAACAGCATTATGAGTGATGAGGGCTTTAAGTTTATTGATGGTAATGGACCAAGCATAACTTTGAATGGTATTAATGCTGGTGATAAAAAAATTACAGGAGTAGCTAAGGCAGAAGGCAATACTGATGCTGTAAATTATGAACAGCTGAAAGAGGTAAGGACACTTGCAGAAAATGGCTGGAAACTTTCTGTTGATGGTAACAATGCTACAGATGTTAAAGCTGGGAGTACAGTAGATCTTGTTGCGGATGCGGGTGAGGACGGAAGCAAAAATATAAAGATTGCAAAAGACAGTAATAAAGTTACATTTTCTTTGAATGATACTCTTAAGCTCACGAGTGTCACGACAGGCAACAGCATTATGAGCAACGATGGCTTTAAGTTTGTTGATGGTGGTCCAAGCATAACTATGAAAGGTATTGATGCTGGTGGCAAAAAGATTACAAAAGTGAAAGCTGGTACTGATGATACTGATGCAGTAAATTATAAACAGCTGAAAGACTTTACAGCGGGGATGGAAACGGGTTGGAAGCTTTCTGTTGAAGACGGAGAAGCTACAGATGTTGAAGCAGGAAGTACAGTAAAGTTTGTTGCAGTTAAGCATAAAGACGATGATAATAATGAGAGTGAGAACACAAATATAAAAATTACCAAAGGTGATAACAATGAAGTAAAGTTTGATTTAAGCGAATATATTAAAGTTGGTCGTGTAGAAACAGGGGACAGCAGAATGAGTAATGCCGGTTTCATGATCAAAGATGGCCCAAGAATGACCAAGGGTGGTATTCATGCCGCCAATACAAAAATTACAGGAGTCGCAGATGGTAGCAATGAGCATGATGCTGTTAATCTTTCACAATTATATAAAATGAAGTTTGAGATAGAAGACAATAGTCTTGTTAAATGGAGTAAAAGTAAAAAAAATATTACCATTGGTGCTGAAAAAGAAGGTATCGAAATCAATATTGCGAACTCTGAAGGCAAGGATCGAATTATTTCTGGCGTTGCAGTTGGAAAAGTCAGTTCCGATTCAACAGAAGCAATAAATGGCCATCAGCTGTTTAGTTATATTACTAATATAGTGGATTTTTTTGGTGGTAAGGAGACAGATATACTTAATGGTATCAAACCAACTTTTATGGTTCAGAATACAAAACACGACAATGTAACGGATGCTTTCGCTGCTGTTGATACTTCTATCACAGATATTTATAGTCAGATTAATAATGTAACAGAAAATAGTCTTGTTAAATGGAAAGAAGATCAGAAGCTTATCACTATTGGTGCTGAAAAAGGCGGTACGAAAATTGATATTACAGGTACTGAGGGAGAGCGAACCATTGCAGGTGTAAAAAATGGTGAAATTTCCAAAGACTCTATGGAAGCTGTAAATGGTAGTCAAATTAATACAATCTCTGGAGATATTGCAAAATTCTTTGGTGGTGGTACTTCATTTGAAAATGGTGTGTTTGTTGGACCACAGTATAATTTATCTACCGTTTCTGCAGATGGTAAGGTAGAACAGAAAACCTTTGAAAATGTTGGTGATGCTTTGACTGGGCTTGATGCGAATGTCAAAAATGTGAATAGTCGTTTAACACATGTAGTCAATAATTTTACTGAGGAAATTCAGGGTCTCTCTAAAGATGCTTTATTGTGGAGCAGTTCTGAGAGTGCATTTGTTGCACTTCATGAAAAAGATGGACAGAAGACAGATAGTAAGATTAAGTTCCTTGCGGATGGCGATATTTCAGGAGATTCAACAGATGCAATAAATGGTTCTCAACTTTATAAGATGGGCGATAAGATTGCGAATTATTTTGGCGGTGGTGCTAAATATGAGAATGGAGAATGGACGGGGCCTGTATTCAAAGTTTCTCGTAACGATCCTGATGGTAATATTGTTGAGAATAGGTATACGAATGTTGCTGATGCTTTTGAAGGTGTCGATAGTTCTATTACGGATATCTATAATCAGATTAACAATGTAACAGAAAATAGCCTTGTAAAGCAGGAGGGAGAAGATGGTCTTATTACTGTGGGTAAAGCAACCGGTGGTACTGAAATCAGCCTTGTAAATAAAGATAAGCAAGAAAGAACACTTTCCGGTGTAAAAGATGGAGAACTTTCTCGAACATCTACTGAAGCAGTAAATGGTTCACAACTTTTTGCTACGAATGAGAAGGTTACAACTGTTACTGATAATCTTAAAACAGTCGCTCAAAATACATCGAAATATTTTGGGGGTAGTACAGATGTACTGAATGGTGTAGAACCAGCTTTCCTTATTCAGGGGAAGACCTATCATAATGTTACGGAAGCGTTTACAGGTGTTAATACTTCTATCACAAATATTGATAATAAGATTTCCGATGTGGTAAAAAATAGTCTTGTTAAGCAAGATGGAGGTGCATCAGGTATTATTACTATTGGTAAGGATACCGCTGGTACTGAGATCAATATTGCAGGTGTTGGTGGTTCAGGACGTAAAATTTCTGGCGTGCGGGAGGCAGAAAATGGTGATGAAGCTGTTAACAAAGACCAACTTGATAAAAGCATAGATAAGATTTCTAAAGATATTGAGACAGTAACTGCTGCTGCGGTTCTCTATGATAAGAATGACGATAATAGTGTTAATTATGGTAGTGTAACTTTGGGCGGCGATAAGAACAACGGACCAGTTGCTCTTCATAACGTAAAAGATGGTAGCATTTCTGAAAATTCCAACGATGCAATCAATGGTAGTCAGATTAATAAAATATCAGCAGATATTGCAAAGTTTTTTGGTGGTGGTGCAAAGTTCATTAACGGTGCTTTTGAAGGGCTGAAATATACTTTATCCGCTATTGTAGGTGGTGAAGTAGGGAAGGCTAATTTTTACAATGTTGGTGATGCTTTAACAGGTCTTGATAAAAATGTTCAAGATGTGAATCAACGCTTAACGAATGTATCCAATGAGTTTAACCAGAAAATTGAAGATTTCTCTAAAGATGCTTTACTGTGGGATGATGAGGAAGAAGCATTTGTGGCACGTCATGAAAAAGATGGCAAGAAAACAAACAGCAAATTGAAGTATCTTTTAGATGGTGAGATTGCTCAAGGTTCAACAGATGCCATTACGGGCAACCAACTTTATTCCATGAATAACCAACTTGCGAATTATTTCGGTGGCGGTGCCAAATATGAGAATGGCAAATGGACAGATCCTACTTTTAAGATTGTTCAAGTCAATGCTGATGGTACGACTGTTGAGACAGAGCATCATAATGTCGCTGATGCTTTTGGTGACGTCAATAAAAATATGTCAAATATTAATAACCGTATTGATGATGTCATCAACAAGGTCGATTCAGATGCTTTAAAGTGGAATGATAAAGAAAAAGCCTATGATGCTGGTCGCGATGGAAAGCCGAATAAAATTATCAATGTAGCTGATGGTAAAGTTGAAAAAGGCTCGAAAGATGCCGTCAATGGTGGGCAACTTTGGGAAACCAATGAACGTGTCACTGGTGTCGAAAAAGATGTGAAGCATCTTACCAACAGAGTTGATACCATTTCCAATACGATTGCTGATATTGGTGATACAGTTATCAATATTGATGCCAAAGTTGATAACATCAATAATAGAGTTGACGGCATTGAAGAGGATGCTGTTCGTTATGATAGAGATGAAAACGGCAAAAAAACCAATAAAATCACATTAGCGGGGGGGGATGCCAGTGAACCTGTTCTGATTGATAATGTAGCTGATGGTAAAATTGAAAAAGGCTCGAAAGAGGCTGTAAATGGTGGTCAACTTCATGATTATACTAAAGAACAGATGAAGATTATTCTTGATGAATCCAAGCAGTATACAGATCAACGGGTTAATAATATTGTGATTGATGCGATTGATGATGCTGTTGATCGGGCTAAGCAATATACAGATATGAAGTTTGATGTTTTAAACTATAGTATTGAGAGTGTGAAAAAAGAGGCAAGACAAGCAGCAGCTATTGGTCTTGCAGTGTCTAACTTACGCTACAATGATACACCTGGAAAATTAAGCGTTGGATTTGGTACTGGTTTATGGCGTAGTCAGTCTGCATTTGCCTTTGGTGCAGGTTACACCTCAGAAAATGGAAAATACCGCTCTAACATATCCGCAACAACTTCTGGAGGTCACTGGGGTGTAGGTGCGGGATTCAATATGACATTGAATTGATAATAAACAAAATACATAAAAATTCCTTTTCACCCCTGTCTCATGAGGCAGGGGTGAATTGTTGTTACGTATGTAAAAAAATATATATAAATTGATAAGCGCTAACGATAAATACAGGTTTAAAAAACAGAAAAACCGGACGCTTTCAAAAAAATGAACTTCTTATTTCAAAATAAGATAATAAGTTTTTCCATAAATTATAAGTTCATTATTTTTTCTTTAATTTTTAAATCTGAAAAATCTGTAGCACTCTACAGATAGAAAAAAACCTTTTGCTCTCTACAAATCTATTAAAAAGCTTTCTACTAAGATAAAAGTACACATTCAAATGTATTTCAACTTTACTGGAAGAAGTTATAAAACAATCCACTAAATCAACTCTACCCCTTGCAAAAAACAAACAATAAGTTTAAAAGTTAAAAAAACTAATCACCACAAAGAAATTTACTTTCTTAGGAAATGTAAAAGAGCAAAACACATTAACCATAAAAGCTAAAAACACAACTTCTCTCTCTTTGCAGTCCGGTACTAAATTTTTGAATACGTTTAGAAAAACCAAATTTAGGAAACTTTATAGCGTTTAAATGTGTCTTTTTTGTGTTTATAGTTATTTCTTTCATTGGGGAGTTCATTATGAAAAAATTATATACAAAATTAGCAGGGAGCAATTTAAAATTTTCCCGTTTTCCTTTTATTAAAGTCCTATCCTTGACTTCAATAGCTGCACTTTTAGCCAGTATTTCCCCTGTTTTTTCGAATGATCTTGATTCAGGAGAAGAGATTTCTGCAAACATAAGGAACACTGCTGAGATATATCCACAAAGTATTGTCTCTGTTTATGATAGCTATAACAGTGATTTGGATTCTTCTAGTGCATCACAGGAAAATTATTTAACAGCGCTGAATGTTTCTTTGACATCCAAGGTAAGTGCTGCTGATGACTATGCAAATTTTTTAACCAAAACTCTTACTGGTGTGAGCGATTATAGTCCTATAGTGAATGTTTTGGCAGAAGCCAGCGATTCAATACGTTCAATTGATATGAATGCTGGAAGTAAAAAAATAACAAGAGCAGCTTTAACTCCAAGAGTTGTAACGGGCGGTCAAATGACTAGGGATGGGAATTTGGGTAATCCTCTTGTCCATGGTGAACGAGCTCAGGGAGAAGCTCATGATGCTATTGTTTACGGGCAGGTAGCGCAGACGAAGGCTGACCAAGGGATTGCAATCGGCTTAACTGCTTTAGCCGGTAGGAGTAGAGATACTAAAAATAGCATTGCAATCGGCTCTTCTCTAACCGATAGTTATGATGAAAAAGAGAGAACAGTTTCATTAGGTGATTTTTCAATAGCCTTCGGTAGTAAAGCACATAGTTATGCAAATGAAGCGATTGCTATGGGGTACAATGCATATGCACAGGAGCAGGCGCTGCAGGGAATTGCTATAGGCGCTAGCTCTAATGTGACGGTTGCGGCAGGTGTTGCTCTAGGAAGCGATTCTATATCCGATAGGGCTGCTGGTGAGCTTGGCTACACTTCTTTGTTGCAGGGGCCTGCAACAAACGTTGAGGCGCAATGGAAAAGTACGCGGGGCTCAGTTAGTGTTGGTGATTATAGTAAGGGTATAACCAGACAAATTACAGGCGTAGCAGCTGGTTCTAATGTTACCGATGCAGTGAACCTTAGACAGTTGCAGGACTTAGAACAAGTTGTAAGACAAAACGGTTGGAAATTCTCTGTTGGAGATAAAAATGCTACAACTGTTCTTATGGATAGCGCGGTAGATTTTTCCGCTGGAAGTAGCAACCTAAATATTACAAAGGGCAAAGAGGACAATAAAGTAAAGTTTGATCTGGCTCAAGACATTGCACTGGAGAGCGTAAAGGCAGGTAAAAATACCTTCGATGCTACGGGCTTAGTAATTACTGATGGTCCGAAAATAACCACCGGTGGTATTGATGCTGGAAATAAAAAGGTAACGGGTGTTACATCTGGTGATCTTAGTGCAGATTCACAAGAGGCGGTAAATGGTAGTCAGTTGAATGTTGTAGCTACCCATATAGCTGGATATTTAGGCGGTGGTGTTAAATTTACGAATGGTCAATGGGATAATCCAGAGTTCAAAATTAAAACTTTAAATCCTGAGACGAATGAGATTGAAGAAGAAAGTTTTCCAAATGTAGCCAAAGCCTTTGAAGGTGTGGGTAAGTCTTATGTAAATCTTCACAATGAGATTAAAAAAGCTGCCGATGATAGTGTTTTTAAATGGCATGCCGAAACGGAGAGCATTACAATTGCTGCCAGTGAGGGAAAAGGTGGGCAAGAAAGTATTGCTATAGGTAAGCTTTCAAGTGCAACTGCCGATAATGGTATTGCATTAGGTGGTTCTGCAAATGTATCTGGTGAAAATAGTATCGCATTAGGTGGTTTTGCAAATGCATCTGGTGAAAATAGTATTGCATTAGGTGGACTTTCAGCTGCAACAGCTAAAAATAGTATGGCATTAGGATCAAATGTACAAGTACTTTCTGAGGGTGGTGTTGCTGTGGGTTATAAATCTGTTTCTCGTAACTCAGTGTCCGCAGTTGGCTATGATCCTTCCATAGGGAGCCAGTCAACGGATGATGGTGTGATATGGAAGAGCACTCAAGGAGCTTTTAGTATTGGTGATACTCCGAATAAGATAACACGACAGCTTACAGGTGTGGCAGCGGGTTATGCAGACACTGATGCCGTCAACATTGCGCAGCTGAAAAAATTAAGGGAATTTGTAGCACAAGGGTGGACACTTTCTCTTAATGATAAGGCTGTTTCAAACTTTCAGCCGGGTGATATATTAAATTTGGTTTCTGGAAGCAAAAACTTTGAGATTAAAAATAGTGATACAACAGACAGTAAAGACAAAAAAATAACATTTGATTTGGCACAAGATGTCACATTGAACAGTGTAAAATTAAAAGACGTCACTTTAGATAAAACGGGCTTAACGATTGAAAATGGCCCCAAAGTAATAGCGGATGGTATTGATGCTGCAGGTAAAAAAATAACAGGTCTTGCGGGTGGAGATCTTAGCTCAAATTCGACAGATGCCGTTAATGGTGGTCAGCTTCATACAATCACTGGGGATTTATCAAAAATTTTAGGAGGAGATGTATCCTTTGATGGAAAAAACTTTAAAGTACCAGGGTATAAATTATCGAATATTGATAAAAAAGGTGAAGTAACAGATAAATCTCATACCGATGTTGGTTCTGCCTTTAAAGGACTTGATGATAATATCAAGAATGTGAATGCTCGTATAAAGGAATTTGAAAATGACCTCTCTTCGAATAGTTTAAATTGGGATGGCAGTGTAGGTGATGGTGGTGCCTACAATGCTGCTCATGGTGAGAAGGGTGCGAGCAAGATTGTTAATGTCGCTGATGGTAAGGTAGAGAAAGATTCGCACGAAACTATAACAGGTTCCCAGCTTTATGCACTGGGCAACAAAGTTGCAGAATATTTTGGCGGCGATGCTACGTATGAGAATGGCGTATTGAACAAACCAACCTTCAAACTCAAAGTTTTCAACTTAGAGAGCAATGAAATTGAAGTTGAAGAAAAAACCTACAATAATGTAGCGGAAGCCTTTGACGGAATTGATAAGAATTTCCAGACTGTGAATAAGAATATGCAGAACATCGTTAATGATTTTAATGACAAAGTCACGAATATCAAAGAATCTGTCCAAGGCGATGCTCTGTTGTGGGATGGTAAAGAACAATCCTTTGTAGCCAAGCATGGGGAAAAAGATGGAGAAAAGGAAAACAGCAAGATCACATCGCTTGCCGCAGGTTCTATAATATCAGCTTCGAGTGATGCGATTAATGGCGATCAGCTTCATACAATCACTGAGGATTTATCAAAAATTTTAGGTGGAGATGTATCCTTTGATGGCAAAAACTTTAAAGTACCAGAGTATAAATTATCGAATATTGATGAAAAAGGTGTTGTAACAGATAAACCGCATACCGATGTTGGTTCTGCCTTTAAAGGACTTGATGACAATATCAAGAATGTGAACGCTCGCATTAAGGAGGTCTCAGAGGGAGTTGCACAAGATTCTTTATCTTGGAGCGATGGTGACAAAGCTTTTATCGCTCTGCATGGGAAAGGTGATGACAGAAAAGCAAGCAAGATCACATCACTTGCGGCTGGCTCTATAGTATCAGGCTCGAGTGATGCGGTTAATGGCGGACAGATTTATGATCTGAATCAGTCGCTAGCAAAGTATTTTGGTGGTGATGCTAAGTATGATGGTGATGGCTGGGCGCTTCCAGGTTTCAAGATAATGACTTTCCAAGAAGATGGAAGCTTTGAAGAGGAGAATTATGATAGTATTGCAGCCGCGTTTGCCGGTGTAAATAAGGTTTTCAAGAATCTTCATAATGAGATTTCAGACAACATTGAGCAAAATGCGTTGTTGTGGAGTGATGATGCAGGTGCGTTTGTAGCACAGCATGAGAAAGAAGGTAACAAGGAAAACAGCAAGATCACGTTCCTTGCGAAAGGAAAGATATCAGAAGATTCGACGGATGCGATTAATGGTGGTCAGATTTATACACTTCAACAGACATTTGCCTCATATTTTGGTGGAGGAGCTGGTTATGATAAGGAAGGAAACTGGCAAGGACCAAAATTCACTGTTCAGGTCTTTAATAAGGATGGTACGAAAGGTGATAAAGAGGAGCGTAATAATGTCTCTGAAGCATTTGATGTTGTTAATGACAGCATGAGCACTATCAATGATCGTATAAAAGAAGTTGAAAAGGGTACCTCTTCGAATAGTCTGAATTGGAATGAAGAAAAAGGAAGCTATGATGCATCTCATGTTGATGCTCAGGGTGTTAAGAGTCCAAGTAAGATTATCAATGTAGAGGATGGCAAGGTAGACAGAGATTCAAAAGAAGCTGTGAATGGAGGACAGCTTTGGGAAACTCAGCAGATGATTACAGATCAGGTCAAGGATATTGAAAATAAAGTTACGGAGGGATCTGTACAATACGATAAAGATAAAGAAACGGGCAAAAAGACCAATAAAGTTACATTAGTTGGTGGAGATGACAGTTCTCCAGTATTAATAGACAATGTAGCCGATGGAAGGGTTGAAAAAGATTCGAAAGAAGCGGTTAATGGTGGTCAATTAAAAGATAAGATGGATTTTGTGCTTGAAAGTGCCAATAAGTATACGGATGAGCAAATTTCTCATCTTGTAAAAGATGGAGTTAGTGGGGCTAATTCGTATACGGATATGAAGTTTTCGACATTAAGTTATGCTGTTGAGGATGTTCGAAAAGAGGCAAGACAAGCAGCAGCTGTTGGTTTAGCGGTAGCTGGTTTACGCTATAGTGATATTCCTGGAAAATTAACAATCGCATTTGGTAGTGGTTTATGGCGTAGTCAATCTGCTTTTGCTTTTGGTGCAGGTTATACTTCAGAGAACGGTGATATTGGTTCCAACTTGTCAATTACCACTTCTGGAGGTCACTGGGGTATAAGTACAGGGGTTAATGTGATACTCAACTAATAAACGACTAAATCCATAAAATTGATTTGCCTTTTTCTTAATTGAAGAAAAGGGCAAATTTTTTACTTTCTTCCAGAGTTCTCTAAAGCTATTCTAAATGTATAAAACACCCGTAATTATATAAAATCCGAATATAAAAAGCCTATGACAACTTTTTTTGAGAATAAAAGACCTTAATGGTAAAGATTTAAAAAATTGATTGCTATTATTTTGATTTATTAAAATGCTTCAAGAAATGTAAATACGAATATACCCTTTATTAAAAGAAGACAGTTTTAGCTTTTATTTTCGTATAGTTTTAAACGTATGCTTTATAATGCAACGATCTACAGATATGCAACGTACTCCAAACACAAGTATTGCTTTAGGGTAGTGGAGCGCAAACGGAAAAAGAATGAAGCGTTTCTGTAGGCAATATGGCTTACGCTTTAGAGAAAAGCAGTATTGCAATAGGTAGTGAATATAATAAGAAGAGCGAACACGGGGAAAATGATTATACTCTTTCGAAGAGTGATTATTCAACAGTAGTAGCAGCTGTTTCTAAAGCTTTAGAATATGGTTCGATTGCTCTTGGTCATCCGTACATAAGCATTTGCTCAAGAAGCTATTTCTATGGGCTTCTATTCAAAAGCAAAAGGGGTTGGAAGTATCGCTTTAGGTTCCTATTCTAAAGTGATGGTTGATGGGGGGCTATCGGGAACAGCTCTGTGTCTGGTAGGACTGCTGGCGTTTTTGGGGATACGTCTGTTCTGCAAGGACTGGCTAAAAACACCTAATCTCAATGGAAAAGTACGAAAGTTTCAGTAAATATTGGTGTTCCTAGTAAGAACATAACGCGACAAATTATAGGCGTAGCAGCTGATAGCAAATCTGCCGATGCGGTGAACCTGAGACAGTTGCAAGATTTAGAAGAAGTCGTAAGAAAAAAAGAGTGGAAACAGTCTATTTCTGGTGAGGCAGCTAAAGATATGGGTGCTAGATAGTACAATGAATTTTTCATCGGGAGGAAGTAACTTCAGGGTTAAAAGAGATAAGGACGATGAAAATAAGCTCATATTTGGTTTGGCTAATGATATAGCATTGAAAAGCATAACATTAGGAGAGAAAAGAAAAGTCGATGCAACAGGCTTAGTAATTACTGATGTCCCGCAAATAACCACCGGTAATATTAATGCGGCAAGTAAAAAAGTAACAAATGTTGCAGAAGGAACTAGCAATACTGATGCAGTGAATTTTTCACAACTGAAGGGAATAAAAGAACAAGTAGCAGTGAGTATTTTTGTAAAATAGGATACAGCAACGAGACACATTACCATTAGTAAGGATATAGATGGGGCATTTTAGTAAAAAGCTTTCATAAATCCTCTAATGAAATAAAAGAGCTTATTCACGAAAAATAAACTGATGCCTAAGCGGATGATCAATAGGCACAAAAATTATACCTTTTTCAAAGAGATCAAAGCTAAAAACGACACACAACCTTTGATAGAAAAATGAAATCCATTCTAATATTAAGTATTTTTTTACCTTCCTCAAATTGACTTTCACGAACCTACCCCTAATTACCCTCTAAAGGCGTTGCAGAAACAACAGCTTACGTCTTAATTTTATTTATGTCCTAAAACACGCTGTAAAAGCAGGAACACGCAAGGGAAATAAGAAAGCTCTAGAACACACCTTTTTTGTGTTTTTAATCTATTGTTATGAGGGGGTATTATGAAAAAATATTCAACACCAAATTTGATTAAAGCTGTTTCATTGGGAACAGTTATAGCGGCGCTCTTGTCGAGTGTTTCTCCTGTGGTTGCTGCAAATCTTGCGATAACAGGTGATAAAGTTCAAAGTACAAGTGGTCCTAGCGTGTCTTATCAATACGCTAGCCATGGCAGTATTGTATTAGCTGGCGATAAGGATTACTGTGGTGTGTTTAATGTTGTTGATCGTGGTGGAAGCAATCAAGGTACTAATAACCAAATCACTGCAGAGGAACTATATGAAAGAGTTTCTATGAATAAAGAGATTAATGGCAAGCGTCCTTTTAACTGGGCGAAGGTTCAGCTTAATTGGGTTGATGATGGTCTGACCGGTAAGGGGGGATATATGGGAAAAGCAACCGGTGGTCTTTCAAATGTTCTGCCTGAAGCTTATGGTGTGTATTCTTTTGCAACTGGGTGTGGATCTTCCGCAACGGGGCATTATTCAACAGCATTTGGAGCGGCTGCAACTGCAAAGTTTGGGGGATCACAAGCTTTTGGTATTGCTGCACTTGCAGGTGGACAAGCAAGTATTGCTATAGGGGTTGCGTCTGAAGCAGTAGCAAGCAATACGATTGCTATTGGTGGGCGTGCAAAAGCAAAAGGCGTTGATAGTATTGCATTCGGTAACAAATCACTTGCAGGTGGACAAAAAGCAATTGCTATAGGTTATGGTGCTCAAGCTCAAACAGATCTTTCGATAGCGATTGGTTCAGATGCAAGAGCGACTGAGCATAAGGGTGTTGCTCTTGGGAGCGAGTCTGTGGCTGATGTTGCTGCTGGCGCTATCGGGTATAATTCTTTAACTAAAGGCCCTTCAGATTCTGACGACATGATATGGGCGAGTACGCTAGGTGCAGTGAGTGTTGGTGATGCTAAATCAAAAAAAACGCGCCAGATTGTAGGAGTGGCAGCTGGTAGTGGCGACACTGATGCCGTTAATGTTGCACAGTTAAAATCATTACAAAAATACGTAGACCAAGGTTGGACACTATCTGTTGGAGGTAAAAATGCTAAAGCTGTTGGTGTACAAGATACTGTAGATTTGTCGGCTGCAAGTGACAACCTTAAGATTACAAAAGGTGGGGAAAACAATAATGTAACATTTGATCTAGCTAATAATATTACAGTGGAACGAGTTACCGCTGGGAGAAGCTCTATCAGTGATGATGGCATTTTGTTTGCTGATGGGGCTAAAATAACTGTGGATGGTATTGATGCTGGCAATAAGCAGATTACAGGAGTGGCAGCTGGGGAAGAACCTGATGATGCAGTGAATTTTGCGCAGTTGGAGCAGGTTAATCGGGACGTTGCAAGTGTAAGTCAAAATACATCACAATATTTTGGTGGTGGTGCAGATGTATCTAATGGTAAAGCACCAACTTACACAATTCAGGGTAATTCTCATAATGATGTTGGTTCTGCTTTTAATGCTGTTGATACTTC
>NZ_JBHIPA010000013.1:43030-47358 GCF_042195845.1 Bartonella sp. AP4SXKL
AAGACTACAGCACCCGTTTCCCTCCATAATGTTAAAGATGGGAAAATTGCTGAAGATTCGCATGATGCGATCAATGGGAACCAAATTAATAAAATATCTGGAGATATAGCAAATTATTTTGGTGGTGGTGCCTCGTTCGAAAATGGTGCTTTTAAAGGACCAAACTATAGTTTATCTGTTATTGTTGAAGATGGTCAGGTGGCAAAAGCCAATTATCATGATGTTGGCTCAGCTTTGAGTGGTCTCGATGCAAATGTGAAGAGTGTGAATAGTCATCTCACGAATGTGGTCAATAATTTTACACAACAAATCAATGATATTACACAAGAAGTCAAAGGGGATGCTTTGTTGTGGAGCAATGATGAGCAGGCATTTGTAGCACAGCATGGAGAGGAAAAAACCAATAGCAAAATTAAGTTTCTTGCCAATGGAGATATTTCTGCTAATTCAACCGATGCTATAAATGGTTCGCAACTTTATTTGATGAGTAATCAGCTTGCTGCATATTTTGGTGGTGGCGCTGGCTATAATAATGGAGAATGGACTGCTCCTACTTTCAAGATAGCACAATTCAAGGCTGACGGGAGCTCTGGTGAAAAGAAGGATTATCATAACGTTGCCAGTGCTTTTGACGGCGTAAGTGAGAGTATGTCTAAGATAAACGACCGTATTCAAAGTGTTGAAAACAATGTCTCGTCCAATGGTTTAAATTGGAATGAGCAGAAAAAAGCTTATGACGCTAGCCATGATGGTCAACCAAGTAAGATTATCAATGTAGCAGATGGTAAAATTGCAGAAGGTTCAAAAGATGCAGTCAATGGTGGACAGCTTTGGGAAACCAACGAACGTATCACTGGCGTTGAAAAAGATATTAAGCATATTGAAAACAGAGTCGACAATATTTCCACTACGGTTACGAATATTGGTGAAACGGTTTTCAATATTGAAGACAGAGTTGATAATATTGAGAACACGGTTAATAATCTTTCTGATGGTGCAGTTAACTATGATAAAGATGCTGATGGTAAAAAAACCAATAAGATCACTCTAAAAGGTGGCAACGAAAGTGAACCTGTTATGATTGATAATGTTGCCAATGGTCGCATTGAACAAGGTTCGAAAGAAGCTGTGAATGGTGGTCAACTACATGATTACACTCAGCAACAGATGAAAATTGTTCTCGATGATGCAAAAAAATATACGGATAGTCGGGTGGATAATATTGTTATTAATGCCATTGATGATGCTGTTGATCGGTCTGACCGATATACAGATATGAAGTTTAATATTTTAAGTTATGACATTAAGAGCGTACGGAAAGAGGCAAGGCAAGCAGCCGCCGTTGGTCTAGCAGTATCCAACCTACGTTACTTTGACGAGCCGGGATCTTTGAGTGTCTCATTTGGTAGCGGCGCATGGCGTGGACAATCCGCATTTGCCCTTGGTGCTGGTTATACATCTGAAAACGGAAAAATCCGCTCTAATCTCTCTGCCACGAGTGCTGGTGGTCATTGGGGCATAGGTGGTGCAATCACTCTGAAAATAAAATAATACGAACAACGAAAATAGAACAAAACATCCACCCTTATTTATTGAAATAAGGGTGGATATTTTTTTTTACAGACGCACAGTATTTATCTAGAGATAAGCATAATATTTGATGAGGCTATAAACTGTGAGGTTTTATAGAAGATTTTTCTATATTTTGTTGAAAAAAGATCACAGTAGAATCCATATTGCTAAAAAGCTATATTTTTATGTTGCTATTTTCTTGAACAGCCTATAGCAATATGGGAGTGTATATTAGTAAGACTCATTTTGATAAAATAATTCAAAGGGGGATAAGTAGTGCGTAAAGATAAAAGGTACATCACGGGACCGCGCATATATCATTATATGATATATTAAAAAGAAAAAATCCAACTAAAAAGCCAGTTATCCAAGGAAAACTATATTCCGGACATATTACAATTTCTTTTTACTTTACTTATTATTAATAAAACCATGCTTTCTAATAAAAATAAAGTCTATAATTAGGAAAATACATACTAAAACCTAGTACAAAGGATTTTATAGTAACCACTACCAAGTAAAATGTAATATTAAATATAAAGACCCCTTTTTAGTTAGAAAAAACAGCACACTAAAAAACTTAGACTCTAAATGTGTCATCTTTATGTCCACAAAACATAATCAAAAAGACAAACATTTAGGTCTCAATACAAAGAGCACAAACAAAACAAGACTAAAGACTCAAAATGTTCACACTCTAAGCAATGATCGTCTACTCTGAATTCCAAAGACATCAATAATGCTAAAATGTGTCTTTTTTATGTTTTGGAGGTGTTTTTAAGTTTTTTCATTGGAGAGTTTGTTATGAAAAAATTATATGCCCCACAAGCAGCGAGTGAATTAAAACGTTCTCGTTTTTCTTTTGTTAAAGTTCTTTCGTTGGCTATAGCGGCTACATTCTTATCGAATGTTACGCCTGTTTTTTCAGCAAATCCTGATTTTAGAAACACGTTTCTTGAAGGTGTAAAAAGTGCCGGTGTGTCTTATCCACAAAGCCTTCTCTCTGTTGCTGGTTTGAATGCTTCTGAAGATTACGCAAATTTTTTAACCAAAACCCTTTCTGGTAAGAGAGATAAGAGTCCTATCGTAAATGTTTTGACAGAAGGTAGCCGTTCTGCGCGAGTTGGAAATGTTGGTGATAAGAAAGTGCCACAGCTTACAAGAATAGCGGTTAACGATAAAAGCATGAGTGCGGATAATATTGCTGTGCGAAAATTGCCAAAAACATTTGTTAAAAAAGGGTGGATGCTGCCTGTTGAGGACGATAATAGTGATGATATTTTGCTGTCTGGCGTTAATAGTTTAGCAAGGAGGGTGAGTACGTATGCAACTAATGATGATATAAAAATAGGAAAAAATCAGAATGCGAATGCCATTAATATTATTGCTATTGGTAACGGCATACAGACATATTCACAAAGTAATCTGTTTGAAGGTGTTACTATTGTTGGCAACAGCACGAAAGACTACGCTTCTGCTGCCACCATTGTTGGTGCATGGGCAGAAGTGAAAGAATCGGGCGGTGTTGCGCTAGGTTACAATTCTGTCGCCGATAGGGCTAGAGGTGTTTTTGGCTATTCTCCTAATAAGAAAGCGAATGCAACAGGTACTGAAGTTCAATGGAAGAGTGTTTATGGTGCCATGAGTGTTGGTAATCTCAGCGAGAAGGGAACGCGACAAATTATAGGGGTAGCAGCTGGTTCTGAACTGACTGATGCAGTAAATGTTGCGCAGATAAAGTCATTACAAAATTACGTAGATAAAGGTTGGCAGCTGTCTGTTGGTGGTGCAGATGCTACAACTATCGGTATAGAGAGCAAGATCGATTTATCAGCGGCAAGTGAAAATCTTCAAATTAGCAAAGGCAAAGATAATAATAATATAAAATTTGATCTAGCTAAGGAAATCGCAGTCAATAAAGTAACTGCAGGAAGCAATACCCTAGACGCAACAGGCTTAGTGATTACAGGTGGACCGAAAATAATCATTTCTGGGATAGATGCTGGGGGTAAAAAGATTACAGGAGTGTCTG
The DNA here is from genome assembly GCF_042195845.1 of Bartonella sp. AP4SXKL. NCBI lineage: Bacteria > Pseudomonadati > Pseudomonadota > Alphaproteobacteria > Hyphomicrobiales > Bartonellaceae > Bartonella > Bartonella sp. AP4SXKL. The sequence continues at coordinate 46,635 of NZ_JBHIPA010000013.1, forward strand.
ATGGCACTGGAGCGAACGATGCAGTTAATTTTTCACAGTTAAGCAAAACCAATGAGAGTCTTTCGTCCACAGCGAGAAATCTGGAAACGGCTATGGCGAATACATCAAAATATTTTGGTGGAGGTGCAGGAGTTGCTGGTTCTGCTATGACGGGACCAACTTATAACTTATCCAAGATTGATACAAAGGGTAATATAACAGAGGGCTCTTTTAAAAATGTTGGTAGTGCATTTACTGGTCTTGATACAAATATCAAGAATGTGAATGCACGGATTAAAGAAGTTTCTGAAGGAGTAGCACAGGATTCTTTGTTATGGAATGATGAGGTCAATGCCTTTGTAGCGCGTCATGAGAAGAAGCAAGAAGAAAAAGGCAGAGTTGTAAGGACACAGGAAAACAGTAGAATTACGTTTCTAGAAAAGGCTGAGATCAGCCCCGGCTCAACGGATGCTGTCATTGGTAGTCAACTTTATGCAATGGGTAACACGCTTGCAACCTATTTTGGTGGAGGTGCTGGATATGATGAAGTGGGCATATGGAAAGCACCGGATTTCAAGATCAAGCAGTTTAGTGAGGATGGTACTTCTTTTGACAAGAATTATAAGAATGTAGCTGATGCACTTACAGGTGTTGGAAGTTCTATCACGAATGTTCAGAATAAATTGACTGAACAGGTTAATAATGTGATTACCAAAGTGGAAAGCGAGAGCTTTGTTCAGCAAGA
>NZ_JBHIPA010000014.1:0-14679 GCF_042195845.1 Bartonella sp. AP4SXKL
CCCATAGCTTCCACCGTCACGCCTGCGATCATTGCAGGGCGCGTGCAAGCAAGAAATAACGTATCTTCTGTTAGCTTGTCGTGCTCTTTCATGGCTTTGAAAGGCTAAAGTTAAGCGAATTAAGACATAAACATTGATGCGATTTGCGATGCACCAAAAACAATGCCGATGCCAACACAAACAAAGAAAGCTTTACGCATTTCAACATAACCAGCAATCCATGCAAGCCCAACACCAGCAATCGCAATGGTTGCGATTGATTTTGCAATTGGTCCTTTTAAAGCATCAACTATTTTTTGAAGAGCAGTTTCAATTTTTCCGAAGCCGCCATCAGCAAATGCTGGTTCACTCAGTGCCATGAAGGCAATAAACAGCATCAATGCTGCTGTTAACCATTTTTTTTGGGTGTTGGATAGAATAGTTTTTTGTAAGGTATGTTCATTAATGAACGAATTATTCATGTTTTTCATGAAAATTCCCCCGCTTTATGTTTAAGTTGATCATAAAATTAATATTCAAAATATTAATCGGGAATCATATAAATGAAAAAAATATTTTTTTCTATCGATAAATTAATAATATTTAATCTTTTATTATTTAATAAACAAAAAATATAGTAATATTCAAAATGATACTTTTAAAATGTTTTCGAGCAGCGCCTAAATATATTGTCTTAATTTGTATTATTATTTTAGGATACTTTTATTTCAGTCAACATACTGAAAATATTATGCAATTTTCTCTTTTTGAAGGATCAGAAAAGACAATTGGAAACCCCGTTCAAAATCCGAAGTCACAATTGGTTGATTATGCAAACCAACAAGACGCAATCCAACAAAATGTGGTGTTGCATTCAGAACCAATCGCATCACAATTTTATGAAGAAAATGTGCCGGTCTATTCCGGTGCTATACAGGTCACAAGTGGTGTGACCTTTAAAATGATTACGCTTGTAGATGATGGGTGGAGAAAAAAGATCATCCGTGATATCCGTTTATATGGTGTGGAAAGCTGTGAAATGAGGCAATTTGCCTCACGCAACGGAGTTAAGTGGCCTTGCGGTGCTTTTGTTACGGCTTGGCTTGTTTCAAAAACAATTGATAAAAAGGTTACTTGTCGGCAAGCACGTGTCGTTCAACAGGTTCATTATGCACAATGTTTTGTAGATGGGGTTGATCTGGCGCGGTTGGGGCTGGCAGAAGGGTTGATGGTGTTGACAAAAGATCAGCATCATTTTCCATCCCCCGCAGACTATAAAACTCTACAATCTGCTGCTCAAAAAGCACAAAACGGTTTATGGTCGAGCCAATTTCAACAACCAGAAGATTGGCGAAGAGATCATGGAAGCTATAATCCCATTGACCATAATTAATATTGACCATTATTGATAAAGTGTCTTTTCAAGCGCTATTTAAAAATCAAGACAATATTCTACTGCAAATCTTATCAGAAAAAAGTTAATGATAATCCACACAGTCCTTGGTGGACAACGCTCGTTATGGAAATTTGTTGTGTTTAAAGCTCGCTTACGCATATAGGTTGCTCACTACAGCGCTATGGGAGAGCGCGTTTCCTTCCCCTAAACAAAATAGTCATTGTAACAAACATGAGTGTTCAGAAAAATATAAACACATGCAAACTATTGATGTGACCTTTGGTCATGAAAAAAGGCTTATGAAAAAATAGAGAAAAGGTAAAACTGAAAATACCTTGCCTTCAAAAAACAATCAATTGCTTCAAATCAAACCAGAACTTTTAATGCAAGCTTTGCCTCATGTTGCTATGTTCATGAAACATGGGTTGCAATCTGAAAGAGAGTGTAGCGGTTCTATGGAATTTTTAGCAAAATGAAGGGGATTTTTTTCAGGTATTTGAAGAAGCTAAAGAGACTATGAGGAAAAAATGTGCTTTCTTTTGCTATAAAAGAAAGCACACTGAGGGGGAATTTAGAGTGACAGCTTTACATATTTTACTTTGAAAAGCGGTCTTTTTTATCTTTTTTCCACAAAAAATAAGTTGCAAGTCCGAGAATGGGAACACTCAATTTGGCAAAAGGGAGATGTTGACTGAGAGCTGCAAGGCTGGAAACGGTCGCATCTGTCATGAGTTTGTGGCGTTGTTCTTCTGTCTTTTTTTGTTGGTCATAGCGTTGATAAGTTTTGAGAACGCGACTGATAATAAGACCTAATCCCGCAAGAGAAAGACAAATTAAAAACATGATACTGGCGGCAGCAAGAGGCTTCATAACAGAACATAACGCAATAAAACCGATGGTACATAAAAAAAGCAAAGACATGAAGAATGAAATGCCAATAAACCCATAAAAAATTGCTTGAAGGCGTACTTGCTTGACTGTGCTTTTAAGCCCTCCACCGACAAGATGGTTTAAAAGAGGCGCGATAAACTTATGCATTGCTTAACGACGCAGTAATTGAGAAAGAATAAAACCAACCCCTGCGGCAAACAAAACGCTTTTGCCAGGATTTTTGCGAACGCATTGATTCATGGTTTGTTCAAGATCACTAATTTTGTCTTTTGCTTGAGACATCATGTCTTCACCACTTTCTTTCGCTGAGTGATATAGTTTTTCCGCTTTGTCTTTGGCGGCGTTGAATTTGTTTGCACCAAGATCTGTTAGGGTTGAGGTAATCCCTGAAATTTCAGTGCGTAACGTTTCTAATTGTCCTTGTAGGTCTTTTTCTACGGCTGATTTATCGTGCTGTGTTGTTTTATTATGGGCCATGGTATTTTTCCCTCTTGATTCATTATATTTGTATTGGTGTGTTCATAGTGATCATTTGCATTGGAGTGAAAATTTTCACTGCTTGAGTAACGCCAAAAGCTTTTTTTGGTTCCTTTCATTTTGTCGAATTTAAAATTGTTTTTGATAAAATAAATCTTTCCTATACGATATGCTTTGTCTGTAAAGGGTCGCATCTGTTGAGAATTGTCTTATGCTTTTGCAGTAATTTAGCACCATTCTTCAGTTTCTCGTGGCGCAGTTTTTTATAAAAGTTTTTTAAAAGTGTGCTGAGGCTTATTTTTTAAGCTTGTGACAGGTAAAAAACATCGTTGTTGCGATTTTGCGGCAGAAGTACTGTCATTTTTATACTTTTGCAGCAAAGAAAAAGAAAATAATATTGCGGCTCTTTGCTCTCTATGTATTTGGGGGCAACACGCGCTCCCCATGATACTTTTGGTCAGTTTAAGAATATTGCGATCGTTCTTTTTTAAAAACGTAAGGTATATTTTTATTTTAGGATAGGAGAGGTACTTTAGTGCACTGGTTGTTAGAGAAGTGCATATCCTTTTCTCCGAGGATTTTATGATATTTTTGCTGCTTGTTTCATGTAAGAAAATATTTTGTTGGCTTCAAAAGAGCCGCAGAAATGAGAAAAGCTTTGCGATATGAGAGATTTATTTAACAGGAACGATGATAAATTATTCTTATAAATTAAAATATTATATGCGATACTTCTTGTAAGTTTATCATTTTGCCTAATTTATGCAATAAATTGATTGGGTAAGATAAACTTGTTGAATTGTTAGAGAAAAATTTCTTGAGTAATTTCTTTAGAATTAAGAGAGAGCTTGTGAAATAAAACTATACTTGATTTATCAAGTTTTCTTTCTTAAGAGGAATACACAAGTGACGTTAAAAGGGTAGTGGCATTGTGGAACAGTGATGCTATGCGGGGTGACGATCCAGCTCATAAATAAAGATAAGAGCACAAGAATGTGAGATAAAAATGGAATCTGAAACAGTCCCTTTAGATAAAACAGTCCCTTTAGATAATATGTCTGCTGTATTGACAGTGCATGATTTTTCTCCTCTTTCTATGTTTATGGCTGCTGATTGGGTGGTGAAAGCCGTTATCATTATTTTGTTACTTGCTTCACTTATGTCTTGGACAATTGCTTTTGTGAAAATTGTTGAGATCACTTTGGTAAAACGAAGAGTACGTCATGAACTTCAATTGGTTCTAAATGCTCAGACTCTTACGCGTTTGGCAGCTAGCTTGAAAGAAAGCAAAGGAGCTGGTGTGTTTTTTCTCAAAGAAGTCCTTAAAGAGGTGTATCTTTCTGCACAACAGGTTCATTTTTCTGCTCCTGAAGGGATAAACGAAAGCTCTGGTGAAAAAACCAGTGTAGGGGAAAATGCACAAACGATTGAAGATATTCTCTTTTATGAGGAGAGCAATCAATATGAAGATGTTTCCCGCGATGTTCGCGATGCTAGGGTTCGTGATGTTCATGAAGGTTTAAAAGAAAGGGTTCATTCACTTTTGTCACGCTGCTTGCTGGCTGCTACACGCCGTGTTGCATGTGGAAGTGCTGTTCTTGCAACTATTGGCGCAATTGCTCCTTTTGTTGGTCTTTTTGCAACTGTTTGGGGAATTATGAATTCTTTTATTGGGATTGCTCAGTCTCAAACAACGCGACTTGATGTGGTGGCGCCTGGAATTGCTGAAGCCTTATTCGCAACGGCTGTTGGGCTTTTTGTGGCTATTCCCGCCGTTGTTATGTATAATAGCCTTATGCGTGCTTTGAGTGGTTATCGTAGTGATTTAGGTGATATCGCTGCTGCTCTTGAAAGGCTCTTGAGCCGTGAACTTGATAGACAAAGACAACAGAAAAGTCATAAAAAATGAAAGCAAGCCTTAATAATGATTGGGATATAGACGAGAGTGGGTTGCAAAGCGAAATCAATGTGACCCCTTTTATTGATGTTGTATTGGTGTTGCTTATTGTTTTTATGGTTGCAGCGCCTTTGGCAACATCTGCCATTTCCGTTCAGCTTCCTTCTATAACTCAAGCACCTTCAGTGGTTCAGTCTGATGAACCTCTTTATGTTACGTTGCAAAAAGATCGTTCTCTTTACATTGGTGATCATCTTGTAGAACAAGCAGCTTTGAGAGAAGCTTTGTTGAGGGAAACGACGCAAAATTTAGAGACAAAAATTTTAATCAAAGCGGATAGCGAAATTGATTATGGTACTGTCATCGATTTATTAAATCAAATACGCATGGCTGGATATCATAAAATCGGTCTTGTAGGATTGCAAAACTCTACCAATCTTGTCTCAAGAGGTGAGATCAATAATAAAACAACAGGGGTAGCGAACGCTGCTGTCGATGGAGCGGGTGGTAACGTTGTGGGGCATGTGGATGCCGTAACAACGGGCACTGCGGGAAACGCTAATATTCCAGCCGATGTCTCTGATCAGTGATAAAAAACAGCCTTTGTTGCAGGAAGCAAAGCATATTACTCAAAGTCGTAGAGTGAAATTGATGAGGGTTCCGTGGATTTATTAAACCAAACACGCATGGGTTTGATATTACGTAGGGGTTTGATATTACGCAGGGGGTTCATATATTGAATCGGTTTTTTAGGATTAAGCTCTACTCATCTTGCCGCAAGAGGTGCGATCAAGAAAACAGCAGAGGCGATTGTTGTGTGTCTTAATACATCTTAAAGCCTTTTTTGCGGCGGTGTTCATAAATGGTATAACCGTAAAGCCCCCGTAAAATAATCAAAAAATCTATCGAACCTCACTCTCTTTATGCTGAATAAAAGAGTAAGCGAGCACCATTATCGTATTTATATTTTTTTCCAAGACAGTGTTAATATACGTATTCATTGTAGGCATTTTTTCAGTTTTTATCTACATGCTAACCACGTTTGGAATGTGAGAAACATGCTTTTGATTGATTTAATATAAATAGGCTTGCCATGAAACAATCTTACAGTATTGAGATTTCTCATTTAAGTTGAAAGACAATTCATTATTATTATAAATCAATATGATGTATAGATTGTCGACATTACAAGCAGTGTGTGAACGCTCAATGGTTAATGCCAATGTTTTTGTTATGGGGAGGGGTATCTGGTGATAATGAAGTTTTGTATAGCGTGAGAGACGTAATTGAGAGATGCTTGTTTAGAGGTGCGTTTAGTGAAAAAACTTTGAAAGCAAATGCGCATTCCCTCTGCACTTTAAAAGCGCAAAGAATTTCCAGTGAAAGAGTGGTTGGAATAAGTATGTGTGTTATTTTGAGAGGAGCGATTTTTCAGAGCTTCTTAAGTGTGTCCCGTTGAACCAAAACCTCCTGTTCCACGGCTCTCGTTATGGCTTTGGGTATTTTGCTCTGGTTCAATGGCGCAAACATTAACTTGGGATACAGGGGCGATGACTGTTTGGGCAATGGCGCGCATGCCCCGTTTAAATGGAAAAGTCTTCTTGTCCTAAATTGATTAAGAAGGAGTTTGACTTCACTTCCGGATAGTCACACCCAATCGTTCTTGGAGTGTTGAGGCATGTGATGCCCGTGTTTTAAGGCTAAGCCAGAGCGTGGACGGATGCGTGCTTCAAACCCAAGAGATAAATGAAAAATGAGACCTGTTGGAATAAGTGCCCGCTGCCCAGAGGCAAGAACAAGCGTTTCTTCTTTACCAATTGCTGCTTGTAAATCCAAGACCGCAGAATCAGCCGTTGTGTAGTGAGGAAGCTTTCTTGTCCCAAGTGCAAGATGCTGAACGGATAAAGTCAAGGGGGGTGTGAAGATTGAGAAGAGACAGGAGAAGAGTAAGGATACTTGTTTAGAGGGGCGTTTAGTGAAAAAACTTTGAAAGCAAATGCGCACTCCTTCTACACTTTAAAAGCCCAAGGGACTTCTAGTGAAAGAGTGGTTGGGTATGTGTTATTTTGAGAGTAGAGATTTTTCAGAGCTTCTTAAGTGTGTCCCGTTGAACCAAAACCTCCTGTTCCACGGCTCTCGTTATGGCTTTGGGTATTTTGCTCTGGTTCAATGGCGCAAACATTAACTTGAGATACGGGGGCGATGACTGTTTGGGCAATGCGCATGCCTCGTTGGATGGAAAAGTCTTCTTGTCCTAAATTGATAAGAAGGACTTTGACTTCACCACGGTAGTCACTATCAATCGTTCCTGGAGTGTTGAGGCATGTGATGCCGTGTTTTAAGGCTAAGCCAGAGCGTGGACGTATTTGTGCTTCAAACCCAAGAGATAAATGAAAAATGAGACCTGTTGGAATAAGTGCCCGCTGCCCAGGGGCAAGAACAAGCGTTTCTTCTTCTCCAATTGCTGCCCGTAGATCAAGACCCGCAGAACCCGCTGTCGCGTAGCAAGGAAGTTCTAAACCTTGTCCGTGTGCAAGACGCTGAACAAATAAAGTCTGGGCATGTGAAGATTGAGAAGAGACAGGATGATTGTTTAAAGGGGCGTTGGTTTCAGTGTGCGACATGATCGAGGCATTTCCAAAATATGAGGTCTAGAAGAAAATGATACTTTAACAAAAGATATCTATAAAACCAAGTCGATAAAGGTGTGTGGATATAGGTTGTCCCCAGAGCTTGCTTATCATCTCTTGCTGACCTAAAATATTCCACAACACCACCTAACATCATCAAAGGCATCATCAAGGATGGCTTATGCCTAGGGGCATGCGCTTATTTGAGATCTAAATTATGGTTACAGATAAGATTTTTTAGATACTACCGATAAGAATACCCGTGGCAAAAACCAGAGCTCCCCCAATGATAACCTGTAAAGAGGCGCGCCAAAAGGGAGTGGACATGAATTTGTTCTGAATCCAGACGATGGCGCCTAGTTCGAAAAAAACAATGATAAAAGCAATAATTGTCGCTACATAAAAAGAGTTGATTAAATAGGGAAGCGTATGGCCTAATCCTCCTAATGTGGTCATAATGCCGCTGGCAAGGCCTCTTTTTAATGGCGAACCACGTCCTGATAATTTGCCGTCATCATGGGCTGCTTCTGTGAAACCCATCGAAAGTCCTGCACCAATTGAAGCTGAGAGTCCTATCAAAAAAGTTTGATGCGTGTCTCCCGTGGCAAAAGCTGCGGCAAAAATGGGGGCAAGGGTAGAGACAGAGCCATCCATTAACCCTGCAAGACCTGGTTGAATCCAAGTCAAAAGTGTTTGTCTTTGCGTTTTCGAAGGCTTTTTTATGGTGTGATTTGCCGCTGTTGTTTTTTGGGAGGGATGGCGGTTCTTGCCTTTCACAAGAGAAGTTTTGTCACATAATGAACCGATAGTGTTTGCACGATTATGGCAAGAAAGGCACAAAAGTTGCTTATAATTTTTAAGCTCTTGAAGCCCCATGGCGGTAAAAACCGCGGCTTCCTTAGAGGAATAAGGTTCTAGAGCTTTTGCATATTTTAAATAGAGCGCCGCATGTTGCTCTTTTAATTTGAGCGCTTTAAGTATCACGTTTTGTGCTGAACGAAAGGACAGAGCTTTACGTTGTACAAATGAAAAAAACAATTTCAACATTTTCTGTTCCTTTGCACTTTAGAATAATTCTAAAACATAAGAAAAATAAACCGAAAGTCAATCTAAAAGTTCAAAACTGAAAAATTGCAAAAAGGTTGCAGTAAAAAAATGCTGGGATGTTGAGAAAGTACAAGGAGATTTGTCAAATGGAGACGACAGGGGCGCATGAAAGAAATGATTACGTGAAAAAATTTAAGAGACAATGTGCTTTATTTTGCTAAAGGGGCGTTTGAATGGAGCATTTCAATGTATTGATGCTCGAGAATATAGGAAAGGAATAAGCTAGCATCATCATTCATTTTATGCGTTCAAAAGACTGTAACAGCTCTTAGAATTTGAAATGATTCTTTAAAAAGAGACCTTTTTCAAGGGATAAAAGCCCATTTCGCGTGGGGGGCCCCGTGAAGAGTATAGAAGGGTAGAGCAGCAAAATGTCCATGAAATAATATAAACTCCATTGAGTCTTCTTAATCTTTACGCTTCGTAAAAGAGCAAGCCGGCATCATCATACACCTTAGCTCCCAGTGTTGCGACAGTCTTTAGCACTGTTCATTATAGGCATGACATTTTATTGTACAGTTTTACGCCACTCATTCTGCTTGTGGAGGTGTAAGACAGTATTCTTATGATATTTACGCGCATTTTAGCGTTGTTACAGCTTTTGCATTTAGGTGGATTTGTTAGCGTGTAACGAATTATCTTTTGTACTGTAATTGCAGGGACAGATAAAGGTGGGAGTGCATAAATGACAGAGATATTATCATATCAAATTGTTTGATCACGCATAAAAATTTATGCTTTATGAAGGGGCATTTATCGCCTTGTAACTGGCCTGATATCTTGCATGAAAGCCCAAAATTCAGTAAAATTCTCTCACTTCAAAACTTCTTATCTTAAATCAATTCAAATCATTTGCTTGTGTATCACAAGGAAGGGTGTGGGTGCTGTGTTTTTATTTAAAGTATGGATGAGTTGAAATGTGAAAAGTGCATAATCTCTACGCGTTAACAAACGTTTTTGATGTTTTTAAAAAAGAGCGAAATTGTGCAGAAAAAAGAGGAACTCTATGGACATTGATGATAGTTTAGAATGGTTTTTGGGTTTGCACAAACTAACAATACCGCAGGCAGCGCTTTTAATAGTTGGATTAAATCCAGGAAAGTGTTTGTTTCACGATGAAATGGAACCAGAAAAGAGTGATATTTACGAAGATAACCTTTCCGTATCATCAGAGAAAACTGCTTGTTTCCGAGGAGCTTATAATGCCATAGTTCAGGCAGGAAAAGACGATCAATTAAAGATAGAATGGTCGAGTTTTTCTAATTATATAGAGACATATTCCTCATATGTTCTCGTTGATGATTTAAAAGAATGGCTTTCGTCGCGTGGTCTACGTCCTGCGTTTTTTTTTCCTGAGGATGATTCTGCTGAGACTAAGGATCAGAAATATTATGCGTTTCAAGATCCAACGCATCCACGTTATGCTCCAAAGCTTGCTGCTATTGTTGCGGCATGGGAAGCGGTGAGTGAGGCTGAGGGTGGTAAAACTGTTAAAGGAACGCTTATAAAGTGGCTTAGTGAACATGCCGTTCAGTACAAGTTGGTGGATGATGATAATTTACCAAGAGAGAAGCTCATTGAGGAGTTAGCGGCTGTTGCGAATTGGGAACCTACCGGAGGGGCGCCTAAGACACCTGCCAGCTCTCTTTTATCAAAAGAAAAAAAATAAAAAGATCACTAAAATTGCGCTGTTTTTTTTTGATAATTTTGAAGATAAACTCTTTTTCTGGGGGAGATTTTTACTTTTCTTCCCTAGATTATAAGTAATTGTTTTTCAATAAAAATAATTTTTATAGTGTTCCTCTGACTGTTCAGGCGGGGAAAAATAGACATTTTGGGGCAGTAAAATTTACCCTGTAGTTTTCGTAACTTACCTCTCTATTTTTGTTTGATTTTTTGGGGCACTTTTAAAATCCAAATCAACTGAAATGGATTTAAATATGATAAAAATACTTTCTTTTTTTACGGTGCGTGGAAGTGCAAAAAATTCTCAAGTAAGTGCCCCGATATTGGAGCAGCCTGTTGCCGATGAGGTGGTGCGTAAATCGTTTAGAATAGGTGTATTGTCGTGTTGGTTAAAGTTTGAACTTACCCTTGTTATGGAAAAGGTCAAAGCTGAGCGCCATACGCTTTCTCCATAAAGAAATCTTGTCATCTATGAGCGAGTGAGGATTTCTCTTGAAAAATTTGCACAATAGTAAAACTCGTTAGCAAAACCCGTTCTTTGGCGTAACAAAAAGGATGTCATAAATGATTATCTCATCATAAATATGCTTTAAGAATAACCCTTGCGTGGCGAAAGTCTATGGCGTAGTCGCTATAGACTTTTGCTCCGTGTGTGGTGATCAATGCTCTTGTTTATCTCTTGTCAATGCAAGTGCCCATGAAAGTGATGGGTGTCTATTGTTCCATTGTGATGCTTGGTTGTTCATGTTTAGAAACGACAAGTGTATTAAATGTGATAGGGTTGATAGAAAGGAAAACGTATCCTGTAAAAATAGGTGTGTCTTTAAAATAAAGCTGATAAACGAAATTATTTTTTTATCTACCTTTTATATGGTGAGAAAAAAGGCATTCAAAGTGCAAGCATAAGCAATTTAGCAGTAAATCCCAAAATAGCTTAACATAGATCGTTTCTCGGAAAAGGGGAAGAAAATCTATCTGTAAAAGCTATGTTGGGTCGTGTGACAGGTGAAATAATGCGGTTAGGGCAATAAACAATTGTTATTGGTGAAGAGATAGAAATCGATTGGGGGTTGATTTCTAGTTTATTAGAGAATTTTCTTTGTTATCTCGTAAAATACAATCGTTTGAGGTGTGGTCATATAAAGCGAAGCTTTTTTTCAATCTTGGAAAGATATTCCCATTGCGGAAAATCATATAAAGTTTAAGCAACGGCAGCACGATTTTTTGTGCAATGAAATGATAAGTATGTACAATATCTCGGTAATCTCCGTGGGAAACTTTACCGGATCCAAGGTGTGGATATTGTCTTCTGCTTACCCCAAATCGCAGATATTTCAAAACAACAACGGTGGAGAATGAATGTTGGATATGTTCTAGGGAAGGTTGCAAAAAATGGCAGTTTTCAAAAAAATACCAAAAATGACGAAAGGAGCGGTTTCCCACTCCTTCGTTCCTATCTCCCCTTGCGGGGAAGCGGCCACCATTACTGATGCCGTGTATGCTGATATAGGTACACTTATTTTTCTCAAAAGTCAATAGTGTAAATGCGGTAAATATTTGAGCATCAGAGCTACAACTTTATGAAAATCTTCGCAGGATAATCTTGGAACGGTACGTGAGCAACTTAAACGACTTACAGAAACTGTTGTGACATAATTGCAGATAATCCATGCTTTTTTATTCTCTATAGGAGATTGTATTGGATACGCAGCGGGATTATTGGGTTGTGATTTCGTTGAAAAAGGTAAAACTGTCACATTTCCATATAATTTTGCATTCTTAGAAAGCACTAAAACAGGCCGCTTTTTCCAAAATTCAGGGAGTATCGAATCATGAGGAAAATCGCACCAAAAAACTTGTCTGATGCGTGGTGCCGATTTGATTCGTGGTTTTATATGAGGTGGTTTTTCGTAAGGCGCATTTAAATCCCTTTCTTTTATATGCTCACGCCATGCATTATGATCATGTTCCATCATAACACATGGTTCTTCAAGTTTGGTTATATCTAAGGAAATAGGTGATAGGGTAGAAGGCTCTGTGTTCTTATCTTCAGCCATAGCAGACCATTTATATTTATTGGTCCCCTCACTTATTATTTTACGGCTTTTCTATCACGAGTTTTTATCAAAATGTTGCTTATAAGTACAGAGAGGTGAAACCATAAAATGGATGTATCTGCTTATTTTTGTCTTTTGAGTACAACGCTAGAGGAGGGATGTTGGTGACTCGTTGGTGTGGGTGGGTTGGTTTGGCGGTGGGTGGTTTTGGGTGGGGATTGGTGATTGGAGGGTTGTTGGTAGGGGAAAGCGATTGGAGAGAACGAGTGTACGCGGTTTCGTTTCTATTTTATGGTTAGAGTTTTTTATGGATTGAAAGGAGCCCTTTTGAAGTAATATAGAGGCTTATAAGGGAGAAAAATAGGCTTGAGACGACATTCCAACCGGCAAATGAAAGAAAAAGAAAGCGTGCGGATGCTTCAGAACAAGAAGGGGGATGAATGCTATTTAATTGGTTAAGCAGCTGGTTAATGTCTGAGGTTTTTCTGACTGCGCTTAAACCACAGCTGAGGGGAGCTTCCCAAAAGCCATATTCAACACCCGCATGATAAACGGCTAAAACAAGGCTGATGCACATTAAGACAAAAACACACAAAAACAAAAGTTGTATCCAAGCAGTTATGCGAAAAAAATATGCCCCAAAACCTGCTAAGAGCAAAAATGGTATGGCTCCATAATAAGGAAAACGCTCTATGAGACATAAATCGCAAGGAAGATATCCTCCGAAATATTCAAAACCAAGGGCAATACCTATTGTGGCAGACAAGCAAAAAGCGAGAAAAAAAGCCCATAAACTTTGTTCTTTTCTGCTGGGTTCAAGATGAAGGTGTTTGTGTAAAAGTGGGTGAGAAGACAAAACGCATGCCATTAAGTCTGTTCCTTATAAAAGCTTCCTGTTTAAAAAAGCTATGAAAATCCCATAAATTAAAAGGAGGCTAACACAACCAATGAGAACAATCCATTTGAAATGCTGTACTAGAAAATTCATTGCTTTTTGTCCAAAATGTTTAATCAGCCACGCGAGAAGATAAAAACGAGCGCCTCTAGAAAAAATACAAATAAGCATGAAAAGTTCAAGACGCACACTCATAACACCGGCCAAAATTGTGACAATCTTGATGGGGGGAAGATGAAAAAAACCTGATGTTATCAGTAAAATGATTAGAAATTGCAGGGTTGCACTATTTTTCAGAGATTCAAAACTTTCAACCTTACCATAAATTTCTAAAATGGGTTTGGCAAGGGTATCATAGGCAAAATGTCCGATAAACCAACCGGCAATGCCTCCTAATACAGAACAGATTGTTGCAATCAAAGCATAGCGATAAACCCGCTTTTGATGGATAAGAAGCATCGGAATATATAAAACATCTATGGGAATTGGAAAAACAGAACTTTCAATAAAGGCAATGAAACCAAGCCAGTGTGGTGCTGTACGCCGATTTGCTAAAGAAATCGTCCAAAGCTTTAATTTGTTTAATATCATGAGGCTTTTTATAAGTTTAAGAGGTAAAGACTTTACAAATGAGATTGCTATAAATCCGGTAGAGAAATCCAATAAAGAAAGTATTTCATAAAATAGATAAGAAAATGATATGAATTCTTAAAAAATGAGAAGTCTTCTGTTGACGAATCTGTTCTTCTTCATATAGTGCAAAGGAATAATCGACAAGTCTGTCTTTTATAGTCCTGTCTTTTATAGCAGTGTGCGGGTGTGGTGGAACTGGTAGACGCGCCAGACTCAAAATCTGGTTCCGAGAGGAGTGTCGGTTCGAGTCCGACCACCCGCACCACTTCATAAATATTTTCCTTTATCCTGTTATGGTGCATCACGTTGTTTTATAGAACATGGGATTTATAAAACATGGGGGGATTTATAAAACATGGGGGGATTTATAAAACATGGGGGGATTTATAAAACATGGGATTTATAGACCGTGTTCAATGTTTTGCATGTTGAATGAAAAACCTCGAATACCGTAGGATTCTCTCATTTCAAGTCTGCTTATAGTAAATCAACCAAAATCATGTCGCTCGTACGTTACAAGCTAGATGAGCTCTCGCGTGGAGTGAAATTTTACAAAAAATGAATAAAAATGCCTCTTATGCTGTTTCAAGGGCATCATTGGAGGTTAAAGTGTATGATGGATGGGGGGTGCCTGCTTGCACTTTTATGAAGTGTAGAGATGGTGCTCTATAGATTTTATATTCTTGTAGGTGCTGTCGCAAAATGGGCTTGAGGGTTTTGAGAGCTGTTTCTTTAAAACACGCATGTGAATTGGCAACCAAAGTGTCTTGAATTTGAGTGTGTTTGGTTTGAAGCGTTGTCGTATGACATGAGGGGCGTGATCGCCAAAAAGATATGTGAGCAACAAAAGCATGGGGCAATGTGTAATCTCCTCTCTTTAAAAGACAGGAGCATGAGAGGCTTAAAAGATTATGCTTTAGAGGCTTTATAGATTTTATATTCTTGTAGGTGCTTTCGCAAAATGGGCTTGAGGGTTTTGAGAGCTGTTTCTTTAAAACACGCATGTGAATTGGCAACCAAAGTGTCTTGAA
>NZ_JBHIPA010000014.1:14779-22165 GCF_042195845.1 Bartonella sp. AP4SXKL
CATGGGGCAATGTGTAATCTCCTCTCTTTAAAAGACAGGAGCATGAGAGGCTTAAAAGATTATGCTTTAGAGGCTTTTGAAAGTCGTAAAGCAGAGGGAAATGGTAAGATTGGAAATTGGTTTTTACCTTGACAACTTCATGTGCTCCCTAAATGAAGCTGTCTCCCCGTTATAGAAATTACATAAACAGAGAACCGCAATATTCTCTCTCCACTCTTGGCATATAATAGCGGTAAAATACTGTTGTTTGAAGTGTGGTCATATAGGGCATACTTCCTTGAAACGTTACAGTATTTTTTTCGGTGTGTGTTGGATATTCTTCAGTGTTTGTCTTGCTTGAGATTTAAGGGCATTCCATGAGGAGGAGCCCAAAGAAGCCCGCCCAATATCCCCCAATATCCCCCAAGAGTCTCCAAGGGTTTTTGTGCTTTTATAAACGGACATGGTGTTTAAAAATGGGTGTTTAGAATCTTTATCCTTTAAGAGCGGGGAGGCCAAGTCAACATCATCTTATAAAACTGCAATTGATGCACAATATCCATATTTATTTTAAAGAAATATCTCTTAAATAACGGCTCTCATTTATTTTACGATGGCGCCCAGTGGTATGATGGTAAAGCTTTTATATTCCAAAGGCATTACATGAAAGGCTGAGAGGATAGAAATTTGCTTTAAGAGAGGGAGAGGCTTTATTGTTTCGTGACTATTTGTTTACAGTTTAGTACAGGTTTTTAGAATCTACGTCTTTTTAGGGGGAAAGGGGCATTAAAAAACCCCGTTTTTAACAGGGTTTTTTAATCGTTCAACTTTTCTAAAAAACTTAGAATTTATAAGCGATACCAAAGCGAACATCATGCGTTTGAGAAGAGATTTTAAGGTTATCGTTTGCAAATTTCTTTTTAAAAAAATCTGAATAACGATATTCTGTCCGCATAATGATATTATCTGTCATTGCAAGATCAAAACCACCACCAACAGTGTAACCAAACATTGTTTTTGTCTCATCTAACACATTGCCAGAAGCAAAAATTGTCGAATCTTCTTGCGATTTTGATAAAAGTGACATGATATATTGCATCTGTCTATAGGCTATACCCCCTGCAATATAAGGCATAAGACGATGGGAAGCAAAACCAATGCGCGCGCGCGTGGCACCAGACCACGTTTCTTTCAATGTTACACTGCTAACAACAATGTCACCATAGTTGGATATCGTTTCACCCTGAGCTGCAGGTTTTATGATAGGAATCCCAGCTTTTTTAAAGGCAATGTTAATGGAGTTTGATTCATCTAGAATTTTCTTTCCATTGTCTGTTTGGGTGCTTTTCCTCCCAGACCAGACCATATCGGTATCAAAACTGAAAACAAGATCTCCCAGATCAATATTAGAACCTGCATACAAACCTGCTCTCAATCCTGATAGTTTCGGTGATAAATCTCTATCAACCAAAGCCCATTTTCCGTCCCTGGCTTCTTGTGCATAATTTAGAGTATTTTTATTGGAAAAATATCCAATTTGTCCTCCAAAATAAAAACCAGACCAAGAAAAAGGCGCAGAAACAGTAACCGGTGAAATACGTGACGATGAAACATCTTGCAATGAAACCTTCGGTTCTGATTGCTTAAAGATTACTGTATCTGCTGCTTGCGCTGTTGAAGCGGTAATGAAGGTGAAAATAGATAGTGCAACTAAACATTTTGTTTTCATAAAAACGTCCCCAATTTATTTCAGATACAAATCGTATTATATACAAATTGGTTAAAAAAATCTATATTTAATATCATTATGAAAACTAAAACATTCAAAAACTCTATAATTATCCATATTTAAGCGTTCTTGAAACTTGTTTTCATGCTATTATCCCGCGTTTATATTGATTTTTCAGTATTTTTATATACTCTTTCAGTGTTCTCTGTGTTTTAGAAAAAATTATAGTATAGTAAACAAGCTTTCTATTTGTTAAAAAAATATTACTTTATATATATTAAAACACTTTTTGTTATTAAATGTATTATCCATTATGATTGACACCAATGTGCTTAAATATTCAATTGATCGTAAAAAATGCATATTGGCACCATCATATTCTTTGCTCGTTTCTGATATTGCATAGCTTTGTATTGCGATAGCCTTTTGAGCACTTGAGGGGATGAGCGACTTTATTTCTTTTTTATCTATATGCCACTTTTGCTTATAATAATCTAAGCGAATAGTTTTGATTGATTGAATGGAATACGAAGAATCAGAAGGAGTAAAGTGCGAGAATCTCAAGTCTCATGAGGTTTCTTATGCGCCATGTAAAACGGATAAACTCTCCGTTCCGTTCACTTAAAGCAGGAACGTGGATGAAAGCCTAAAAACTGAATGTCGTTGGCGATTTTAAAGAGATTAGCGCGTGCCATTCAGGTTTTTGTGGAAATGGGTGAGGGCGCTATAATGGGCAAATGCCTCCAATTTCTTGCGAGCTGTCAAGGATATCCCCGTTAGAGAGCTGATTGTTTCAGCAAAGGTCAAAACCTTTCGGTGCATTGAATTTTGTTCCAACAGCTGTTCCTCTATTGAGCACCCCCATCTTCACGCTTCATAAAAGAGACATTTCTCAATGTTCCTAAACCCATTTCATGACAGCGATTGTGAATGATATAATAATAAATCTATTGAGCACTCCCATCTTCACGCTTCATAAAAGAGACATTTCTCAATGTTCCTAAACCCATTTCATGACAGCGATTGTGAATGGTATAATAATAAATCTATTGAGCATCTCTTTTACGCTTCATAAAGGAGCACGCCGGTACCATTACTATATTTGCCAGTTCGTGGGGTTGTTGTGACAGTCCTCTCCACAATGTTGTGACAGAGGCCCCTTTGTCCGTTGTGACAGTCCTTGGCACTTGAGGTGGTTCATTAGAGGCGTTTGTAGTTCTTATCGGATACAATTTCTATTCACATATTCATTGCGTTTGTGATGTGCAAGTCAGTGATTTTGATTGATGCAACATGGGACCGATTTAAAATGAGAAAATCTTACGGTATTTAGGATTCTCGTTCAATATGGATAACGCTAGATTATCATTATAAATAAACACATTATCTCATTGAGATAAGAGTTATCTACCCAATGTTATCAATAATGATAACATTGTAAAGCGTAACTACGATGAATTCATTAATCTTTTTATACTTTGATTGAAATTATGTCTATTAATACCGATAATACCGATTTTTTTGAGCTCATTCTGTTTGGTTGATAGCTAATAGATTTTCAAAATCAAAACGCGAAGCTAGAATGAAAAACACCTTAAGGT
This sequence comes from Bartonella sp. AP4SXKL, assembly GCF_042195845.1. Classification (NCBI taxonomy): domain Bacteria; kingdom Pseudomonadati; phylum Pseudomonadota; class Alphaproteobacteria; order Hyphomicrobiales; family Bartonellaceae; genus Bartonella; species Bartonella sp. AP4SXKL. The sequence goes on from NZ_JBHIPA010000014.1 coordinate 18,089, forward strand.
CATATCCATTTAAATCACTTTCTGCCAGTATAGCCATTGGGTGTTGAGCTATGACTATCCATGCCTTTGCAAAACCGTTGTGCCTTTTAAGTACAATATAAGCAACAAAAACACCCATAGCATAAATGCGGCTCAGAGCCTAAAATGAACGCTGTGGGTAATTGTTATCGGTCATCATCGGGGTGTTTACACCCCGATCTTTTGACAGAAAGATTTGTTTTAAGATGTTTGCATCTTTTTTAGTGGGTTGTTTATTGGGGAGCAATCATCTTTTTAGGATCAACTAATCGGTCATAATCCTCTACAAAAACGCCTGCTTTTAATGCTTCGGTGCGCAAAGTTGTATCATTTTTATGCGCTGCTTTGGCAATTTCAGCAGCTTTTTCATAGCCAATTTCTGGTGCAAGAGCTGTGACTAACATGAGTGAGCGCTCCATGAGTGAGTGAATATGAACACGATTGGCCCGTAATCCTTGAATGCAATGCATATCAAAAGAACGCATGCAATCACCAAGAAGGGTAATTGATTGTAAAACGTTATAGCCAATAACAGGTTTATAAACGTTGAGTTCAAAATGTCCTTGGCTTGCGGCAAAGGTTACGCTGGTGTGATTACCAAAAACTTGGCATGCAACCATGGTTAAGGCTTCACATTGCGTGGGGTTGACTTTGCCGGGCATAATAGAAGAGCCTGGTTCATTTTCAGGAAGACTGAGTTCCCCTAAACCGGAACGTGGACCAGAGCCTAAAAACCGAATGTCATTGGCAATTTTAAACAGATCAGCAGCGAGAGCATTCAAGCTCCCGTGGAAATGCGCAAGGGCACCATGATGGGCAAGTGCTTCAAATTTATTGCTGGCAGTTTGGAACGTTATTTCTGTGAGAGTGCTCACTGTTTGCGCAAAAGCAACGTCAAAACCTTTTGGCGCATTCAGCCCTGTGCCAACAGCCGTACCACCTTGAGCAAGCATTTGGACATCGGTTAGAGCATTTTCAATACGCTGAAAATTGGCTTCTAATGCGGCACGATAGCCTGAAAATTCTTGCCCTAAGGTTAAAGGGGTTGCATCTTGCGTATGGGTGCGGCCGATTTTAATGATATCTGCAAATTCTTGCTCTTTTTGTTTTAATGTCGCAATAAGAGCTTCAAGGATTGGCAGTAAGTGTTGGCGTGTTTGCAACGTGGTGGCAATGTGAAGCGCCGTGGGAAAGGAATCGTTCGATGATTGGCTCATGTTGACATGGTCATTGGGATGAACTGGTTTTTTGCTTCCAAGTTTTCCTCCCAAAATCTTACTAGCACGATTAGCAATGACTTCATTGACATTCATATTGCTTTGTGTGCCAGAACCTGTTTGCCAGACGGACAGTGGAAAATGCGTATCAAAATCGCCAGCAAGCACTTCATCAGCGGCGGCAATAATTGCTTTTCCAATATTTTCTGGTAGTTTTCCTTTGCCCATATTTACAATCGCTGCTGCTTTTTTGACAAGGACTAAGGCATAGATGATGGCAAGAGGCTGCTTTTCACTGCCAATATTAAAATTATGCAGAGAACGTTCAGTTTGTGCGCCCCAATAACGATCTTGACGTACCGAAATCGTTCCAAAGCTATCCGTTTCCTGACGTGTTTCAACCATGATAAGATCCTTTTTTGTTCACGGGTTCTCAAAAAAGATAGATAACGCGAAAGTGCAATAAGAGGCAAGACTTTGAAGCTTCATTTAGAGAAATTATTTTTATGGCTATTCTTGACATTGAGAGATGCCGATTTTATATCTAACACATGCTAGCACTCGTAATTTGAGAGTGCTAGCAAGAACTTTTAAGATTAATTCAATTATGTTCAGTTTTAAGGATTTAAAACATGGCTAATATACAATTCCGCCCACTTCACGACCGTGTCGTTGTCCGTCGGGTTGAATCTGAAAATAAAACGGCTGGTGGGATTATCATCCCTGATACAGCAAAAGAAAAACCCCAAGAAGGCGAAGTGATTGCTGTTGGCAATGGCGCTCTCGATGATAACGGAAAGCGCGTGCCTTTAGAAGTCAAAACAGGAGACCGTATTTTGTTTGGAAAATGGTCTGGAACTGAAGTCAAGATTAATGGGGAAGACCTCCTCATCATGAAAGAATCTGACATTATGGGAATTATGGGCTAATTGAAGCACTTAGTTTTTCATTGTGTACTATTTTGAGAAAACTCCAAGGAGAAATTAAATGGCTGCTAAAGAAGTCAAATTTGGCCGTGAAGCGCGTGAGCGTTTGTTGCGCGGTGTCGACATCCTTGCTAATGCTGTTAAGGTGACACTCGGCCCTAAAGGTCGCAATGTGGTGATTGATAAATCATTCGGTGCGCCTCGTATCACAAAAGATGGTGTATCCGTTGCAAAGGAAATCGAACTGGAAGATAAGTTCGAAAATATGGGTGCACAAATGTTGCGCGAAGTTGCTTCTAAAACCAATGATATCGCTGGTGATGGAACAACAACAGCAACTGTTTTAGGACAAGCTATTGTGCAAGAAGGTGTTAAAGCTGTTGCTGCGGGCATGAACCCAATGGATCTTAAACGTGGGATTGATGCTGCTGTTGAAGAAGTGGTGGCAAACCTCTTCAAAAAAGCAAAAAAAATCCAAACTTCAGCAGAAATTGCACAGGTGGGAACAATTTCCGCTAATGGCGCTGCTGAAATCGGTAAAATGATCGCTGATGCTATGGAAAAAGTGGGCAATGAAGGCGTCATTACCGTGGAAGAAGCTAAAACCGCTGAAACGGAATTAGAAGTCGTTGAAGGAATGCAATTTGACCGTGGGTATCTTTCCCCTTATTTTGTCACAAATGCTGAGAAAATGGTCGCTGATCTTGATGATCCTTACATTCTCATTCACGAAAAGAAATTGTCTAATTTGCAATCTCTTCTTCCTGTGCTTGAAGCTGTTGTTCAGTCTGGAAAACCACTTCTCATTATCGCTGAAGATGTGGAAGGTGAAGCTTTGGCAACGCTCGTTGTCAACAAATTGCGTGGTGGTTTGAAAATTGCTGCTGTAAAAGCTCCTGGATTTGGTGACCGTCGTAAAGCAATGTTAGAGGATATCGCTATCTTGACATCCGGACAGGTTATTTCTGAAGATGTGGGCATTAAACTTGAAAATGTCACTTTGGATATGCTTGGACGTGCAAAGAAAGTGAATATTTCTAAAGAAAACACCACCATTATTGATGGTGCTGGACAAAAGGCTGAAATTACTGCTCGCGTCAATCAAATCAAGGCTCAGATTGAAGAAACAACTTCTGACTATGACCGTGAAAAATTGCAAGAAAGACTTGCTAAACTCGCTGGTGGTGTTGCTGTTATCCGTGTGGGTGGTGCAACAGAAGTTGAAGTGAAAGAAAAGAAAGACCGTGTTGATGATGCTTTGAATGCAACACGTGCTGCTGTTGAAGAAGGTATTGTTGCTGGAGGTGGTACCGCATTGTTGCGTGCAGCAAATGCGTTGACCGTTAAGGGAAGTAATCCTGACCAAGAAGCTGGTATTAGTATCGTTCGTCGTGCTCTACAAGCACCAGCGCGCCAGATTGCAAGCAATGCTGGTGAAGAAGCCGCTATTATTGTGGGCAAAGTGCTGGAAAATAATGCTGACACTTATGGTTACAATACCGCAACTGGTGAATTCGGTGATTTGATTGCTTTGGGAATTGTTGATCCTGTGAAAGTTGTGCGCTCTGCTCTTCAGAATGCGGCTTCAATTGCGAGCCTTCTGATCACAACAGAAGCAATGGTTGCTGAAGTTCCAAAGAAAGATACACTAATGCCTCCGATGCCTGCTGGCGGAATGGGTGGAATGGGCGGAATGGATTTCTAAGCTCTTATTCCTAGACGTAATAAAGAAACGGGCCTTCTGTGCCCGTTTTTTTATGCTTTTTCATGTTTTTCAACCGGTGAATTTGGTGATTTGATTGCTTTCAAGAATTGTTAATCCCGTGAAAGTTTTTGCGTTCTGCTCTTCAGAATGCGGCTTCAATTGCGAGCCTTCTGATCACAACAGAAGCAATGGTTGCTGAAGTTCCAAAGAA
>NZ_JBHIPA010000014.1:22265-35003 GCF_042195845.1 Bartonella sp. AP4SXKL
AGATACACTAATGCCTCCGATGCCTGCTGGTGGAATGGGTGGAATGGGCGGAATGGATTTCTAAGCTCTTATTCCATAGAAGTAATAAAGAAACGGGCCTTCTGTGCCCGTTTTTTTTTATGCTTTTTCACGTTTCATACAGTTTTTCCTTTTATGATAGTTTCTTTATCTTATAGGATTGTTCTATTCTCCTCTGGTTGATCTACCGTTATTGTGAATGAATTTCACTCTTAATCCATAGCTTTTTCTCTTGTTTTTATGAAATGTTTCTATTGTGCGGGGATCGTGGTTTCCTTTGAAAATATTGTGCTAATAAAAATATAACCATTTGATTTATAATCATTTATTCCTAATACAGTTCTGTTTTTTTATTTCAGGTTTATGCATGCATCGTTAAAAAATCCTGGGTTTGTGCTTCATAAGGTGAGAGGTCACTACGGTTTTTATGAACCAACGCAATCATTAAAAGTCAGTAGTTAAAAAGAGTCAGTAGTTAAGAGTTAGTACCTATTGAGCGTTGGAAAGACAGAGTTGAAAAGAGCATGATGGGGCTGGTTTGTTTTTTTTTATGAATAAGATGCTGGTATTTCAAGCTTTTGCATAGGAGAATAAGCATCTCTCTGTTTCGTTGATCTCTGAAATGGGGAGACTGCTCCATTTGAGAAGCTTAAAGATAAAAGCTAATTTTTCGCCTTGCTCTCATCTTTTTTTCGGTAAGCTCATCACCTAAACTGGAGCCAAACCCATATTGTTATACTCAAGTTCTGTTTGTTGCCTATATTGTGACAGAAAATTCTTGAGTGGGGAGCAATTTTTGAACTAAGGGGACCATGACAGGTAGCCGAAAAAAATCATTACGAGACAGTAGGCGTGCTTGTGTTAGAATTTTTAATGCTTCTGATGATAAAGGCACGCGAAATTCTGTTGTAGCCTCATGCCTTCTTTTCATATTTTCGAGCCAAGGATTTTCCATATATTCTCTTCAACTTGACCTTTATGCATAGAACATAAGGGAATTGAGAGGGTGGAAATTGAGAGGCAGGGAATTGGGAGGCAGGGTATTTAGAGGCAGGGCATTGAGAGGGTGGAAATTGGGAGGCAGGGAATTGGGAGGCAGGGCATTGAGAGGCAGGGTATTGAGAGGCAGGGAATTGGGAGGCAGGGAATTGGGAAGGTGAGAGGAGCCGGCTTGCTTTTTTATTCAACGTAAAGATGAGAGGCTTTATGTAAGGCTACCATTACATTGCTTGTTTATGCACTTCTTTAAAAGAAATGTCTTTTAATACAAATTCTTGGCAATGCTATTTATGAAGAGTATAAAATCATTTGGATATCAATAGTTTATTAAAAAAATGTATGTTGGTATGATCCTTTTCTTATGTTACCAAAGTTGCTGACTTACGCGTTGGTTAAAAATCTCTCTTCATACCCCTAAATTCATTTCATGAAAGTGTTTGTGAAGAGTGTATAAAAATTTCTCGTGAGACATGAAAAATCATCAATAAAATCTCCATGTTTTCAAAAAATAACGAATGGCTTTTTATATTTAAAAGATTTAACACGTCTCACGTTTTTTATTTATTTTAGAGCTGAATATTCGATTTTTGTGTAAAAATACTTCCCAGCACATCTACGATCCGTGAAAAATCAAGTGCTAATAAGAAAATGATGAATATAATCCATTTCGTATAGCGTGACATCATTTTTACACTTTTATACGTTGTGATGATTTCTTGTAGGACTTCTTTTTCCTTTTCTGTAAGCTCTGTTTGTTTTTCCGTTTTTTTTCTAGCCATGTTTCCACCCACACATGTGTTCCCCTTGTTTGTTATGCTTTAAAATATCTCTTGCGAGATTTGAACTGATGATATTGAGATCTTTGTTGTCTAAATAAATGGGCATCCAACCAACGCAAGAAAAAGGCTCATTGATTGTTTTTATCGCGCAACCAGTGAGTAAGAGCAGCGCGTATATCAGCATCACTTTTTTGATTAATTTCATTTTCCACCTCTAGCCGTGTTGTTGATGACTTTAGCGTTTTTTCTATTTGCTTTTGTTGTTCAACCTTCTTTCCAAGAGTGAAAGCTTTTGCTAAAGCGATAAAAAAAGCGGTCAGAGCCGCTCCTGTTATCATCAGATTTTTTTTCAACCACCACATCATAAGCGCTGCTCCCGAAACCGTTTTGCCACAAAGAAAATGCCAACGCAGGCGGCTAAAACCATAATGGTTGCTAATGCCCATTGGATGGGACCATTGCCTGCCAATAAGCCCCCAAGTCCAGAAAAAGAACCAATAATCGGTGTAAGCGCTTCTGCTTTGAAAAATCCCATTGGAGCTTGCGTTTCTACAGTTTGGTAGTTGGGAGAAACATAAGCCCCTTTTGCCCATAATCCCGATTCTGCTGCACGACGGTGCACTAAACCGTGAAGACGTTTTCCTCCTGCTTTAGTCCACTTTTGTAACTCAGCAGGGACGGCTTCATATTCGCCATTATTGAGTTTTTTGAGCAGGGTCGAATTACAAAAAGCCGATGTTCCTATATTATAGCAAAACGATACGAGCGCGGCGAATTGTTCATCCGTTAAAGAAACCGTCACATGTTTTTCAACGGTATTTTCAAATTGTCTTAAATCTTGAGAAAGAACTTCTTCTGCTTGTTTTTCAGTAATGATCATGCCCTTGTGAACGAACGGTTTACCAGCCGCGCTGGTATGACCATAGCCAATTGTCCACACCCCGATGGCATCTTTATAGGCTTGTAAACGCAATCCTTCCCATTGTTTAATGAGCGCAAGCCCTGCTGATGATATTTTTCTCATTTGCTTCTCCATAAAATAAAGCCTCACGTTAACGTGAGGCTGGTTGACAGATTAAAAATGAATTTTTCACGCTTCAAAAACAGAAGAGATGTGAAACTTTTATGAAATCAAAAGGTTGGTTATGACATCTTAGGGAATGGGGGAATGGTTGGTCAAAAGGGATAATAGTTGGGTAAGTGGAATAATGGCTGGGCAAGAGGAGTAATAGTTTGGCTGGTGTTTTCCGTTAAGAGAGGTTGTAGATTTTAAGAGCTTTTCCTGGTGTTTTTGATGGAGCCTTCTTGGGGTGCGGGAAGCTGTTGGGTTGATGCACGATAAGTGTTGGTCTATTGCGGTTGTTTGGTCGTATGGCATTGATGTGGGGGTGTTTGAGATACGAAGTGGATACTCTCAGAAAAACAAGACATATGCTTTTACTGAAGACGAAAGCATTAAATATTTTATGTATCAAACGTTTTGCTTATCCAAAGAGTCTCATTGTTACACAGAGCTTTGGGCTAACAAGAGCTGTGGAATTTTGATACAATTTTAAGAGGGGCTGGTTTTTATAGGACAATGGTGCTTTTTCTTTAAGAGGAAAGTTGTTTGTGCTATTTTTGTTTTATGAGCGCAAAAGCTGGTTTGCTTAGAGAAATCTTAGCCGTAAAGCAGCATCTCTTCGTTCTTTGATGAATAGGAATATGGAAAAGCCTCAATTACATCGTTAAAGATTTGTATTCAGTAATCCTTTTTTGGTGCGAGGAAATAGAAACAGTTTTTCCCTCTGTTGTTTTTAAGTTTTTTTCAAATCTCTCTCTCAGAGTTTCGCCTTTTTTGTTGACTGTTTCATGTTCAGCTTCCGGATGGACTTTTAAATATTGTTCTAGACGTCTTCTTCCTTGCGCATGTTTATAAAAAGTGGTTGGAAGATAGGAATCTAACTTTTCAGCAGATAAAGATGAGTTGGGTTCACATAATACACCCTTAACATTATCTTTGTGCAATCTTGCTAATTTATCAGATTCAAGATGAAGCTTTTTGGCAAGGCTTAAGCTGAACATCCCACATTCAGAAGAGCTTCGCTGAATATCCATTTCTGCCGTGGTAAAAGAATAAGGAGGCAGTTGAAGACATTGAAGGGTTTGATTTATTTTTATCCCTAGTTTGCAAGCTGTGATATTCTGAAATGTTGTAGGTTCAAGCATAATCAAAGAGATTTTCTCATCAACTTTTTGATAATCAAGGACGGCAAAGTGGATTTTGCTTCCCGAATTTACTATAAATCGGGCAGATTTTGCGTCGCTCTCAACGACTTCTTTTAGGGCGTGCGAAAACTCTTCTGCTGTAAGAGCCAATTTGAGATTCATTTCTGGATATTTGCTGTTTGCTTTTTCTACGAGAGCCGGCATCAATCTAATATCTGTGTTTTCATAATAAGCGTTAATCCAACGGCCGGTGACAAGATCATCTTCTAAGCCTGTAATAATATCTTTTAATTCGTCAGAACTCGGTGCAACATGTTCTTCTTCTGTTTGGATGGAACTTTGCATCAAACGTGCAATAAGGTCTTCTAAAGATTCATTTGCACCTGCTCCTTCTGGTGTTTGTGAGGAATGAGGGAGGGAAGAATCTTGTGGCTTCATAATCTTAGCCTCTATATTGATGATTGATAAATGATATTATTTCTTCAATTTTGGCTAAACAATGTTTGCAGGAAAGATTTTTATCTAAAAAAAACAAAGAGATGAAATCATCTTTATTTTAAAAAATTTTGTTACGAAAGACAAAATCCCCCGCTTTTCAGAGTCAAAGGTAAGGTATCTTTTTATCTTTTAAGAGGTCACGTTGCTTACTGTTTGCATCTTTACCTCAAAAGAAGATTTGCTAACAGCAACTTATATCTTACCGTAAAGCCGCAGAGCTTCATTCTTTGTGGATGTGGAATATGGCTATGGCCAAAACGCTTATTACATCATTAGAGATTTGTATTCTGTGGCTCTTTTTCTGTGTTGTGAAACGGAAACAGTTTTTCCCTCTGTTGCTACCAAGCTTCTCTCAAACCTCTCGTTTAGGGTTTCGCCTTTTTTGTTTACTTTCTCCTGTGCTGCTTCTGGATTGGCTTTTAGATATTCCCCAAGACGTCTTCTTCCTTGCACGTGTTTGTAAAAAGTGGTTGGAAGATATGTATCTAACTTTTCAGGAGATAGAGGTGTATCTGGTTCACATAATACACCCTTAACATTATCCTTATGCAGTCTTTCTAATTTTTGAGATTCGGTATGAAGCTTTTTAGCAAGGGCTAAGCTGAACATTCCACATTCAGAAGAGCTTCGTTGAATATCCATTTCTACCATGGCAAAAGAACAATTGGGCAACTCATGCGCTTTAAGAGCCAATTGTGTTCTTAATGCCAGCACTGCTGGTTTCATATTGTTGAGTGTTGTAGGTTCAAAAAATATCACGGAGGTTTTGTCATCGATGGTTTGATGATCAATCACTGAAAAATGGATTCCCCTGTCCTTTGTGTGAATGATAAATCTAGAAGATTGAACGCCGTTTTCGATGGCTTCTTTGAGTGCAAGGGCAAAGTCGTGAGATGACGCTGCCAATTGAAGACGCATGCCGGGATATTTACGATTTGCCTGATCTACCAAGGCTGGCATTAGTTTAAGGTCTGTACTTGCATAATCAGCTGTGAACCAACGACCAGTTGAGATATCATCCTCTAAACGGGCAACAATATCTTTTAATTCTTCACGATTGAATGGGATATTTTTGCCTTTTTCGCTACTGGGTTGTTCTAAATGTGCAGTAAGAGTGTCTAACGATGCATTTGCACTTGCTCCTTCTGGTGTTTGTGAGGAATGAGGGAGGGAAGAATCTTGTGGCTTCATACTATTAGCCTCCATATTGATAATCGATAGGTGATATTATCTTCTTCAATTCTGGCTAAACAATGTTTGCAGGAAAGATTTTTATCTAAAAAAACAAAGAGATGAAATCATCTTTATTTAAAAAATTTTGTTACGAAAGAAAAAATCCCCCGCTTTTCAGAGTCAAAGGTAAGGTATCTTTTTGTCTTTTAAGAGGTCACGTTGCTTACTGTTTGCATCTTTACCTCAAAAGAAGATTTGCTAACAGCAACTTATATCTTACCGTAAAGCCGCAGAGCTTCATTCTTTGTGGATGTGGAATATGGCTATGGCCAAAACGCTTATTACATCATTAGAGATTTGTATTCTGTGGCTCTTTTTCTGTGTTGTGAAACGGAAACAGTTTTTCCCTCTGTTGCTACCAAGCTTCTCTCAAACCTCTCGTTTAGGGTTTCGCCTTTTTTGTTTACTTTCTCCTGTGCTGCTTCTGGATTGGCTTTTAGATATTCCCCAAGACGTCTTCTTCCTTGCACGTGTTTGTATAAACGAGCTGGAAGATATGGATCTAATTTTTCAGCAGGTAAAGGCGTGTCTGGTTCACATAACACACCCTTAATATTATCTTTGTGTAGTCTTTCTAATTTTTGAGCTTCGAGATAAAGCTTTTTGGCAAGGCTTAAGCTGAACATCCCACATTCAGAGGAGCTTCGTTGAATATCCATTTCTACCATGGCAAAATGAATATTCGGAAATTGGTGATGTTCAATGGATTTTCGCGTTCTTAATGCAAGTAATGCGGGAAGCGTGTCACGCAGTAAGGTCGGTTCAAAAAAGATCAAAGATGTTTTATTATCAATGGTTTGATGATCGACAACCGCAAAATGAATTCCCCTATCTTGTGCGTTAACGATCAGCCTAGAAGATTTTATGCCCTTTTCGAGCGTTTCTTTGAGTGCAAGGGCAAAGCCGTCAGGGGGGCTTGTAAGTTTGAGATTCATCTCTGGATATTTACGATTTGCTTGATCGACCAAGGCTGGCATCATGTAAAGATCTAAAATATCATAATAATTTTTGATCCAACTGCCATCGGCATTATGCTTTTCTAAACCGGCAATAATATCTTTTAATTCCGCACGATTAAAAGGGGTGTTTTTTATTTTTTCAATGTTAAGCCGTTCTAAATGTGCAGTAAGAGTGTCTAATGATGCATTTGCATGCGCCCCTTCAGGTGCACTTGCACCTTCTGGGGTTTGTGAGGAATGTGGTGGGGGAGAATCTTGTGGCTTCATAATCTTAGCCTCTATGTTGATGATCGATAAGTGATATTATTTCTTCAATTCTGGCTAAACAATGTTTTGAAAAACAAGCCTTTGCATCTTAAAAGGTGAGGCGATGAGAGCATAATGATGTCGTTTTCATATTTTTATGCGTGTATTGCTCATCATTGCTGTGATGTATGATATTGGTATTTTATGGGGGGATTATTAGGGCGTTCTATTGAGAGCCCTTATTGAATACCACTTGTTTTGAAAATCTCAAAATTATGGGGCTGTTGGTGATGCAAATTGTGTAATGCAAAAGAAAACAGTCAGAAAAGGACGAAAGATACCTTCAAACCGTAAAGTTTTAAACATTGTCGCGAAACACACTGTTTTATAACAGTCTATAATAACTTATAATAGTCTATGATAATGCGAAAATTTTATGATGAAATCTGGACGCAGAAAACCCCTTACCGCATCCATCATTAAATACGATTTTTCATATTCTGTCAACCGCAAAACGATTATTTTTCCTCCTTTATCGCGGGAAAAAATCTACAGAAAAAAGCTCATTCATTGGCTATGCAGCAAAATATCTTGTTTTAATGGAAAAGTTTTTGATGTGGCAAAAAACATTTTCTCCTTTGAGAAAGGAGGGGACAAGATGAAAGGAGAATTGTGGTTTTGAAATCCGTGGTATTTTATTGATGGAATTGGGAAGGCGGTGGTTGGAAGGTGTTGCGGGGCAAAGCTTTAGGTGTTGGCGATTTGTGGGGGTGATTGGGGCTATGCTGGCTGTCGTATTAGTGGTGATGTGATGGGGGGAGGGTTATCGGTGCAGTTGTTGATGAGGGAGGAGATTGTTGGTAGGGGCTTTTTCTTTCGTTTAAGGGATGATGCTTTTAATTTTGTCAAAGATCAACGGGTTGTTTTAATGATAAGCTATTGATTTATAGTGGATATTTTTAAGCTTGTTTGTTGTGCGCTTTAAGCTTGTCAATCCCATGAAATTCTATGAAAGGGCATGCTCAGAGGTTCTCAAGTGTCATTTGCCAAAGGGGGACTTTATAAAGGCGCTGGTTGGTTATAAAGAGGCATGTTATAAAAGGAGGGGGAGAATCTTTATCCTGTGAGGGGGAGGAAATGATGGGTGTTTTAGCCAAGGCTCTTTTGGGTAGAACTGTCAAAATGTTTATAAAGGGCATCAAGAATAATACGCAACGAACCAACAAGATTAGGTAGCGGTTGATCTTCTATAACAAGATAGTGTAATGCCGCATGAAAGTTGTGTTGACGATGTAGATATTGTGCTTCTTTAATCGCTTCTTGCATAGCTTCATAGTGTTCCGTTGCTCTTTGGACCCATTGCTTTTTTGCTTTCTCATCTGATGCGCTGTGCGTAAAACCATCATAATAACCGTTTGGTAAACCTTTTGCACATAAATAGTCGTTTCTAATTTGCAAGTATTGTTGCGCCGTGTCATATTGCTCTTTACTGATGCCTGATGAAGCCTCTTTATAGCCAAGCAAACAAAGACGCCCAATATAGGTTCCGACAAGCGGATTTTTCGCTTCTTCGAAGCTTAAACCAAAGTGTTTTGCACGCATTTCAATCGCAGATTGAAGCCCAGATTCGCTGGAGCTTTGGGCACGTGAAATACGGCCTTTGGGCTCTCGCTTTCCTGTTATTTTCGATCTACCGCGTTTTTTACGTATTTTCATGAACTTAACCATTTGAATGAAAAAGAAACTGTCTGTTGATGGGGGACAGTGATGTAAAAAGCACTTGGCGCAAATATTGGGGGGAGCAAATACTTAAGAGGGGGAAAATACTTAAAAAGAGGAAAATACTTAAAAGGGGGAAAATACTGGGGGGGGAGTGAGCAAATACCGGGAAATATCAGCCGTTGCAGATCAAAAAACAAACGATACTAAAGGCGTTTTAAATGCAAAGAAAAGCAACGGTGTGGGGCGAAAAAATCATCTTTAAGGTGGTTTCTTACCTTTTTTATCTTATCCCTATCAGTCTTATCTTCCGCCCCTGTCATGCTTATTTTTTTATTGCTAGCGGATTATTTGCTTTCTAAATATTTCTTAACTGTTCTTGAGAGATTGAAGGAAAATTTTTGTCAAATGTGAATGAAAAAATAACAATGGATTTCAAGGGCATGTCATCGTCTTTCTAATAGGAAGTTTTTTCTAATGGGATTATTTGTCTCTTTTTTCACGAGCGCTTTGTGGAAATTTTTCAATTCCACTTTTGAAAGGTCATTGTTTTCTTAAGTTGGAAGCTTTTTATTTGGGTTCTCTTATTTTTTTGTTGTTGGGCGCTTTCCCAAGATATTTGATATACATCACGCTGTTAAGCATACTTTTATCCTTTATAGGAGATATATTGTCTTCTGTTGAGTGGCAGAGAGCGGCAAAAAGCAAACCTCCGCATTCTATTATAATAGCATAAGATGCCCTATATTTTCAAATAAAATATCGTTTATCGGCTTAAAATAAACTGTGAATGATCTCGCTATTTTGTTTGGTGTATCCTTTATAAGTATCCTTTATAGAGTATAAAATTTTCCGTTTTAATGGATCTCATCATAAGACGAGGGGATGTCGTTTAAAGGACGGAATGCATTATCGAAAGAGGCTGTTTTTATAAGAAGATGCTTTTATAAGAGATGCCTTGATGAATGTAGGGGCTATACAAATGTGGGGGCTGTGAGATATTTCATCTTTAATGAAGAATTTTTAAAATGAAGCCTTTTTGATTAAGAAGCTTTCAAATGAGGATTAAGGTTGTTTGTCGCACGTTTTTCATACTGGATAATCGATTGCTTGTTTGACTTTGTTTGTGTTGCTTTTTAAAGAGCCATGTCTTAGGGCTCTCTTTTGCCCATTTTTCAAGGGTGCTCATGAAGGGTATAACGATAAAGTCCCCAATGAAATCCATATAAAGTTTGAATAATATAAAATTTATTGCACACTTCCATTTTTACGCTTGTGAAGAAGAAAGTCTATAGCATCACACATTTTGCCAGCTCTCATTGTTGCGACAGCCCTTGGCATTTGAGGCGCTTCCTTAGAGGCATTTATCATCCTTTCTTAATGTTTTACTCTATATGGCTCTTTCTGCTTGTAACGCGCAAGAGACATGGTTTGGGTTGATTTAATATGGAATAGGTTTGGAATAAGACAATCCTACGGTATTTAGGGTTCTCATTTAATATGAAAAACAATAAATTGTTATAAATCAGTGTATTGTTTGTAAACTTTACACATCAGATATTTCTTAGATTGAATATTTTTGCTTGTTGAGTTTTGTGAAACATTGTCTTTTGAAGTGTGGGTAATAGATAAGAGGATACAATGGCATTTGTGCTTGTAAGGTTTAGGGATTGTATGTTGTCACGTATGAGAAATTTTAAAAATAGACTTAAAGGGGCTTATAGCGCGTGTTTCATGGTGAAAAGAGTGCTAGATAAACCGGTTTTGCTGGTTGCATGTTCTCAAAGAGTGAGTGGGCATGTTAGAAGTGAGAAAATATCCGTATGATCGAAGATAAATCACAACACCAATCTGCCCATAAGGGAAATACGGCTTTTGCGTCACAGCCCGTGTTAAATCAGTGTGCGGTTTTCAAAAAATGGACGGCTCTCTCAAGAAAAGATTACGTCATCATTTTGTGTTTGGCTATCCTCTTGTTGGTGCTTTTTGCCGCGACTGTCTATATGAATCCTTTGGAGTTTTTTCACGTTATATCCAAAGAACAGTTTCAAGCACTGGGACAAATGGAACAAGGAGATCTTCGAAAAATGATTAAGGAGATCTTGAAACAGCCTTTTGAAAATAATCCTGCAATCGTGTTTTTGCGTGACGCGGGATGGAATAGTGTTTGGGCTTTTTTATGTCTCTTGCCGCAAATGATTTTTGGTGTTCTTGTGGTGTTCTTTCCACTCTTTTTTGTCTTTAACGCTATCTCTAAACGGGAGGTGAAGGAAATGATGAAGCTGTGGGATACATTGCCAGAGCAGCAACAGCTAGACAACCAATTTCTCAACAGAACACAATAGGAAAATAAGTGGCTGCTTCTTTTATAAGTACTTTTGTAATTTTGACTACAGTATGGTGGAGTACTGTCATGTTTCTCGGGGAGATCATGATACTTTTTTCTACTCTGATGACAATCTTGGTACTTTATTATTCTTTGATAAAACGGACAATATTGTTGTGTGGGATGCGGCGGAAATTAAAAAAGGGTGCATTACAGAATTTGGGGCATAATCAGAAAGTCAGCATAGGACAAAATACAGTTTGTGCAATAAAGTTCAGCCCCCTTTCTTTTCAAGAATCTTTGGAACTTTCAAGAAAAGATTATTGTATCATCTTTTTTCTAGCTTTCATTGTGATTGTGGTTTTCGCAGTTTTGCTCGCTTTTTTTGCTTTTTTTCCAAAATCTGTGATTTTTTTACACAATTATATGCCTCTATTGTTTAAGGTTGGCGTTTTTGGCATGCAGCTGCTGTTTTGGTTTTGTGCGTGTATTGTTGTCGCTTTACCTGTCATTTTAATCTTCCATAGTCTCCTTCATTATGGCGTGAAAAAAACAATAAAGAAATTAGAAATGGTTGCTTGAGAAGAGAATAAAAATGATGATTTCACATCAATGCGATAGGGGAAACACGTGACTATTGTTATAAAATTTTTGGTTTTTTTAGGGTTCACCATCATTGCCATTGTAATGTTTATGGTTATGATCCGGCTTCCTTACCGGTTGATCAAACATATCAGGTTATCTTTTAAACTCTCTCAAGACTTGAAAAAGAGTACAACGCAAAAAAAGCAAGCCATACAACAATTGTGCAATGATCTGGGAGAAATGAAAAGACACAATCTCGCCCATAAGACCCTTGATGCGAAAATGCGCTTTCTTAACTTCAAAGAATCTCTGCCTTTTTATTCAAAAGAATGTAAAATAATCTTTTTTATCCTTATTCTCTTTTCTGTTTTGCAATCTGCTTTCTCTATCGCAAATTTTATATGGTGGAAAAATGATAATGTTGCCTTTATCATGCAGCTGTTGAGCCTTATATGGTTAGGGGTTCTTCTCTTTTTTCCGATCATTGGGATCATGTGCATAAAGTTAACGAGAAAATTGAACAAAATACTTCAACAATTGGAAGAAGCGATACAACAACGCGATCAGGCAATGCGTATGCAGAATGTGGAAGGGGGACAAAATGACGAGTAGTCTTATAACATTAATAGCCATTTCTTTCCTGTTCTTTACGCTCTTAGGTGTTTTAATATGGGCGCCAATCGTTGTCATTTATTACCTGTTTATCAAGCGTGCGAGGCTTTATTGTCGCGTGAAAAAGGAACTGAAATGCGTGTTGAATGAACGCGATATTGCCTTAAAACAGAACTCCCCGAAATAAAAAGCAGCAGAATGTTTGATAAAAAGCAGCTTTCTCTTGTTTGGCAAGACTATAAAAAAATATTCTATCTTTCTACGGTCATGGCGACTGCTCCAATAGTTATAACTGTTGTCGTTAAGATATGGAGAGGGCAGGACTTTGTTTCTCTTGTCGTATTCGAGCCACTAGCATGGATGTTTGCCTGTACTTTTTTATTCTTACCGATTGTTTTTATTATGCGCTTTATCGTGACCCGTCAGTTGAACAAAATGATACGGCAATTAGAAGAAGAGGTTGAGCAGAAAGGAGCTCCCGTCATATTATACGATGTGAGCGAGGGGAAAATGAGCGAGGGGAAAATGAGCGAGGGGAAAATGAGCGAGGGGAAAA
>NZ_JBHIPA010000015.1:0-32682 GCF_042195845.1 Bartonella sp. AP4SXKL
CTGATAATTTTACCGTTGATATGAAAAATCCTTCTCAATGGTTGATCCGTGTTGGTGGACGTTTGACAAAAACCATTTCCACTGAAAGCAACCGTCCAATGTCTTTCTATGGAAAAGTAAACTTGATCAAAACCTTTGGTGATAATGGTACCATCCAGATTGGCAGAGATTTTGACCTTGATCCTATGGGACCTGCAATTGAAGGCGGCGTTGGCATCAATGCGCAACTGTCTCACAATTTCTCCCTTCATGGTGATGTAAGTTATCAACAAAAGCTTCAGAAAACTGGTATAAGTGGTGCAAGCTTTTCAGGTGGCATGCGCTATCAGTTTTAAATCAAGGCTGTAAAAATAGCCTATTCATTCTATTCAATTTAACAAAAAAGGCAGCCACAATATGCTGCCTTTTCGCTTTATATAAATCCTAATAACACTACACTATCCCTCCTTAAGAGAGCCCTTGCTTTTTCTACTGCCTGTAAAATCAACATCCACGCGCAACGCCCATGTTTAAAACAAAGCTTGAGACGCATCAGTGCTGTATTAGCAGCTCCAGCTTTTGTATGACAGATGGGAGCGAGGATATTGCGTATTTCTGTTTGTGTAATCTCTGAAATAGGCAGACAGCCTAATTTGGGGAGAATATGGAGTTTTAAAGGTGAAAACCAGTTTCCATCTTTACCATCATTTTTTAATTCAGCTTTACGACTTTCAAAAGCATCTAAGGCAATGTCTTTTAAGTAATGGAGATTACGCATTGCCTCACGTTTTCGTTTCTCACGTTCTTTAATGGGGGCACGCCCCTCACGTAAAACAGCACGCCACCCAGTTGCCAATTCACGAGCTTGTTTTAAAGAGACATCTCTCAAAGCACCCAAGTCCATTTAGCGACAGCGCCCATGAATGGTATAACGGTAAAGCCATTGAGCACCCCCATCTTTACGTTTGTGAAGGAGCAATCCGGCACCATCATTATATTTTCCAGCTCGTGGGTGTTGCTAAAGCCCTTAGCTCTTGAGACGATTCATAAGAGCCATTTTTGTCCTTTCTTATACATTTTTTACCCACACGCCAGCCCCGCTTGTGGTGTGCAAGAGAATGGTTTTTCTTGATTTAAGACAAACAGGTTTAAAATGAGAGAATCTTACGTTATTCAGAACTCTAACTCAATGAAATCAACGATAAATTATCATTATAAATCAGCATATTATACCATTTTTATTAAGATAAAAGATAAGGTATTTTTATCTAGAATATGTCACAAAGTATGCTGCCTTTTCGTACATGAAATCGATTTTTTCCTGAAGTGTTTTCTTTTCTACTTAAATACGCTTTTCCTCCTCTTCACACGGATTGCGCAGCTATTCATCATCGAATTTGCCCATAAAGCTAAGCAAAGTGTATTTTTAGATAATATAAAGATAACAGCATTAAGAATAAATCTTAAAAAATAGAAGATTTCTTGCTTTTTCACTTATGGAAGTACAACAACTCTACCGTTTGATTATGCTCCTCTTTGAAGATAGATATGGTGCTAATATGCGCCATAGAGCTATCCAAGCAAAGATGATATTAGAAAAATGAAAAGTTAACCACTGCACATTTGAAATAGATAGGAACCTACAGCCATTCTCATTCACTCCAAAGGATATAGAAAATGCAAAACAAGCATACCGGATAAATCATCAATTATAGCTACAACATAACAGAGCATAATAGTGTTTTCATATGGCTACACTCTTCCCTTATGATATCTGGCCAGCAAATATCTCTAAAACTTCTATAAAAAAATACTATTAAAGTTATGCTGTAAAAATGTTAATTGCCTCAACAATCATTTGTCAAAAATTTGCAAAAAATCATCAGAGAACTAACCTTTTGAAGCACAAACATAATTTGTGTACTAAGGAATTGATTTTTAACGCCTTTTAACATATTGATAATCTTAAAATTAAATCAGACAGCCTTCCCAGTTAATCCGGATAAGTAGGTATCTAACAAAAACTATTGTTAGAAGCGTAGAAGATCATACCCCATCCTTATATGAGAAAGTGAACTTCCTTAAAAAACTTTGATATTGATGATACTAAACAGATTGGTATTCATTTTTATCTTAATCCGATAGATTCTGCCGTTAAAGGTGCGTTTAGCACAATACACAATTATTTCACAATTTAACTCTCTATATTGATGTAAACTATCAAAAAAAATTTTAAAAGAAGTGTAGCCGAGACAAGTTTTTCTGATAGAATACGTTACCAATTTTAATATAAAATTATAAAAAAATAAGCATATTAATCCGTTTACTATTAACAAAAAAACGGACTGTATTTTTTTGTTATTTACAACCTATTATAGCAATAAAATAATTTCTTTCTTTACGATGTGTTGTCGCTATCTATAAAGATTTCTTTACACTTCCATTGCTTGTTCTTCTAAACAAACAGTTTTGAGAAAATTAATGCATGAAAAGAAAATCTAACAACAAGCGCTTTATCTTTCATATACAAAAATGCTCAAGAAAGCTAATTTTTTCATTTATAAAATGAAATCACTCAATAAAGTTCTTTTTGTATAAATAAAAGATGTTTTAAATTGAATATTCAAAATATTGATTTATAATCATAATTTAGCGTTATTCATATTGAATTAAAATCTTGAATATCGTAAATTTCTCTCATTTAAAATCTGTTCCATGTTGAACTAATCAAAATCATTCACTTGCACGTTACAAGCAGGGTTGGTGTGTGGAGAAAAGTTATATAAGAAAAGCCTGAGAATTCTTCTCATGAACCGCCTCAAGTGTCAAGAGCTTGTCACAAACATTGGGAGCTAGCAAAATGTGTGATGGGCTTGCTCTTTTATTAAACGTAAAGGTATCGGCTTGCTCCTTCGTAAGCGTAAAGATGATGGGACTCTATAGCTTTAGCGTTATACCCTTCACGGGCCGCCGCCGCGAAATGGACGGTGCGGACTTAGAAAAATGGACTTTGGTACCCTTAGCCTCTTTAAAGAAAGCCTGTGAATAGCCCCCTCATCTCTTCTTCTTATAGCAGAGAAAATTTGCTGATCGTTTTGGTTAGTGCATCAAATAATACATCTCAACGCTATAGAGCTTTTATAGCGATTATCTTTAATAGACAGTTTTTAAATATCATACTTCATAGTGCTTTTAGCATAAGCTTAACCAAGCTAGGTTTTATGAAATCCACTTTTCTCGACTTTTTATGATCATGAAAAAAGTTTTTCTGAAGCAAAACTTCAAATCATAGAGTAGACCATCAATATAATTCGTTTTGTTATTTACAATAAAAACATAATGATATAGAAACTGTCTGGGTACTTGCGCCATCAGGGGAATGAAGTAAGCATCAAAGCATACCAAATACTAAAGGCATATCTATGTGTAAGAAATATATTTATAAGAAAAATTTTTTGTTATGTACAATTGCTGGAACTTTGATTTTTTCTCATTTCGGTTCAACTTATGCAAATACATCGGCTCCTGAAACTCCTGGAATTTTTGGGAAGATTGAATTAAATAAGGGAGAAGAAAAGACTTTAAATAATGTTCTTGTCCGCGATAAAGGACCTGGAATATTAGCGCATGATAAAGCAGCTATCACAATTGTAAAATCAACAATACACACGGAAATGTCTGCACTTTCTGTATCAGCAGGTGGACGCATTCATGCTAAAGAAATTGAAGTCAATACAGTGTATAAAGGTTTAGAAACAAAGAATGGTATAATCGACGTCGAAGATTCAACCATAACCGTCCAACGAGGAGGTGCCGGTGGTATCGTTTTTTATGAAACAAAAGATTCTTCACTGAAAAGTGGAGAAAAAGTTGTCAATAAGATTGTTCTTAGCAATACAAAACTTCTTGTGAAAAACGGTACCGGTATTCTTGGTCCCTACTGCTCAAAAGCCGTTGCTGAAGTTCAACTTAAAGACTCAGAAATTCGATCTGACGTATTATTGAGAAATAAAACGAAACGTAAATATTATGATAACGATACTCTTCCTGTAACTTTAGCATTAACCGCTGATAATTCAACAATAGAGGGACGAGCAAGAACTTTAAAAGTCAATACAACGGTTTTGACTCTGAATAACAAGAGCAAATGGTACTTAAAGACCTCTCAAGAGGAAGTCGATACTGACTTTAATGTATTTAACTATGAGCTCAGTGATATTAAACAACGAGCCCTTTCTACCGTTTCAGTACTGAATCTTAATAATAGTTCTATCATATTTAAGACACCACAAGGGCGGGAAAAAGATCATTATCATACCTTGTATGTAGGGCGAACAGCTGAGGTTCGTAGACCTGAGGGAAGTACAATCCCCGATATAGAAAGCACTTATAATACAGTTTACAATGCCACAGGCGATGCAAAAATTTATTTTAATATTGAATGGAGTGATGGTCTAGTAAAAGAACAGCAAAAAACTGACCGCCTCCTTATTCATGGTGATGTATCAGGCAGCACAACAGTCCATATCAAGAACCTTGCGAAAGGTGAGATATTAAAAGCTGAAGATTCTGTTTCCTCAAATATGCGTGGTCTTTCACTCATTCAAGTTTCTGGAAATGCAAATGAAGATTCCTTCAAACTTGCACACGGCTACACCACAATGGAGGGATTGCCCTATAAATATATACTCAAAGCCTATGGTCCAACATCCAGCCATGGGACAGCCGATAGCACACAAAGTCATTTTAGCGGAATATCACAAGAATCAAAAGAAAATACCCTCAAAGACTACACAATCTATACGATATCAGAATTAGGAAAAATGATTGAAGGCGTTTCACCAAAAGAGAAAGAAGCGCAAAATACCGGTTCATCATCCCTTGGACAAGCAAACAACGCACAAAACATTTTGGAAAAAAATCAAAATTTCTGGGATTTTCGCTTGCAAAATGCGACTCTCGATAATGAGGGAAAGATCAGAGCTCTCGTTCCTCAAGTGGCAAGCTATTTGTCCATGCCTAACGCACTATTCTCAGCTGGACTGGCTGATATAAACAATCAAAACACTTTACTCAACTCGATGCAGGAAAACACCTTTGAGACAAAAGATCATAAAAACAAAGGAGTCTTATTCTCGACTTATGGAAATAAGATGACATTATCCTCTCACCGTACGCCATTACAATATGGCTATGGTGCCGATATTCACTATGCAGCTTTACAGGCAGGCATTACATTAGCAGCTCTAGAAGATCAAAACATGACCACCAATTTTGGTCTTTTAGGGACATATGGGAAATTAGCTTTCACCCCTAAAGACATGGAAGGTGCTGACAAGAGTACACTCAATAAATGGTCAATTGCTGCATATAGTGGGCTGCGCCATAATAATGGGATATACATCCATGCGCTCTTCTCCTATGGAATGCTCAAGGGAGATATCACCACAGCTCTCATAGGAAAGACTGCAGAATTGAAAAATGCTGATACATTCAGAGCATCAGCAACCATTGGACAAAAATTCGAAACCAGTAAGAAAGAATTGGTCTTTGAACCACAAGCACAACTTGTTTATCAACGCCTCATGCTTGGCACACTCTCAGATGTCGATGGCTTTGATGTGGATATGGGAAATCCTTATCAATACTTAGTGCGTGTTGGTGGACGCTTAACGCAAACGAAGCTTTCTATTGAAAACGGCGGTATTCTTTCTTTCTATGGTAAACTAAACGTTGTTAAAGCTTTTTCTAACAATGGTACGATACAGATTGGTGAACCATTCCACCTTGATTCTATAGGAGCTGCCCTTGAAGGTGGATTTGGTGTAAATGCACAATTATCACAAAATATCGCCCTTCATGCTGATGTTAACTATCAATATAAGCTTCAAAAAACTGGTATATCTGGAGCAAGCTTTTCAGGTGGAATACGCTATCAGTTTTAAGAAAACGCAAAAAACAATTTATATTCTATTCATTTTAATAAAAGGCAGTGCAAATGTGCTGCCTTTTTACAATCTATCGGAAAGAACCGTTAACAACTATTCTTTCTACCACCTTTCTTGAGCCAATTAATCTCACTCAAACCAAATGTAATAAAATCTGTTATCTCTAAATGAATACTGAATTCTCAAGAGAGCTGCCTTTTTGATTTATAAAAATCAAATGCTTTTAATAAAATTTTTTGTATTTTAAAACACGTAATAAATAATTCTCTGTGTAAGAAAATCAATTAAAAGCTTTTTGTAAGCACACAACAACAGCTTCTCCAAAAACTTTGTAGAGTTTCCATAACAACAGCCTTAAGCAACAAACATCCTTGCAAAATATTTTGTTTCTTAACACTTTTAAACGGAATACTGATCAATCTAGCTTTTCTGCAATTCATAGTTTCTAACTGCAATTTTTATTTTAAAAGCTCTTCTAAAATCATTTTTTTAACGATAAAGAACACGATACAATATTTCGTTTTGTTGTTTACAATAAAAACATAATGATATAGAAACTGTCTGGGTACTTGCGCCATCAGGGGAATGAAGTAAGCATCAAAGCATACCAAATACTAAAGGCATATCTATGTGTAAGAAATATATTTATAAGAAAAATTTTTTGTTATGTACAATTGCTGGAACTTTGATTTTTTCTCATTTCGGTTCAACTTATGCAAATACATCAGCTCCTACAATGGTTATGGCTCGTGCGGATAAAGCAGGAGAAGAAAAAACCTTTAATAACGTTTTTATCCGCAGCGCATATACAACAGTGGTTGCTGATGACAAAGCCTTTATCACCATTACAAATTCAACAATGCGTTCAGACTCAAATTTATTTACCGCAACAACAGGTGGACGTATTCATGCTAAAAAAACTGTAGGAAAATCAAATTCCCGTGGTTTAGAAATTTCAAACGGCATCATCCATATTGAAGATTCAATCATTAATGTTTCCGGACATCACAAAAGTCGTGGTATCCTTTTTGATTACATCCCAAGTTCCCAAGTAAAAGAGGGCGAAAAAGTTATCAATAAAGCAATTCTTACCAACACAAAACTTCTTGTTGAAAATGGTATTGGTATTCTAGGACCAGATTATGCAAAATCTGTTGCTGAGGTAGAACTTAAAAGTTCAGAAATTCGTTCTGATATATTATTAAAAAATAAAATCCCAGAAAACTCAAAAGATATCGATCCTCGCACTTTTATATTAAGCGCTGACAATTCGATTATAGAAGGACGAGCAAAGACTTTACCTCAAAATACAACGATTTTTACTCTCAACAATAACAGCAAGTGGTCCCTAAAGATTAGTCAATTTGAAGTAGACAAAGAATTTGACAGCTCTAAAGGATACTTGCTCACTGATATTAAACAACGTGCACAGTCTATTGTCTCAGTATTGAACCTTAATAATAGCTCTATTATATTTAATGCGCCGCATAAACTAGCAGACAATCAATATCAAACCTTGCATGTGGGAAAACAGCCAACAGCTGAAGCTGCAAAAGCAGAGCAAAACAGAAGCTTCGATGCAACAACGGTTTACAATGCATTGGGCAACGCAAGGATTTACTTTAATACCGAATGGAGTAATGGTCTTATAAAAGAACAACAAAAAACTGACCGTGTTCTCGTTCATGGTAATGTCTCAGGCACCACAACGATCTATTTCAACAATCTTTCAAAGCGTGCAGAACCATTCGATAATGATGAAGTTTCAATTCCTTTGAATGCGCGTGGTCTCTCACTTGTTCAGGTGTCTGGAAAAGCAGAGGAAGCCGCCTTCACGCTGGCAAATGGCTACACTACAATGGGTGGATTGCCCTATAAATATGTATTAAATGGCTATGGACCAACATCCAGCCGTGGGAGAGCTGACAAACAGCAAAGTCTCTTGCAAGAAAGTGAAGAGTTTTGGGATTTCCGTCTACAAAATGCGACTCTTGATGATGAAGGAAAAATCAAAGCTCTTGTTCCTCAAATGGCAAGCTATTTGGTTATGCATAATGCAATATTCTCCTCTGGCTTGGCTGATATAAACAATCAAAATACACTGTTAGATAATATGCACTCAACAGTTTTTGGATTAGAAGGTCATAAACAAAAAGGGATATTTTTATCGACTTATGGCAACAAGATGACGTTATCTTCCAGCCGTAGTCCATTGGAATATGGTTATGGTGCTAATGTTCACTATGCTGCTATACAAGCAGGCATGACATTAACAACGTTAGAAAATCAAAATATAACCGCGAATCTTGGTCTTTTAGGCACATATGGAAAGCTCGCTTTTACGCCAAAGGACATGGAAGGTTCTGACAAAAGCATACTGGATAAATGGTCCTTTACGGTATATGGGAATCTCCACCATGACAATGGTCTCTATATTAATGCACTTTTCTCCTACGGCATTTTAAACGGACATATTACAACAGCCCTTATCGGCAACACCACAGAATTAAACAATACGGATACATTAAATATATCAGCTACCGTTGGACAAAAACTAGCAACTGGTGTTGAAGGGCTGTCTTTTGAACCACAAGCACAACTTATTTATCAACATATTGCCTTTGGCACTCTTTCAGATATTGATGGCTTCCAAGTTAATATAAAGCCCCCTTATCAATGGTTGGTCCGTATTGGAGGGCGTTTAACAAAAACAATGCTTCCTATTGAAAAAGATCGTGTTCTTTCTTTTTATGGTAAATTGAATGTCATCAAAGCTTTTGGTGAGAAGCGCGCTATCGATGTTATGGAATCTTTCCATCTCGATTCTATGGGCTCTTCCCTTGAAGGTGGGCTTGGCATTAACGCGCAGCTTTCTAAAAATATCGCACTTCATGCTGACGTTAATTACCAACATAAACTTCAAAAAGCTGGGTTCTCTGGAATTAATTTTTCCGGAGGAATGCGTTATCGCTTTTAGAAATCTTAGCTCTCTATTTTGACGCATAAGCAGCGCTGAGATGAAAACAGTGCTGCTTAACTACATTACAAAAAACCGTAATGTGTCAAAAAGTGGTTCATTTTTAGCAAAATAAAGAAAATATCTTAAGGAACATCTCTATGCATAAGAATCTTTTGTTATGTACAGCCGCTTGTGCTTTATTTTTTTCTTCTTTTAACTTCACATCTACCAGCACCGCCTCTGGTCTAAGCCCCCAGGAACGCCATGCCATTGAAGGGATTATGAAATTACCTGAACAATATCGCCATGCCATTGATTTAATAAACACACCAACACAAGCAGAAAAAAATCTTGAAAAGATAGCCTCTGGCGCCATGATGGAAGATAATGCGCACTTCAACCAAGCACTTGAAAATCATATGGATCGTGTAAGAGATACGATTAACAGCTCTTTTGCAGGTGCAGGTCGTTATGGTTCTGGTGCTCATATAAACGTGGTGAACCGTGAAATGGATAATATACGTGCCCAAGCCATGGCAAACAAACACCATCAAGATATGCAAATCATGATGCAAGCCAGAGCAAAACTTGAACAATTACGTCAGAATCGATTAAAAACAAGAGAAAATTTATTACGTGGCTACGACAAAGCAGTTTCCGATGCCGTAAAGGCGGCAGCAATCCTTGAAGCTGATAACCAACAGCGTGTTAATGCTGCACACCAACAATGGGTAAGCCAAGACAATCGTGATTGGCACAAACTGCAAAATACAGCAGAAATATTACATAAGGCGGCACAAGTGGATACTGCCTTACAAGGACAAAACAAAGAACTTTCTGATGCTTTACGCAAAGCAGTATTAGAGACTTTGAACGCGGATGGAATAACCAACGTGGAGAGAAAAGAAAAAACATCCCCTCCTCCAAAGAGCACTTCATCCACAAGAACAAAGCATGGAATTACACGGCCTACAATAAATGAAAATTCGCAATCTGATATTGATCCCCAAACAAACACCACTTCCTCGGAATCAAAAACGACTCTTAATACATCAGAAAAAGCGCATATGAAATTGCTCCCAAAGGTTGAGAATACTGCTACCGCGGCTACAGAGAGCACCTCTAAACTTACAGATGATGATAAAGCAACCGCAGCTTCTACTTCTCTTGATGGAACAGCAAAAAGCACAACTCTTACACCACAAGGAGAAAGTTCTTTAACCATGCCTATTGCGATGTTTGCTGTTGGGTTTAGTGATGTCAACAATCAAAATATCTTGTTAGACAATATGCAAATAACAATGTTTGAGCCCAAAGATCATCCAGAGAGAGGCGTTTTCTTATCCTCTTATGGCAATAAAAGCACCTTTTCTTCTAAGGTTCAAGCAAAACAAGATGGTATCCAAGCAGATATTCGCTATGCTGCATTGCAAGCAGGAGCAACACTAATAGCGCTAAAAGATCAAAATATCAGCAGCAACTTTGGTCTTTTCGGAACATATGGGAAATTATCTTTTACTCCTAAAAACAAGGAGAGCTTTCAAAAAAATATGTTTGATAAATGGTCACTCACCGCATATGGAAATATTCAGCATGACAGTGGCATCTATGCAAGTGCATTTCTCTCTTATGGAATTTTCAAAGAAAATCACGCTACAGCTCTCATCAAACATACCTCAAAAGTGAAGAATAGTAAAACATTAGGAGCCGCTGCAACTGTTGGTCAAAAACTGTCAACCAGTTTTGAAGGTGTAATCCTAGAACCGCAAGCACAACTTGTTTATCAACGTCTCATGCTTGGTTCTTTATCAGATAAGAGCTCTTTCTCAGATGACGATAACTCTAAATCAGATGGCGATAACTCTAAAATAGACATAAGCAAACCTCATCAATGGTTGCTCCGTATTGGTGGACGTTTGACACAAAACAAAGGCCATGCCCTTTCCTTCTACGGAAAACTGAACATGATCAAAACTTTTAGTGAAAACTTTTCGCTTGCTGCTATGGAATCTTTAATTGAAGGTGGTTTTGGTATTCAGGCGCACTTATCGCAAAATATAGAGCTTCATAGTGATATCAGCTATCAACATAAATTCAAAAAAGCTGGCATCTCTGCAATAAATATTGCCGCTGGAATGCGCTATCACTTTTAAAAATACTTGTATTCCTATCTTGAAATATAACGCGCTCTCATTATGTTTCGTTTTGTCTCTTACAAAAGAGACATAATGAGGCCAAAGTTTTATTTTTTATGAGAGAGGGGAGAAATATTTTAGGAATACATCCATATGAAAAAAAGCTTCTTACTATACACAGTTTCCGGAGTTCTGTTTTGTTCTTCCACCAGTATGTCTTATGCTATTCATAGTACAAATCCATCAACAACGATAGATTCTTCTTCTCTACAACCTGCTCATGTCAAGTCACAAATAAATCTATCCGGAGTTTTTGATCCGTATAAAGATCCATATGATGGAATCGGGCGAATTATGCCATCATATCCATCTTCAACCCCTAATGGCCTCCTTCCCCCTACAGCACCTAGCTCCACAAGAAAGAGCGCAAGCCCTATTTCTACAGAAAGTAAACTTACAACGCCTACTTCTACAAGCACTCTACCTCCCAAAACACAACTTGAAGGAAATTCAGCTGGAAATATAATTTCTTCTTCAAAACAAAACTCTGATCTTAGTCAAGGAAGTACACAAACACCAAAGACTAAAGTTACAGAAGGTGTACAATCTAACCCTACAACACAAAACACTCCTATTATACAATCTTCAACAACAGGAATGGAAGCAAAATCTAGAAGACGTTCAGGGGCGCCCTCCTCTTCTGCAGACTCTTCCAGCGAAAAAACACTATCGAATTCTGCTGTGTCTTCACAGCCAGAACCTACACAACCTTCACCGAATTTACAACCAGCACTTACAAAGTCTGAACCTACAAGAACGGAACCTACAAAACCAACAACAGAGCAAATACCAACATCTAATGAACCAGAACTCGCACAGCCAATATCTTTAAGAGTAGAAACTGAAAACCCAGCATTACTGGTACCACCAAGCTCTGCAAAACCAGCGCCAGTGCAATCTTCATCTGCACAAAAAATATCTGCAAAATCAGAGCTTGAAAAACCAATATCACCAACAAAACAACCTGAAAAGTCTACACAAATTGAGGATATAAGCTCTGGAGTTGAGGCTACAAACGGTAAGACCATAACGCTACATAACAAAAAAATTCAAGACAATGGTTTTGCTGTACATGCAGATGGAAATAATTCAAAAGTCAACATGATAGGAGGAACAGTTGATGCACGTTTTGTTGCACTAAGCGTATCAGATGGTGGAGAAATTGATGCTACAGGTATTACTGCAACAGCAGAAACAGCTGGTTTGCTAAACATGAGGGGCACAATCAAACTTAAGGATTCAAGCGTACACGTCACGGGAAATTATGAAGCAGACGGTATTATTTTCCGCAATAATCAATACTATACCCCTAGAAAACGATATACACGCAATGCTGAAAGGAATAACAATGTCGTTCAAGAACAAGCTATTCCTAATAAAGATAAAGTAATCCTAGAGAATACAAAGCTTTTTGTTGAACATGGTAGCGGTATCAACCTTTATGGAACAGGCGTAGACGGAGAAGTCAACCTTAAAAATTCAGAAGTCCATGCCGATATTTTATTAAAAAATATCAAGAACGAAAGTGCCTCCACAAACACTATTACATTAGTTTCAGACCACTCTTCTTTAGAAGGTCGGGTAAGAACTTCTAAAGATAATAGAACAGTTTTTGATCTAAAAGAGGGGACGAAATGGCTTTTAAAGGCGAATAAAAATGCCACAAATAATGATAATATTTTAAATGACTATAGACAGTTTGGTGTTGATGAAAAATCATACTCTAATCTTTCTGAATTGCACCTTACAAACAGCGCCATTATGTTTGACAAGCCCATTGAGGGACATTATCAAACTCTGTTTATAGGACCTAATCTTTCGCAAGAAGACGAAACGACCCACACAGCAGCGGTTTATAGTACAACAGGTGTTGCAGAAATTTATGTAAACACTCAATGGGATAAACATTCTCCTATCACGGAGCAACAGACTGATCGCATTGTGATTAATGGTGATGTCTCAGGGAGTACTGTTGTTCACATCAATCTCCAAGAAACAGATAAAAAAATAACCGATAGCTCTGCTGTTTGGGAAGAGACGATGGCTTCACTTCCTTTAGGGACACATGGGATTTCAATCATTCAAGTTTCCGGACAAGCAAATGAAAATTCCTTCACGTTAGCAGGAAACTATATGACAATAGGGAAACAACCTTATAAGTATGTACTTACAGGCTATAAACCTGGAACATCTCATGAGAGCCAAAATCTTTTTGGTAAAAACAGTAATTTCTGGGATTTTCGCTTACAGAATGCCTACATTGATAAGGATAAAAAGGTTCGAGCCCTTTTACCACAGGTAGCAAACTATTTAACCATATCTAATACTTTGTTTTCTGCTGGATTTACTGATGTAAACAATCAAAACACGTTGTTAGACAATATGCGCACAACAGTATTTGGGGCAAAAGACAATAAAAAAAATGGTATCTTTTTCTCTTCCTATGGCGAGAAAGTCACCTTATCTTCCAACCGCGATCCATTACATTATGGCTATGGTGCTGATGTAAACTATACTGCTTTACAACTAGGTGTCATATTAGCCGCCTTGGAAGGTAAAGACATAAGCACACATTTTGGTCTTTTAGGAACATACGGAAAACTTGCCTTTACGCCAAAAAAGATGCAAGATTCTGAAAAGACAACTCTTGATAAATGGTCTCTTGCCGCTTACAGCAGCATCCAACATAGCAATGGTATATATCTAAACACACTTCTTTCTTACGGAACCTTAAAAGGAAATATTACCACAGCTCTTGTTGGAAATGCCGCCAAATTGGATGGTACCGAGATGCTTAATATATCTGCAACCATTGGTCAGAAATTAGCAACCAATACAAAAGGGCTGGTCTTTGAACCACAAGCTCAATTCATTTATCAAAATCTCATGTTTGATATTTTCTCAGATACCAATGGCTTAAAAGTAGACATGGGCAATCCACATCAATGGTTGATCCGTTTTGGTGGACGTTTAACAAAAACGATAATGGCTGTTGAAGAAAACAAGGCTGTTTCCTTCTATGGTAAAATGAATGTTATCAGAACTTTTGGCGATGGTAAAACAATAAAAATTGCTGATACCTTTCATGTTGATCCTACCGGCTCTTCAGTTGAGGGAGGCATGGGGGTGAATGCATATCTTTCTCAAAATATCGTACTAAACGCCGATATCAGCTATCGGCAAAAACTGCAAAAAGCCGGTGTATCTGGCACCAATTTGTCTGGCGGAATACGTTATCGTTTCTAAAGCAGAAGTTAATTTTAACTTAAATAAAAAAGGCAGCACAAAGTGCTGCTTTTTTATTTAAATTTATATATTTTTTAATTCTCAAAAATCATTATCACATCAAAGAAGATTTTGACTTATAATATTTCTTTTGCATATTGAATAAAAAACTAAATACCATAACATTCTCTCATCAAAATACCCCATGCATAAAATTTTATGTCTTATATTATCACCACACCTCAAGCGATGATGTTTTTACAGCACAACAGAATAAGCATTTATGCCGATTTAAAAAAAGTCAGCCCCTTCTTCGCTGTGGACGCTCCATTTATTTTAGATGATGTACATTTAATATACCTGCTATAAAGACTAGTATCTGGTATAAATTCTTAAAGGCAAGTTTTTCCTCTAAAATCTCAATGCTACAGCAGCTCCATTATAAGACAAGATATTGATTTATAAAGACAATTAATTGTTTTCCATGTTAAATGAGAATCCAGAATATCGTCAGATTCTTTCATTTTAGACCTGTTCCATGTTGAATCAACAAAAACCATATCTCTTACAAGTGACAAGGGGGAAGAGCCATAGGGATAAAAAACTATTAAGAAAGGATTAAAAATGCCTCTAATGAACTATCTCAAGTGCCAAGGGCTGTAGCAACATTGGGATCAAACAAAGAATATGACAGTGTTGAAAAATATAACAATATCAACTTGCTCTTTTATTAAGCATAAAGATGGTCGCGCCCTATAGATTTTATATTATTTCCATGGGAACTTTCTTATTATACCATTCACAAGCACCGTTGCATCAAAGATGTCGTTGCGCCGCCCCACAAACACCATCACAAAATAGACTTGAGAGCTTAGATATCTCTTTAAAACAAGGCCGTGAATTAGGAATAACAAATCCATTCTATTTTGAGTATTTTGTCGTGCATGAAGGACATGCCCGCAGTAAAAAACACAATAAAAAAAGCGTGAAACAATGCTGAATCTTCATTATTTAACAGATAGTGCTTTAGATACTTTTGAAAGACATAAAGCTAAATTAAAGAACGGCGGAACAGAGGGAAGCTGATTTCTACCTCTTTATTCTTTCCCAATGAGATTGCCTCCCCATTTCAAATATTACGCCAACAAAGATATACGCACTATATCCACTCAGATCTGGATGCTCTCTCCAATCTGACATACAAAAACTAAAAACAGCAGAAGGAAATAATAAACCGCTTTAATTTTTATCTCAAGCATATAGATTTAAACAACGAACCGCGTCATATCACCACACTTTAAAGGACAATATTCCATGAAGCTTATAGGCAATATTCATCACATACTCTTCATCATTCATGCTTTTTGCTGACTTGGTGGTTATGGCGGAGTGAACGCACCAGATCCCATCCCGAACTCGGCCGTGAAACACTCCAGCGCTGATAGTACTTTGCCTTAAAGCAAGGAAGAGTAAGTCGCCGCCAGATCTGCTAAATGCAAGCAAAAGACTCAATGTATAAACCTTACATTACCACACCCCCAAGGAAGCTGTTTTTAAGGCATCACAGGCTGGTCTAAATATCCTCTTAATCGCCTTCCCTAAACTAAAAAATGAAGCTCCCTATTAACTCAGTCTGCAAACAATGCTCTGTAAATAATCCGCCTTCTCTTAGTCCTCTTCCAGCCAGCTTCCCACAGCATGCGGTTCACATCACGACACCTTAAAAGACACTGTTTTAAGAACAGCGTTTTACAGTACATCAGGATAATAATTTAAATATCCAAATGCACTTAAAACAAGTCTACTCACTAAACGCACTATTTATCCAAATCAACTGCCCTACCTAATTATTGTCATTACTTAGAACAGCCCGTATTAATCAGATTTGAATTTATTCCTCTATTTCTTTTGCACGTCCAGATAGCTGTATAGCTCTAGAAAGATCATTAACTGCATTTAAATGTGTTTGAAGTAATTCACTATTACGCTGTAATTTTTCTTGTAAATCAGACAACAAACTTTCAACCTCATGCTCAATATCTTGATTCATATAGCGCTTCACATCACTCATGGATTTATTAAGATCACGCAAACCACGTATTTTACGCAAATTTATTTCTTCGTAATCTGGAACACCACTGCTCTCTAGCATATTGCTTTCATAATCAACAACTTGAGCTAATCCTTTAACAGCAGCAACAAATTTTGTCATCGCCCAATCACGATCAATAAGGTTGTTATCAAGAACTTTTGCTTTTGCCGCAAAACTATCATCACCATATTGCACTACAGACATTTTTACTTCCCCTTCAACACTATTGTTCAATCTTACTTTCAAATGAGGGAGACTAAACAGGTTCTCTTCAATGCTGATACACTCAACCAAGCTCGTGGTGCAAACATTGCTCAAACAACAGCACGACAATCCTTCAAAGCGTATACCACTTCAACTTTCAACGCGTTCTCTCAAATATTTTTCTTGCTTTGCTCCAAAACCATCATTGCGGCTATACTAATCCATAAAAACGCTATAGACTTAAACCTTCCAGCAATATCGAAACTTCCATATTTGCTCTGTCTATTTCGCCTTGCCGATTTTATCTTTGCCGATTTTATCACGAGCTCATCTTCAACAGAAAATAACAATGCTTTCACGAGAACTTCAGCCACAAAAATATCTGCCGACAAAAAACCGCAGCCTATCTTGCAGCATATAAAGACGTAAGCCCATTAAAAATTTCAGCATTTTACTGATAGAAGCACTTTACCCTCCATAACCTTATGGCTCTCTCTGCACTTAAACTTGTATACCTTCCAGCGCCCCATAAGATGGCGCCCAACAAGATCAGTTTGCACCCATTCAAAAGGACACCCCCTCTCCCATGCTCTTTCTGCACACATGCAGTATTTCGCATAAAACACAAAAAGAATGTTCTTTTGAACAGATCAGCCATACAGCAATATAAAAAAGACATCTTCAAATAGCTAAACAGCCATCAATCTTCCTTTTTTAAATTATCATTCGCTTTTCTTTGCAATGAACGACTATATAAGATTTTTTGAACCTTTTCAAGAGTTTCTTAGCCAATCAGTTCGATACGTCTTCAATCGCATATTTACGCGCTTGTTTTAAAGAAATATCTCTTAAGTGCACCCAAGCCTATTTCGCACCGCGACCCATCAATGGTATAATGATAAATCTTCCATGACATGTATAAAATCCATTGAGCACTTTCCATCTTTACGCTTAATAAAAGAAGCAAGCCAGCACCATCACATATTTTTCTAACCCCTTATGTTCTGATACCCTTGGCACTTGAGACGGTTCATAAAGCATGGCCTTTCTTGTACAATTTCTCTGCGCATCGGGGCTCCCTGCTTGTAACTGCAAAAGACATTGTTTTAGTTAATTCACCACGAAACAGATTTGGAATGAAAAAATTTCCAGTATTAAGGAATCTAATTCAAGTTAAATAATGATAGATTATCATTATAAATTAAAATATTATCCAATGCATAATGCTTAACGCTCCACCCATTGATATTTTCAGAATTTTCACAGCATCTTCCTATAGATTATTTCATTCCATAACACAGTTTGCTCTTAATATCGCGACTTTACATGCGCTACTAGTATAAAAACAGAGAAACAATCATTTTATAATCAAGGTACAATTTTTGTTACGAACTTTCTCTCGTTTTTAACCTTCTAAATGCGGCTTTTCTCTTTCATAATCATCACATTTCAAATCTATTCCATGTTGAATAAATTAACATCACTTGCTTGCACATCACAAACAACGCCCTGATGTGTTGATAAAATACGCTGAAAGAAAAAGACTTCTTATGAACCTTAGCAAATGCCAAGAACTATAATAAACATTGGAAGCAAGCGTACGATGATTGTGACTTGCTCTTTCATAAGTATAAAGATGATAGCATTTTATAGATTTTTATATTATTCAAAGTTTATATTATTTCATGAGAGCTTTACTGTTATACTATTCACATTTACCGTTATACCATTTACGAATGTCATCGTAAAATGTCTTTCGTGTGCGTTAAGAGATATTTCTTTAAAACAAGTACATAAATATGCAATACAAATATACTAATATACAACATAAGTATATTTCTTTTGGAGCGTTCTTTACTTTTGTGCAAAACATGCCCCATTAGAGCAGCATTAACCAATCTTGCTATGAGATAAACGATCAGAAAACATTTTTATCTTCCGCCGCTCACCTTAAAGGACTAAGATCTTAACTCAATCGGCTCTGTACGCAGTCCGAATTTTTGTCAAACGATCTTCTCCTGACTTTCCCCTCATCTGCTTCACTTAAACGAAAGACTCAACAAATAAACCTACGAATATTCATCGTACACTAAAAAATACTTAAACGTTCCAAGAAAACTTATATGTCTTATATTACCGTTATAAATGACAGTGCTTTATAGCATAACAGGATAAAAAAAGTTTCCAGCAACACAAAACTTACAAAATCAATCAATAGTCCTTTTAAAGCTTTCTTTTTTAGGATTCACAATACTCCAACTCCTTAAGCTTTTATAAAAAAAGGAACGATTTTAAGCTTGCCGAATATGTTGTATCAGCATATATTACAGATTGTAACATATTGTTATTCATAAAATCACCTCAAAAAGAACAGAAAGAGGTTTTTATGGCTGATCTCGTAAAAGCCGCTATGCTTTATTCAACCTTGATTATCACCATCAATGCTTTTGTTGTTATTTTAGTTCTCGTAATAGAAATATACTAAGCATACTCTTTTGGCTTTTTATAATCTGTGCAAATGAGCATCTTAATTTCACATAAGAGCAAAGCAAAATTTTAATTCTACAGATAAACCACACACCCAATTTCAAACATCGCTTGCAACTATTTGAGTATAAACTCTGCTTTTTGTATGCATTTTTAACCATCAGTGTCCGTCTTTTCACGCTATCTTGAATCTCAACTTCACTCCCACCTTAAAAAACGAAATTTTCTATCAGATATGATCTGTAAATAATTTGTCTCTTTATTGAGTAAATTTCCCCTTCAGGGCATATCACAATTCTAAAGAATAATATTTCATGAAGCTTATGATAATCTATTGAACACCATCTTTACCCTTATGAGAGAATAAACCAGCAGCATCACACACTTTTCCAGCCCCAAATGTTGCCAACAAACCTTTAGCACTTGAGATAATTCATAAAAGGCATTTTTACGTCTTTCTTCAACAGTTTTTATCCACACGGCTCTCCCCGCTTGTACCATGCAAGAAGATGGTTTTAATTAATTCAACCGAGAACAGATTTGGAATAAGAGAATCTTACGTTATTCGAGATCCTTATTCAGTATAAAATAATTAAATTATTTTTATAAATCAAAGTGTTATTCAGAAAAACATTCATCACACACTCGAGAACAAAAAACACCTCATACGTAAAGTTTTATATGCGCTCCACCGCTCAACATGATAATATCACGACACAATTAAGATAAAAAAATAACAAGGAAAAACCTTGCAAACTCAGAAAAGAGAGGAGAAAAATGAAAAGATGTGGAGAGCGCTCAATTCCTCACACATCCAGCAAAACCGTCCTAGCAAAACTGTCTCACAACTTAACTAATGTTATAATATTCTCAAATCAAAAGAAATTTTTTAAAAATAGTTTGAGAAAAACATTTGAGTATGAAACGATAATAATTCTATTCAGAATGTTTTTCTCTTTATTAAAACAGAGAACGTAATTTCCAAACAAATGTTTCCTCCTAATTTTTCCGAAATTAGCCGCAACACTTAAAGACGATCTTAGTGTGATGAAACATTTATTTGTGATAAACGCAAAAAAACACCCCAAAGATAGATTTAATCTCATATTTTAAATACATGTAACCAAAACATTAAAAAATTAGCAGTAACACGTAACAACTCATTGGGAGGCAATACTATCTACAATTGAAAGCACTTTTGAGCTGAACAAATGACAGTATAGCATACGTTTACACAAAGAGTACTGATCGTAAACGACTAATTCTTGAAGCCATAAAAAGACTCTCTAAAAGTTAGAGAGAGCCTAAAAACGCAATAGAATCAAGAACTAAAAAATTCCTTATTTATTGAACTGTATGTTTTTAATTAATGCCAAACATAAGTTCCATATATGCTTGTCTGGCATGTTGGCAATTTTTAGATTTCTCCATAGAAGATTGATCCAGCTTTTCACATTTTTTTGCCCACTCTTCGAGTAATGTTTTATCTTTCTTAAATTCCGCTACGCTGTAGTTTTTTTCGCAACCAGCAACGACAAGTCCAGTACAAAGCAGCAATGCTGTAATAATAACTTTATTCATGATTTAATTTCCTTCCTTTTTCTCTTCAGTTTTTTTCTCGTCATCATGTACAAAGCTTGAACCAGGCCAATCTCGGGCATGAACTTCACGATACGCTTTATCTGCGTTTTTACAATTTTGAGAATCTAAATCCTCTGATATCATGCATTTCATTGCCCATTGCTCGAGTAATTTGGGATCCTTCTTAAATTCCGCTACGCTATAAGTTTTTTCACAACCAGAAACGACAAGTCCAGCACAAACCAGCAATGCTGTAATAATGGCTTTATTCATCAATAAATTCCCCTTTTTCAAATTTACAA
Organism: Bartonella sp. AP4SXKL; assembly: GCF_042195845.1. Taxonomy (NCBI): domain Bacteria; kingdom Pseudomonadati; phylum Pseudomonadota; class Alphaproteobacteria; order Hyphomicrobiales; family Bartonellaceae; genus Bartonella; species Bartonella sp. AP4SXKL. The sequence goes on from NZ_JBHIPA010000015.1 coordinate 20,973, forward strand.
AGTTTAGGACACAATTTAGGGCCTTAAAAAAAGTTCTACATATGCTTGTCGAAGGTTTTTACAATTTTGAGAGGATTTGAGCGGTGAATCATCGTTCTCACATTTCTTTGCCCATTCCTCGTATAATTTTTCATTTGTTTTAAATTCTTTTACACTATAAGTTTTTTCACAACCAGTAACAGCAAGTCCAGTACAAAGCAGCAATGCTGTAATAATGACTTTATTCATAATTTAATTCCCTTCCTTTTTATCTTCAGTTTTTTCTTGGTCGTCCTTTCCAGAGCCAAAAATTCCCCATTTTTTACGAGTTTCTAATTCAGCTTGTTCTGCGTTTTTACAATTTTTTGAATCAAAACTTCCTGCAATAAAACATTTCTCTAACCACTGATTGAGTAATTTGGGATCTTTCTTAAATTCCGTTACGCTGTAAGTTTTTTCGCAACCAGCAACGAAAAGTCCAGTACAAACCAGCAATGCTATAATAATGGCTTTATTCATCAATAAATTCCCCTTTTTCAAATTTACAAAGTTTAGGACATAATTTAGCACCCGATTAAAATTGTACATTCGGTTCATTGTGCATTTTCAAAAATTTTAAAATCCACTTCTGTACGCGAATATTTTATTAACAATATCTTTGGGTTCACATCCCCTCCTATATTGTGACCTTGCGTCTACTTTCCTTTGCAAATACGTACACTTCCAACGCAAACATGTTAAATCATGAAAACTGCCTTTCATTTATCAGACTTGCATTTGTAACATTATCTGCACGGCAGCTCTTTGTATTTGAAGTGTTAAAACTTCAGCAAAAATTCTGATATCTTGACATTCTCAAAAAGCTTTTTAATCATTTCTTTTCCTTCAAGAACCTTTTGGTAACGAGAAGCAGCACGATATCTTACCCAAAATTCGTCATGCCTATACCCATTGCAAATTCCCTGCAAACGAAAGAATACAGCTTTTAATCAACTAATTGCGCTCTTATCATTTCTAAACCACCGGAAAAGAAAGAAAGCTTTAAGTCCCCCTGTACTTTTTAAAAGCCAATAGAAATGCTAAAAAAGCGATCTTATACATTCCAATTGAAGAAAAAAGCCTATTGCCTTGCGTACCATTACAACTGGCATTAAATATTTAAGACTATAAAATCATATAAATGTAAGAAATATTTTCTATAATATACTCAATGACTTCTTTTGTTTATTAGGAAAAATTATAGCGCGTCAATATCAGTAAATTTTACTTATTTTTATCCCCCCTTTATAAACAATGAATATAATTTAATAAAACGGATTGCTGCATAACAGAAAAAAATAATCAAGGCTACTCTTAATTACATTATTTACGCATGTATTAAGTACAATAAACAAAAAAATAACCTGATGTTTAAAATCATTATCAAGATAATTTTTATGGAAGAATAAACTTATCTACTCATCTAGCGGATAAGATCACAAGTAGTATGATGATTATCACATTTATAGGGAAAAGTTTGAAACGGAGAATTTTTCGCAAACTCATAGCTCTTTCATGCGATGATACAGAACCTTATGAAAAACAACTTGAATGAAGCAACCATCGTGAAAAAAGAAGAGCACTTTTATTATTAACTTCGTATAAAAACAATCGATATCATCTCTAGAAAAAGCACTCAAAGCAATGAAATTATCGTATCATTTTTTACACTTTTCCGTATTTTTGTGAAAGCAATTCGCGGACCTCATCAGCTATTTTAGTTCCACGACTTGCACAACTGACCTTAATCAACCGATGCAAACTTTCTGGTATATCAATCGTGAGGCGTTTCATACCTCCACTCATGCTCCCTTTGTGGCTTCCTATCCATGCATCCGCTGTTAAAGGAATTGATTTATTGGTTGGTTTTGTGCCAATTTTAATTTTTTTACTCATCGTGCTAACTCCTTGATTTCCGCTGCAACCGCTTCAATCTCTGCCGCTGCGGGTCCTTGCTTATCAACTTCATAAACGGCCTTCCCCTGTGCTGCTGCTTCTGCAAAAATCACGCGCTGCGCAACACTAGAAGAAAGAACATGCACAGGGTATATGCCAAGAGCTTCGTTCACATCGCGCCCTATCGCTGTATTGACGATTTTACGATTAATAACAAAAGCAGATTTGAGATTCTCTTTATAAACGCGTGCTTCATCAATCAGCTTTACAATTCCATCCGCTGCCCAAATATCATAGGGACTAGGCAAAACAGGGATAAGCACCAAATCCGAAGCCATAAGAGCACTACGAGCAAGATCCGTCACACGCGGAGGACCATCGATAATAATATGATCATAACCATGACCAATCTGTGTAATCTCTTTGTGAACCGTTGCACGCGGTAAACCAATAACTGAAAACAAAGGAGCATCTTCACGTACAGCAGCCCAATCCAATGCGCTTCCCTGTGGGTCAACATCAATAAGCAATACCCGTGTACCAGTACGTGCAAAACTGGCAGCAAGATTAACACTCAACGTCGTTTTTCCGACACCTCCCTTTTGATTCAAAAGTCCAATGATCATCCATTACGCCTTTCAGTATTATCGTTTTTACGATTATACTGAAAGTAATAAAAGAAACAAGCATCCAATACGTGCAAAATAATCATTTCTCCCATTTTCAGGATAAATAATAATAGCCCGCAATTTTTTATAATATTCTTTAACATGAGCAAAACATTATGAAGATGATATTCTTGAAAATAACAAAATAAATTTAAAAGAGGCATGCTCTTCTCCCCCCCCCCACCCTAAAACGAAGATTCTTAAATCCATGTCGATCTGTAAACAATGCGCTGTAAATGATCCAGCTTCTTATTTTGCACTGGCCTTTTGGGATTCTCCCTTCATGCAATCCACTTAATGCAACTCTACAAACAAGCTCCACTCTGAATATACAACAAACTATAAGGAGAATTCATTGTTTTGCACGTTGAATGAGAGAGCCGAAATCAGGAAGATTCTCTCATTTCATGCCTCTTATATTAAATTAATCAAAATCATATCTCTTGTACGTACAATCAGGGCTGGCGTGTGGGTAAAAACTGTACAAGAAAGGATTTAAAATGCTTCTTATGCAGAATCTCAAGTATCAAGAACTATTACAATATTGGGGGTTGGCAAATATAACAATGGTACCGACTTCCTTCTTCATAAGCGTAAAAAGGGTGGTGATCCATGAATTTTATACTCTTTGACGCTCGACAGAGTAAAATGGGCTTAAGAGAAATAAGGGGGCCTCTAGCAAGCGCGTAAACAAGCAACACAATGAAATGTCTATGTTTAGTAAACACTATAGATTATCCATAAAGACCAAACATCCGTCTTTCATAAATCGCATAACGAACATGTTGCGGAGTGAGATATTTTGCATCTTATAGCTCATTTTTCCCAAATAGATTTTCTCGACAAAAAGAATATTTTTGTTAAGATGCCACTGAAAAACTTACCTTCATTATGTTCTTTCTATATACCAGACCAGAGGGTATCGTGAAGATCATGCAATTGGGAATAAACAAAAATGAATTTACAACAAATTGAACCTGATATTTTTATCAGCGCCCAACTTAGCATAGAAAATATCAAAACATTGGCACAAGCTGGTTTTAAAACAATTATCTGTAACCGCCCCGATCACGAAGAGCTCCATCAACCTGACTTTTCTAGCATTAAAACGGTCGCAAATGAATATGGCATAAAAGCCTATCACATTCCCATTTCTCCTCCAACTATAGAAAAGTCAGCTGTTGAAGCCATGCAAACAATTTTAAAAACAGCCTCTCTGCCTCTTCTTGCCTATTGTCATCACGGATCACGCTCGCTGCATCTTTATCGTTTAGCGCGTCTTTAAACAGAGGGTTCGCACATTTCCTACGCACCTTAAAAGACGAAAATTCTTAAATACGCATCGATTTGTAAAAAACAATCTGTCAATAATCTTTGTTTTGCGCCTTTCCTTTGGCTTGCCACTTCATAAAACTCTACAAGCAAGCTTTGCTCCTCAATATACAACAAGCATACACACCCGAAGCCATAAAAATGCGTGAAAATTCATATGATGATCGAAGAAAATTATTTTCACCTCACCTTTTATCACTGCTCCACCTTCTTTTTCTCTTCCTTTACCAATACGAGCTCATTCGTACGCCACAGACACCTAAAACGACAGTAAAACCACTAAGAAAACCCATATTCCGAATAAACGGCATGCAGAGTATTTTATAAAAAAGCCGTAAGCCATAATCTATGATTAACTGCGACATATTGATTTATAACAATTAATTATTTTGCACGTTGAGTGATAAATCCTAATACCGTAAGATTCTCTCAAGCCTATTTATATTGAAGCAATCAAAAGCATGTTTCTTGCATGTCACAAGCAGGAAGTGTTCGTGTGAAATAAAACGAGTTAAGAAAAAACTCTCATAAGCGCTCTCAAATAGCCTAGACTGTACAACACTAAAGGCTTGTCAATATAACGGATGGTGTCGGATTGCTCTTTTATTAGGCATAAAGATGATAGCGCTCAACGAAACTTGTATGATACCATTCATGAGAGCCATCATGAAAATGAATATGAGAAGCGTTGAGAGATATTTCTTTAAAAGAAGTGCATAAATTAGCAAAACAAGGATATTCCAGCATTTTATTTTACCTGTGGGACGTGATATCCTATTCAAAGAACAACAAAAGCCTGAAGCTGTTATTTTCATGATTTAAGAGATATTTCTCTGGACCCTTTTGAAAGTGGCAAACCCGAATGTAAAAAGACTGTCATCTGGACTGATTTTCCCCTTGATAACTTCATATTTTTCCCCAATAAGGCTGTAGATTGATTTCAGAGATTATCCAAATGAATATAGCAATAGACTCTCCCCATCTGGTATACAAAAGCTGTAACAGTAGAGAGAGCACTAAAGCGCCTTAATCCTTATCTCAAACATACTGCTCGCGTTGAGAATCGCTAAACAAAAAGTTTTATGAGAAAAACAACAAAACATTATTGGCTTTGTGTTTTCATATCCTTACAAGACTGTCTTTCCTTTGCATTATAGGCGTTACATTTGTGAAAGACAAAGGAAATATATGGATAGTTTTTAACTTAAAAATCTGAAAGATTGACGTGTTACGACAACAAAATTGTGCCTTTATCCATCAAAAGCATTAGAAATTTTGAAACAATACACCTGCTTTCTCGCAATGATTTCTTTTATCTACAATCAATCGCAGTCTCCTTAATATGCATTCCCCATCACAATATACAAGAGAAACGAAACTTAAAGCATTTTCCAGCAGCTTCATTCTCGTTTACGTGATTGGTCAGCACGAAAACTGCTGCTGACCACTAATCTTCTTCACAAGACTCGACAAACAAAACTTTTGTAAAAATATTCATTACATAATACAAAATATCACATGCGTAAGGTTACACGAACCAACTCTCATCATAAACGATGATACGGCATAAATGACATAATAAGCCAAATTAGAAAAAAGAAACAATAACCTTTTAAAATAAAAAAAGTCATCAATTAAATTTTATCAAACTATAAGCTTAAAATCGCAAGAAATTTTAAAAACAGCCTTTCTCCTTCTTCACGTCTATTATTGCTAAATAGGCTGGTTGCTTATTCTTTACTGCATCTTTTATGACGAGTTTTAACGGATCAGAAAGAAACAAGCAGTAAAGTTTTGAATGACAACAAAAACCATAACGTTAACTTTGAAAAAAATGATGCCAAAATCAGATCTTCAGATATTCGATTCTCCCTCTCAACAACGGAAAAAACATATATTCCACGATGTTTTGGAATATATGTTTGTGATTATAATCACTTTAAGTGCTATTTTTACGGCTCTTCTCTCTTTTTCAGATCAGTTTAGGACATATTTTTAAAAGTAAGCAGCCTATCCAACGTTGATAATGGTTGTACTGTCTTTAAAATTTCTTTTGCTTTTTTTTCATCACGATGCATTTGCGCAATCAAAGGTTCAAGCCCATCAAATTTTTCTTGTCCTCGCAAAAACTGGAAAAAAGAAACGGTACAGCTTTCCCCATAAAGGTCGTCGTTAAAGTCAAACAAATAGGTTTCCAAAAGGGGCGCACCATCTTTAACAACCGTTGGACGACAACCAAAGCTTGCAACACCATCATACAAAACACCGTTCGCACGACGCAAACGTACCGCATAAACACCATGAGCCAAACGAACTTGGGGAGGCAACATTTGATTAGCGGTAGGAAATCCCAAAAGACGTCCAAGTTTTTCACCTTGAATAATATTGGAGCGTATCCGATAGTGATACCCTAACAAATGGGCTGCTTTGTCCACTTCCCCTTGTGAGAGAAGTTGCCGAATAAAACTCGAGGAAATGATCAAAGATTGTGAATCTTGAGAACGAGAAACGCAAGAAACTTGCACAACCTCAAATCCATATTTCTCTCCCCTTTGGCAAAGAAGATGTACATTTCCGCTTTTCTGATGACCAAATTGAAAATTTTCGCCTGTCACCACAACTGAAACATCAAAAACTTCCTTTAAAAACGACTTGATAAATTCGTCCGCTGAAAGAGCGGCAAACTGTGCATCAAACGGCTGTTCAATCACGCAGTCAAAGCCAAGGGTTTTAAAAATTTCAGCTTTTTCAGCTGCCTCTGTCAAACGATAGACAGGAGCTGAATGTTGAAAAAAACTTCTTGGATGGGGTTCAAAGGTTAAAACAACTGCTGGTTTCTTTTTTATACGGGCGAAATCAAGCGCTTTTTGCAACACCACCTGATGTCCGCAATGAACACCATCAAAATTTCCAAGTGCCAACACTGCTCCCCGCCAAGCCGAGGGAAACATATGAATTCCCTGAAGACGCAAAAAATTAGTCATTACTGAAGTGCCCACATGATTGCTTGTGGTTTATAACCATGACGTTCAAGAAAAGAATGCAAAGCTTGCTTATCAACCACACCATTTTGCGTATAATCATAATGATGAATCCCCCCCATAATATAAAGGGCATCAAGACCAAAATGAGCCGCCCCCTTAATATCCGTTAAAAGACCATCACCAATAGCTAAAACTTGACTTTTTTCTACTGTTCCCCGTATTTTTTGAAGTTTTTCAAAGGCACATTCATAAATAGGCGCGTGAGGTTTTCCAGCAATGCGCACCTCCCCCCCTAATTGTTGATAAAGACGAGCCAATGCACCAGCGCACCAAAATTCTTTATTTCCATAATGGACAATCACATCTGGGTTCGCACAAATAAAAGGTAAATTCCGCGACCGCATGCGACGAAACATCTCCTCATAAGCAGAGGGTTCTTCGTCAAAATCTTCAAGAAAACCGCTACAGACGACAACAGAAGCCTCCCATTCTTCAACAAATTCACACTCTAACCCTTCAAACAGCACCAAATCATGCTGTGGACCAATGAAAAAAACTTTACGCGGAGCAGTCAGAATAAGATCGCGCGTTACATCCCCTGAAGTGATAATGGCATCATAATAGTCGCTATGAACATTCATACTTTGTAATTGAGCAGCAACATCTTCCCGTAGCCGAGGAGAATTGGTCAATAAAATGACAGTTTTTCCCATTTGTCGGATTTTATACAACGCCTTCAACGCTGGTTCAAATGCATGTACACCGTTATGCACAACACCCCACACATCACAAAAAACAGCATCATAATGCGCTATAATAGTCTCAATATGGGTAACTTCATTCATGGTGCACCTATCTCTATTTGTCATTTAAAGCTGTCTTTTACTTCAAAATTACTTACCGAAAGATAATACTTGTGTCATCTGCTTTCTCAAACCATATCCCAACTTTTTATCGTCTATAGAGATCATAAGAAATGATAAAATAACTAAGTTATCATTAAGTTGTGCAAAATTCTAAAATGCTTGATAGCAAAAGCTTATCATTCCCCAATGCTATTTTTCTCATAAAAATTTTAATTCTAACAACAACGACGTTGATAGAGTTTTTTATCTAAAATACTCAAATTCTTCACTGAGAAAATAAACGTATCCCCCTCTTAAAAACATGCATCATGAGAAAGCCCAATATATTTTCTCATTTCAAATTTGTTTATATTGAATCAATCAAAACCTATTCGCTTACATATTATAAGCAGAGAGCGTACAGATAAAAACACGTGAAGAAAGAAAAAATAGCTCTTAGGCTCCCTTTCAAAGGCAAAAACTGTCGTAATATTTTGAACTGGCAGAGAGTATGTGCCGTCCGAGCATCTTTTTTTCAGTAAAGATAGCAATATAGCTTTTATCCCATTCATAGAGGCTTTTACGCTATATACTTTACGAAGCACCATTGTAAAATAGGCGCTAACATTGAGAAATATCTTCTAAAACAAACATGTGAATATACAACAATAAGATCTATAATGTTTTGAGTTTATTTTGCATGAGGGCTCTTTACTCATAAAAGCTTTCCCCTATCATCATGATATCTCAGACGCATCAAAACAAATCATTTTGATTATTGGTTAAGGACAGCACCGTAAGCGGTAACTTGAGCTTAAAAACCAAGGTTTACCTTCGTAAAATGCATATCTGATGTCATGAGTTGAGTAAGCAAACCTTAAAACTTTGAAAGGCAAACAACCTCCTATTTAAAAAAATCTATCCGTCTCAAGAAAAACTATTTTTATTGCCAATCTCCTAAAATTACTTTATGAATCGAAAAATGTTTTGATCGCATACGCAACGATCAAAAGGGGTCTTGAAAACCCGAAACCCTAGCGTAAAAATAAACCCACTATGTGGGTATCCCGGAATTCCGGGAGATTTTGCTATGTCCAGGTGCTCCAAGCACTAAAAGCAAAATGCTGACTAGGGTTCAGTGTTTTCAAGCTCCCGGAATACCAATGCGAGGGCGCTCGCACCTGGAGGGGGAAAATGCAAGCTCAAAATCTTAATATTGATCTTTTTGTAGGCAAAAAAATTCGCTTTAGGCGAAAAGTGCTAAAAATGTCTCAAAAAACATTAGGGCATCATTTAGGTGTCACTTTTCAACAAATCCAAAAGTATGAAAAAGGCTTAAATCGCGTGAGCGCAGGACGTTTAAAGGAAATTTCCGATATTTTGAATGTTCCACTTGCCTTTTTTTACACTGATATCATCAAAAAAGACAACACCCCGTACCATTATGATGAAATCGCCTCGAGCAAAGAGGAATATTTGCTTTTAAAAAGTTTTAGAGTCCTCACATCTGTCAAGCAGAAAGCAATTTTAAACTTAATTTGTGATCAAAATTAAAACGCTTTAAAAGCATAGCTATAGGGTACTACATGCCCTATTCTTGGCTTTCTCCCCACACCCCAAAAGGATGCCCCCCCTCAAACCGGTTGATAAACGATCCGCCTTCTCAAAAATAACTCCTTCTCAGCTTCCCATTTCATATGGTTCCTTTCACAAAATTATATAAACAAGCCCTCCCTTGAATATTCATCACACTCTCTTATCAAAACACCCCTATAAAGTTTTATATCTTATATCACCACACCCGCAAACAATAGCGTTTTACAGCACAACAGAATAAGTATTTATCCGTATTTAAAGAGCGGCCCCCTTTTCGCTATCGACGCTCTATTTATTTTAAATGATGTACATTTAATATACCTGCTATTAAAGACTTAGTATCTGTTATAAAGTCTTAAAGGCATATTTTCCCTCTAAAATCTCAATGCTACACCAACTCTACCGTAAGGCAAAACATTGATTTATAAAGATAATTTATTATTTTACATGTTGAATGAGAATCCAGAATATCGTAAGATTCTTTCATTTCAGACTTGTTCCATGTTGAATCAACCAAAACTATATCTCTTGCAGGTTACAAGTGGGAAGAGGCGTATGGATAAAAACTATTAAGTAAGAATTAAAAATGCCTCAAACGAACCGTCTCAATTACCAAGAGCTGTAAGCAACACCCACAAGCTGACAAACTGTGTGATGGTGCAAGGCTTACTCCGTTATGAAGCGTAAAGATGGGGGGCTCAATGGATTTACCCTTATACCCTTTACGGATAACATGTAAGTTTTATGTAAAAATAACTTGCTGTATTTATACAGCTTTTTTACTGTGAGGGACGCGTAAATAAAAGTTAGGGAATAGGATTTTCTAACATTTGTCTACAACAGTAGCATTTTCTTTTCTTTGCGCTTCGCTAATCATCTCTAATAATGTTTTGAATGCTTCTAAATCCTCTTGTGAAAAATCTTTTAAAGTTCTAAAAAACATGCCAACAGCTTCACCTCTCAACGGATCAGAAGTCTTGATTGTAAAACTTTTGCGACAAGCATCCGATTCTCTTCTCAAAATTTCTGCTACCTCTTGATCTAAAGCATAGAGTTCAATTATCTTTTCCTCCAGTCCTACAGGAACAGATTTTTTGCCAATTTCTACAGCAGATAAAAATGATACAGATATGTCTAATTTCTTAGCCATATCTAAGAGGCGTTCGGAGTGATCAATGCGAAGTTTCCGTAAAATTTTACCAAAAGATGTAACCATATAAAAAGTCCTATTAGAGAAGAAATATTTTCTTCTGATTCTAACAAATCTTTTTATGATTTTCTTCAATTATTACGAATCAAGAGTTCTTTTCGGGGTGGTTTTTTAGCAAAACCAGAGGTCCAAAGGGTCTCTAATTCTAAAAAGTCAAAATCCTTAAAAATCTCTCGAACCGCATCACAATCATTCAGACTCAAGACAAATTTGCCTTGTATGCTTTTGAGAACTTTTGCCATACTCACAAAATCATCTTCAACAAAATTCCCAGAGCTATAACACTTCTTCTTCACAAGATAAGGCGGGTCTAGGTAAAATAAACTGTCGGGTGCATCAAATAGCTCGATAACCCGTTCCCACGACAAATTTAAGATTGTCGTATCAAGAAGCTTCTGTCTAACACGTCGCATCCTTGATAACAGCTTATCGGGATTAAATGCTATAGGCTTTTTCCTTCCAAAGCCAAAAGAGACATACTCTTTTTTCCCATACATCACACAACGTTGGAGAAACAAAAAACGGGCGGCTCTTTCAACTTTGGAAAGGCTTTCTGGATCAATCGCCGCAAGTTCAAAAAACAACTGTCTTGAACAAACAAACCATTCTAGTCGTTTGGCTAAATCATCAAAGTTATTTTGAACACATTGAAACAGGTTCGTGATCTCTCCATTCAAATCATTAATCACGGAATATTTTGCTGGTCTTTTATTTAGGAAAATAACACCAGAGCCTAAAAACGGTTCAACATAGGTTTCATGGTCAATATTATTTAAAATCGGTATAATTTTCTTACGCAGATAGTGTTTACCACCCATCCACGCAAACAATGTTTGTGTAAATTCTTGTTTCATCATATTTTTAAAGGAGAGATTTGATATCTAACTTTTTGTTATCCATCTTTTAAGATGTGAGAAGCTATTCTCTATGGCGTCCACAAAACGGGAAAAATCTATTACAAACATAAAGACAATAAAGGCTATCAATTTCATGATGCGTGACATCATCTTTAAGCCTTGATAGGTCTCTATCATCTCGTGAAGGAGCTGTTGTTCTGTTTCTGTAAGACCTTTATCTTTGCTGTTTCGTTTCTTGACCATCTTTCCAACCACATAAATGGGCTCCCTGCTTGTTATGCTTCAAAATATCTCTTGCAAGGTT
>NZ_JBHIPA010000016.1:0-32281 GCF_042195845.1 Bartonella sp. AP4SXKL
TAGAGCGCTTGCAATATGATACGTTTTGTATATATGCATTCATTACTCCATTGTGGATGATTCATTTTAATCAATAAGAAACGCTATTTGAAAGCCGCGTCATATCACTTGACACGGCTTTTTTTTTATGAATGCTATCTTTTATGAGATGTTTATAGCAATGCATTTTATATGCGTTTATACACCATAAAGAAGGCACGCCCCCCACGCCGTTCTTTATTCTGTTTTATCAGTTATATTGACAACATTATCTCTTTCATACACCTCACAATTTTTTGGAACCAACCTTACTTTGCTTTTTTTATTGATTTTTGCATTGCCATAAGCACGCCCCCAGATCGTTGCACAATATGAGATTTTAGCATTGCCATAAACAGAGCCATAAATCTCACAAGAGCCACTCACACAAGCATTCCCATAAACCTTGCCATAAATTTTTGCACGACCATTAATAACAGCATAATTATAAATTTTTGCATGGCTATAAATACAAGCCAAGCCAGAAACCTTGGCATGACCATAAACGCGTGCATAACTAAAAACCGTAGCATCATAAGAAACATGCGCATGATCATAAATATGAGCATCAGCAAGAATGCGGGCACTATCATTCACATGAGCATTACCATAAATATTGCCATAAACATGAGCATTGCCATAGACAAAAGCATGGTCATAAACTTTAGCATATTGAGAGATAAAAGCTTTTCTATAGACTTCAGCATTGCCATAAACTTGACCACAGACTTGAGAAAAATGCCGTATTTTTGCATCATCATACACTCTTGCATGACCATAGACACAAGCCTCATCATACACCCAGCAATTCCCATCATGAGAGAGGTTGCTTTCCTTTTCAATAAAGCCACCTAAAGTACCTGCTTTGATATCAGAAAAGTCTTTTAATGCTTTAATGCGATAAAGGGTATGATTACCAAATACACGCGTTTCATTTGTGAGTGCAAACTTCTTTTGCATGAGCACAATTCCTTTATAGAGATTTAAATTTTTAAAATGAAATATTTAGAAGGAGGGCGCCCCCGCCGCGCCCGCGCGTGTCATTTACGCAGCATCACTTTCATATTCGCTGTCATTATCATCGTCATAATACCCTTCAAAATCAGCATAATACTCATGACGATAATAATCATCTTCGCTCCCAAACTCAGGATATGCATCATCACAGATATCTTCATTAGCTGTTAAAGAGGCATTGCTATGAATGTAAGAATTGCCTGAGACAAGAGCATCACAAATAACAGCATCATCAAAAACACGCGATTCATCACAGATATAAGCAGAGCCACTTATTTTTGCATTGCCTCCGACATGGGCATCATCACAAATGACAGCATTATCAGAAATATGAGCATGATCAGTGACACGGGCGTTATCATAAATTTGTGCATTGCCTTCAATTACAACGGCGTTGTTAGCATGCGCATTACCAGACAGTTTTGCATTGTCCTTTAATGTCAGACCTTCAAAAATAGCATTCCCATAAATTTGAGCATTACCATAGACATCAACAAAAAAGCTTTTTACTTTAGCATTTCCAAAGACGCGTGCATTTTGAAAGACCCGAGCTTTATTATACACCCAGCAATTACCTTCATGAGATAAGTTGCTTTCATTTTCAATATACCCCCCTAAATCGCCTTTTTTGACATCATCAAAATCTCTTAAGGCTCTAATTCGAGTTAAGAAATGACCATCGATATATTCACAATCATCAATAAATTCATATTTTTTTGCAGGCTCTTGTTGATTAACAGACGTGGTTTCATTTGAAATATTAGAGATAACGGGGGTGTTTTTTGATATATTTTTCATAATTAAAACCTTACTGATTAAATGTTTGTTATTGGCATCTCTATAGAGGCGCCGGGTGCTAACAAACACGGCAGTAAGTCCGTCGTTACACTTTTCCCATAAATGGGTATTGTATGGTGTAACTACACCCGACAAAATCACTGTATATGCTAACAAAAGCATAAAAGATAGTCAGTTTTTAATAGGATTAGGTTTATCGCAACCTATTCGCTTACTGTTTAGTGTTGTTAAGCACTTGGATTATTTATATAGCAAAATACGTATTTATTGTCAAATAATATTTTATCTTTTTTGATATTTTTTCTTATTTTTTTTAATACGTTATGTATTGATGATATCTTATGCTTATTAATTGCTTCTTTTATATTTATGTGCTTTTAAAGCTATATTACGGGCTTTGTGAAACGATTGCGTATTTTCTGAATCTATACATTTATAATATTTTAGAAACGCTTTCATTATGCGTATTTTAAACTTTATAACCTATCAATTTTGTCACTAAATGGCTTTTAAGATTTCTGTTAATTTCTTTTAATAACACATTTTAGACTTAACAGCCTTTATAGGGACTGTCTTTATAAACAAATGCTTTCATTTGCATTTTTGCTTTCTCTATAGCTGTTATGTTCTTTATAGCCATGGCATCATTTTTCATGTTCATAAGAGAAATGATAAATAGGATAATTGCGATTTATTGTCTGTTATGAAAACACTTATGAAAACATCTAAAGAGAGAATGGTAATTATAGAGATGAGCAAAATCCCTTTTAATAAACTTTTGTCATTTTTGTCAGTTCTTTTTAGAACCTATATCATTTTTTTTAAATGAGAGAAAATTAAAATCATTATATTTCAATAAGTTAAGTTTTATGAATTTTTCAAAATACAACTTATTAAAACAGCCATAACAAATAAATACAACTGTAAATATATATTTGTCAGTTTATGTCAGTACATTGAATCGACAAAAGTGATCATTTAGTGAATGATTAAAACATGTCTTATGAGAGTATGTGATCTTTTAAAGCCTTTCAAAAGAAAGGGATTATAATCATAATAAATGCTATCAAGACCATTATGGTTATGAGTTTTGGAGGTGCTTTTTACGCCCCCCTTTACATATTTTTCAATAAAAAATAAAAGTCATTATATTTCAATATGTTATTTTTTATCAATTTTTCACAAAACAACCTATATCAATAGTACAACCTATAAATTCAACTAATGCTCTATGTTTTGTAAGGGTTTTAGGGGGGTAGAAACATTCAAAACCTATAAGTAATATAAGAAAATGAATATACATAACCCTCTTTAAATAAAGCTTCTGATAACAATAAAGCTATCATTTTAGATTACGGTTTAATCTTTTAAAGGCAATGTAAATAAGAGTATCTAAAAGTGCAAGTTTCTTCTTTTTAAATAACGTATGATAAATTATCCTTTTAAAGATTGTATGTCAGCAATTTATAAAAGGGATATAAGAACCTATAGGTATAAAACCTTATACCCCTTATGAGTTTATCATACCCATTATGTGAGCATGCTTTTAAGTTATTCAGTTTCTCTTATTTCCAATTTTGGTAGGTTCTTAACAATTTTCATTGTCTCTAAACTTATGGTAATAACCCTCTGAAATAACTCTAGAGGGTAGGCAGGGTTGCCAATGGTTTCAACAGCATAACGATTGGCATCATTAACAATGCCACTCTTTTTATCAGTCTTAACACATTGACGCCCCATAACCCATTCAAGAGCGGGTTTACCATTAACGATATACTCACAAGCGTCAAGAGGGATATCTGTTATTGTGATATTGTTATTATAAATAACAGTGGTTTTATCTTTCTCTTTACCTGTTTTTGCGAATTTCATTTCAGTCACGTAATAGAATTTTTCTGGATTAGAGATCTCTGTAACTTTTGGATTACCTTTTTTAAAGGTTACGGGATAAGGTTTTACAGTTTCATAATTCACGTGCAAATGATCCAGTTCACGCCCTGTTACAACAGAGCTCCGTTTTCGTATAAGGGGTTTAATTCTCTTCAAAAGAATTAAAACGAAGCTTATTAAATCCATTTTGAACGAATTGAGAAAAAATGCAGAAAAATGCTAAAAAAGCCGATAATTTTTTCAAAAGAGTTTTTTAAATGCTGTTTATCCACAGCCCATGAGAGATATCAGATCAGCAAAATAGTGAAATTTGCTGTTTATTTTATGGAAAAAAGACAAATGAAGCATGTGCTTTTAAAATATTATAATGATTATTTTGATAGGTTTTATGAGTCACTAAAATAATCTAGTTTGTTAGTTCAATTTACAGACACAAACTGACAAATATATATTATTGATTGTATTTAAGGTTGTATTGTCGATATAGGTTGTATCGTTAAAATTCTAACATATTGAAATATAATGTTTTTAATTTTCTCTCATTTTAAAAAAATAATATAGGTTCTAAAAAGAACTGACAAGACTGACAAAACTCTTCTGATAAGGTCACTCAGATCATTTGCTTTTGGAAAAAAGTTCCTTGATGAGAATGCCATAAAAAGAGTTTTGCGTGGTTGTCTTAAAGACTTCAAAAGAGATTTTTTTATTGTTTTATGCTGTTGTTTTTAACCAAAGGATGCCATTCATACCGTCTATCAGGACGCCGACCTAATTCATTCCCCTCTATAGGAAATTCACGAATATAGTTACAACGACATAAAAGCTCTAAAGCTTGCTTAACGGCTCCATTGTCTTTTAAAGATCTCCAACACCGTCTATAGATATCTCTTGCCGTAAAAACATTGGGTAAAAGATCACAGCGCTCTACAATTAATTTTGCACGCTCTGCTGTTAATGTATCATTCGCCGCATAAAGACGTTTTGCATGACTTATCAGATATTCTTCCCAACGCAAGGCTGTTGTAATGGCATAGAGTCCAATTTCAAAACGACCACTATCAAGAAGTTCAAAAATCAACGCAAGGCTTGCTATGGTCTTTGGCATTTTTAAAAGATGCGATTGTAAGCTTTCAAAAAGGTTATTCTCTTTAGCTTTTTTAAAAATCTTTTGCATCCACTCACGAAAGATCTCTTGAACATCAGCAGAAAAACGCATGACAAGCGGATGTTCAGGAGAACCAAGGGGTTTATATCATAATGAGAACGTATTAAGCTAAGAGGAGATGCCAAATTCTCAAAGGAGAAGTGCAATGCACCTTTACGAGTTTTTTGGACTTCATGATTTTTTGTACAACATTATGCCCCCCAAGATTATGTGCCCTTAAGCAGCTACAGTCGTTGATACAATATCCTCAGCAAGCATTTGTTCATCTTGCACATATATTTTTAGTATTTTTAATAATTTTTTTTTGGAAGATTTCTTGGTACGGCACGCGATACATCAGTGCTAACGTTCTCTTAAAAAACACCCAGATAATTAATCAGCTTCAAAAAACAACCTTACCAATGAAGTACTAGCTAGAGGGTTGCATGCACAACGCAATAATGGCACACTGATTCCCACAAGCGTGCTTCACATATTGCACGCATAGCCTGTACAGAGTCTACCGCTCCTAAATACTCAAACGTAAAAACGTAATGCTACTGGATCGTATAGTGACCGCAGTTGCACCCTTAAACACCGGTTCCTCCCCATATCATAATGCTTGACAAAAGCATCATGCCATCATAGCAACGGCTTTGCGTAGGGGTTCCACAACATAGTTCTATAAATTGTTGACGGCATTGCCAAGCTAACAGTTTTCTTGCCCACCTACGCCAATGAGACCATCACTATCCTCTTTTTGAATCGTAAAACAAAATGATTTCCCATAAGCGATAAACCATCTGCTCAAAGTCCAGCTAGCTCAAACTCATAGCATTCTAAACCTTTAGGCTCGCTCTTCCCCCAAGGGGGCATAGTCAGATATATCACTTCCCTCTCCTATTCACGCGCTGGGATAAAAAAATCTGAAACTACGAGGCAACGCTGCATTTGTATGCAGCGTTGTTGTTAGGAATAAGCTTCTATTGAGATAGTTCTAATGGGAAGCACCCACAGCTAATGGTATAGGGATTAATTTGGATTCTTTCGAAATGCTATATATAAATTTAATGTGCCGCCCCAAAACACACCATCAGTGAACCCACTTAAAAGACCAAAAAGAAGATTAAAATCAAATGCATATTTCAAATCAGGTTCAATATTGAGAAAAACAATCAATGTGAATTTGATGACAAAAGCGATAAGAATAAATATCAGCGTCAACGGCGTACCAGGCAGAATAATGAAATCCGTTCCCTCTTTGATTTTTAAACGCGCAGTAGCACGCCAGAGCAACCAGCCAACGCCAAAGCCGATCATCAGCCCTGCCAACATTGCGATTGCTCCCCAGCGTGGGAAAGCCAGCTGGTTAATCACATCGCTTGCGCCCAAAAAAAGAAAGACTAACGGCAAGAGAAAAAGGCGGTAAACCTTCGTTTCCCTATCTTTCAATGCGATTATTCCCCTCGCGATGAGAAAAATAAGCAAAATCCAAGCCCATAAAGGGGTTCCGGTCAGAATGTTAAACAATGACATATTATGCTCCATGATGTTTGATGCGATAAAAATATTGCATGATGTTAGGAAGATATTTAGAAAAAAGAATACCAGTACAAATTAAACCCATAGTGATTAACCAAATCTGGGGGGTCCATGTAAAAAAAGCCACTAGAAGACCATTGGCAAAAAAGATGATTACCCAAATCCATGTAATATATTTATTGATGAGATAAAATAGGATATGTTTGCGTTTTTCTTCAGAAACACCAGCACTGGCATAAAAAATGGTAAAGGGTTTCTTTACCAGCAAGCTAATCAATGAAACCAGAGCAAGTGACAGATAGCAAAAAACTGTGGGGTAGTTCAGTAAAAGTGTAGACCATCCAGCGAAATAATTAACAAACAGGACAATAACTGTCAGAATGTTAGTAATCATCACGGGTTCTCCCTGCCGGACAATTTTAATATTCACAGCAATAATGAACAATAAAATCACAGTTAAGATGAGAGAGCGTTCGACCAGAGTTAAAAAGTTTCCATTGATAACCCAGGAGTAAATACTCCACGGAATAAAAGAGATTATTATGTTAAACATGGCGCATCCTCCTTTTTATATTTGATAGAAAACTTACCGCAAGTGCTTCGTTTTTTAGTTTCCGTATGAATATAAAAAACGCCACCCAGTTCACACTCTGTATCCTGTTTAATGGTCAACTGATAGGTATCTCCCGGATAAACTGCTTCAATGAACTTTACTTTTTTCAGCGCAACAGATGCGATATTTTTCGCCCTACCCTGCGTGGCCAAAGCCAGAACCATCTCAATCAATAGTGAACCAGGACATACGGCGTGGGAGGGGAAATGTTCCTCAAAAAGCGGGTGATGCGCATTAAAGGAAAAAGTACAAGAATCTCCGGTTACGGAAGAAATCTTACATAAATCGCCTAGTAATGGAAGAGCGGCTTTCACAGAACACGAGCTAAAGAAGCAGACCTTACTGACCATGATGATTGCCTGCGCAATAACGGCCTTTCCATTGTCATATGTGCTAGCCTTACAGTGAATACGATAGGCCTCATTAATGCGTTCAATATGTCCTTCAACGCATAACCGATCGCTATCAAAATGGGTGGTAGAGAAAAACTGTTCAACCATAACAGGGAGATAGCGATAAGTGAGATCCGAGTTTTTAGCCACCATGGTGGCGAATCGAACTGAAAACTGATGCAAGGCTTCGAGTAACAAGCCCTGTTTCAAATAGTTATGGGCTAACTCCCAGTGAGAAATATCGATTTGCCCGTAAGCACGCATCGGTGTGATTAAGGTGATACTCTGACATATACCCAAGAAATTTGGCTCGGTGTGATGCTTTATAGCCATAATTGGGAGACCTTTTTATATTTTTCTCTTAAATCCTTTGATGATAAACTGAAGGAATGAGTGCTAAACCGCGCTTGATAGTGCGCGAGAAGTATAGGCATACGACAAACGAAAAAAGCCTACAATCCCAGCTCAGGAGAAGCCCGATGTTTGCTCATGATGCTTGCAATTAGAAAATCGACATTGGGTTGCAGTCCTGTATTGTCCGAAATAGATCGCACAAGCGAACTGAAGGGGCACATAGGCACCTGAAAGCGTGAAAAAAAGAAATCAACCCGGACATCCCATTGCATAATCGGATGACCAAACCTTGGCCAGGGTTTGTCTTTGCAATAATGCGTTACCGCCGCCTTAAGATTCCCGGCTTCAATCTCATGGAGGACACCAGAAAGTCGCATGATAGCATATTTGCAGGCTCCCATATGCACGGAGCCAATGGCACTAAACCCACCGATTAGTGCAGAAATGACGTCGCTCTTGGTACTGATAATAAATCTTACCATGGTGGTTGTGGGTGTCACAGTACCAAACCCGCCCAGCAGTAGAGACATGCACCCGCAAAGCACATTAATATCCCAGTCGGAAGAAGCTTCCTTGCTAGTTAATACTAACCAAAAAGCAAGCTCCAAGGTATTGCAATTTTCGATCTCCGGAAAATCGGAAAACTGTTGGGAAGAGCGCGCCAATGCAATAATCCACGGCATCAGCAAGATAATTTTAAGACAACTACCGTCGCTTACGGGAGCCATGACCTTACCCTGAGCCGCCGAAACCTCAACTTGCGATAATAACATCATAAATCGCTGCGTTAAACTCAAAGATGGCAATGCATTGATCAGTTGATGCATCGCCTGCAGTTTGGCTGTAGGGTTCGTCTTTTGCAGTTCGGCGCTAGCATTCTGAATCAGCCGATCCATCTGTTCTTCATTAAGAAGGTTGCCGGTCAGTGCAAACCATGCGTTCTGCAAATAACGGTTTTCATCGGCAATATCAATCAAATTACATCCACGAATAAACAATACGTTATTATCTAAATCATAATTATCAATAACATCATCTGACATGATTTACTCCTGCTGCTCCGGTGACACGCTATAAAACCTGATGTTGACATTTATCGTATGCGAATTCCCTGATACAATTTCATTACACAAATTATCAAGTTGCATTACAGGACTCCCTTGCGTCATAAACTAGCAGGCATTTCCCTCTGGATGAGAAAAGCAAATCGCTATATTCGACGAGGGTGAGATTAATACGCCCGCGCTTTTTCATATAGGCTTCATAAATATCCGGCAAATGATAGATTTCCTCAGTTAGTTCGGACAAATCAAGGTTGTGAAATACTTCGCAGCAGATTTTAATATCCATAATCTCTTGTCTATCCGCGGATAAAGACAATACAATTTGAACAATCACATCGGGCAACCTTCGATTAATAATTTTGAATATTTTTTCATGGCTAATCAAATTTCCCATGAAATTAAAATCAACAGCATTGCGTTTAATACCTTCAAAATAGAGGTCACCATTTTCAACGGATAATGTGCCCATATCGCCCACGGAATATCTGATAAGTTTGCGCGAAACATCGGGATCCAGCGATGTCACTAGCAGCCCTCTCTTATCTTCATATTCAAAGAAGAAATCATCGCTGAAGAGCAGGTACCGATTAAGCCGCCCTTCGGCGGACATACCAATGAAACCGCACTCCGACAAACCATATAAACCAATTATCCGCAGATCGGCGCCCAGCATCTCGCGCAGATAGTTTTCATGCACACCCAGCATCGATTCACCGGTAAAGACTACTTTTTTAATTGCCAGTGGAACCCCAAGGCTGAGCATAGCTTCAACGAACTGAACGATGGTGCTGGGCACACCAAACAGTACCGAAAGCCGTATTTCAGCCAGAAACTCGAAATGACTCTTCAGCAGCAGGGCAATATCGCCAACCGGCACGACATGTGCACGGCAATGTTTTACAATTTCACACGCCAAGTAGTGTAAAGATGAAAACAGATTAATCGTAAACAGGTTGCCAACAACATCCCCTGGGGAAAAAAATTGCCGCGCGCGCAGGTTACGAATTAAATTATGCTCTGATGAGCTGACCGCTTCCTTACTGGATTTTAGACGAACGCTGACCATTTTCATCGCCCCGGTGGTGCCGCTTGTAGCACCAAGCAGCATGGGTAAGTGTTCAGCCGCAGAGTCCAGTTGAGTCAAAGAACCACTATCACCAGTGGTCGAATAAACGCGTGTACTTATCCTAACCGAATCGCGAAAAGCAATGTAATCGAGTGCATGGCAGCCAGTTATTGCCGTTATACGTGGTTGCATTTTTGCATACATTTCAGCACAGAAATAATCCATGATAACTCAGACCTTTTTAATGAAAATTTCACAGCCCAGAGCTGCTAGACCTTCTCCAAAAGTATCCAAAGCAATATCTTTTAAATAATGAAGATTACGCATTGTTTCACGCTTTTGTTTATTGCGTTCTTTAATGGGGTCACAACCCTCATGCAAAACAGAACGCCATTGATTTGCCAATTCACGCGCTTTTTTTAAAGAAACATGTCTTAATGCACCCAAGCCCATTTCGCGGCGCCACCATGAATGGTATAACGATAAAGCCATTGAGCACCTCCATCTTTACGCTTATGAAGTAACAAGCCGGCACCATCATTATATTTGCCAGCTCCCAATGTTGCGACAGACCTCGCATTAAGACGGTTCATAAGAGCCATTTTTACTCCTTTCTTATACAGTTTTTACCCACACGCCAGCTCCGCTTTTGACGTGCAAGCAAATGGTTTTGATTGATTCAACATACACAGATTTGAAATGAGAGAATCCTACGTTATTCGGAGTTCTAATTCAATATGAATAACGCTAAATTATCATTATAAATCAATACGTTGTCCCAAATATTCACATGACAGTAGCGCATTTTTTGCTGTACTGCCATGAGAGAGAAGACCAACAGCTTTATCCAAAAAAGCATCACAATCTAAATTATCAAAAGCGTTCTTCAAAGTCTCTGAATAAGACCTGTGATAAACAGGGCTTGCAAGAATAACATCGTCAGCGTCTGCGATTGTTTTGACAAATGTATACACTTTAGCATCGCAATGGTAATAACTTATAAAAACAATAACTTTTTTAAATGACTCCTCAACGGCGTATGAATATAAGCACGTTTTTTCTCGTCATTTTTTAAGGTATTAAACTCTTCCAATCTACCGAACTTACTCTTAAATTGTAGCCGAATGATTTTAATAAACCCATATTATTTTAAAAACTCAACAAATAATATTGAGGCTACAATCAAAAACACT
The DNA here is from genome assembly GCF_042195845.1 of Bartonella sp. AP4SXKL. Taxonomy (NCBI): domain Bacteria; kingdom Pseudomonadati; phylum Pseudomonadota; class Alphaproteobacteria; order Hyphomicrobiales; family Bartonellaceae; genus Bartonella; species Bartonella sp. AP4SXKL. The sequence continues at coordinate 11,092 of NZ_JBHIPA010000016.1, forward strand.
TCTTTTCAATATTAAGCAAGTTTTGTAACCTATATTGTTATCTCCATAGAAGTAAAACAGCCTCTATGGACGATGAGTAGCTAAGCCTTCACAGCTAGTGCTTTACAAGCGCTTTTATAACACTCACTCTGCCCCAAACATAGGATTGCATTTTATTAAATAACCCACGCGCATATAATTAAAGATAGAAACGATTAAGCTTGCACCAATCATGCCAAGCCAATAGCCAATAAAGCCATATTCAAAAAAATGCGCCATTAGCGCTCCCCCAAATAGGCCTAACCCCCAATAACTTATTGCTACAACAATTGTTGACCAAAACGTATCAAGCAAGCCCACAAGTATGCCATTGAGCATAGTACCTAAAGTGCCAAAAGCAAAAGACAATAAAATGAACGGAAGCAACTTCCAAGAGAAAACAACAACGCGTTCTGAAGAAATATTAAAGATGGTTGTAAGGATGAATCCATAAGAGAGATAAACAATCCCTGATAAAAACAAGACATAAGCTACAGCAAAAACAGTGACACTCATACGCAATTGTTTTAGAGCCATATTATTCCTATCTGCTCTATACCACGCTGCTATTGTCGCGGCTGCGCTGGAAATCCCCAAAGCCACCACAGAAATAAGCATATCGAGACGCATCCCTATCGTATGCGCGGCCAAAGATTCGACCCCATAAACCGTAATCATGAATGCAATGAACGAAGGAAAGCCCTCCGCAATAAGAATACGTATACCAATGGGTAGCCCTACTCGCAGCAATTTTATTATTCGTGAAATCTCTAACTTTGGTCTCAAATAATTAAAGCGAAAAGAATGAAAAGCAGAATTGCGGGACAAAATTATTGCTGCTGCAATAACAATTAAAATACGGATCAAACTGCTCGCAATTCCTGCACCAAAGACACCTAATCCGCTTACAGAACCTATACCAAAAATAAGCGGCCAAGAGATAAGAAAATTCACAAGGATAGCCGCAAGCATAACCCAGGTTAACGGCTTTGGATTACCAATTGCTGACAGTAATCCCCGGCTATTCACATAAAGATAAAAAAACACCACCCCTATAGCAGCACCACTATTATATTCCTGCGCTATATTGGCAATTGTCCCATCTTGGCCGAGAAAACACAAAATATTTCTCGTGTTGAGTAAAATGATCGCACTCATCATTCCAATCACAAGGGAAAGCCATATTCCTTGATCAAACCATGCCTTCAATGCATATCTATCTTGTCTACGAAAACTTTCCGCAAGTTTTGGTGCAACCGCGGTAATAATACCTAGCCCAAACAACATAACAAAACTAAATATACTCAGAGCTAACATTGTACCACTCAAGACTTGCACGCCTAAATGCGCTACAAGCGCTGCATCTGTGAAGGAAATCATCATCTGAGAGATAAACCCAACAGCCAGTGGCATGCCAAGAGAGAGCAATTGCTTCATCACAACAAACATTGTGAAATACCCTTCCATATTGAAGGGCATATTAAGCTCGGATCTTTTAAACAAAACACATTGATTTTTTCCGTAAAGTCTTTCCATCACAAGTCTTGTGTAAAGGATGCATAATGAGAACGCATTAAGGTAAGAGGAGATGCCCAGTTCTTAAAAAAGAAGCGCAATGCCCCTTTATTGGTTTTTTGGACTTTATGCCATGCGTTTTTTTTGTACAATATTATGCCCCCAAGCAACTACAGTCATTGATAAAAGATCCTCAGCGAGCCGTTTGTTCGTCTTGTATATCCATTTTCAGTATTTTCAATAAAATTTTTTGGTACGGTTGGTGGGATTTGAACCTACGACCTCTGGTGCCACAAACCAGCGCTCTAACCAACTGAGCTACAACCGCATAAAATCAAATGTATCATAACTGTTCACGATTTCGTAAACATTTATTCTTTGCTTATGTGACATAAGGAAGATCAACAAAGTTTGCAAGCCCCTTAAAAAAAATCTCGCAATTTTTTGTGAAGAAAAAAGCGTTTTTTACAAAGGAAATTTTGCCCAATGCTCAATACTATGATCACGATAGCCTTTTATGTTATCAACTCCATCTTGTTGCATCATCTGCAAAATCTCTTGCAGAATAGTTATGACAAGATCTGGACCTTCATAAACCATCCCACTGTATAATTGAATCAAATCTGCACCAGCTTTTACTTTTTCCAAAGCAGTCTGTGCATCCTTTATACCGCCAACGCCAATAATTGCAATCTCCTTCCCTAATTTTTGACGCATTTTTGCAAGCATAATAGTAGAACGCTCAAAGAGTGGACGTCCAGAAAGCCCACCCTCTTCATTACGGAAGTGACTATTGTTAAGACCTTGGCGTGAAAGAGTTGTGTTAGAAACAATGAGTCCATCAAAATCAGAAAGTTTTATTTCTTCAGCAACATCATCTAATTCTTTCTCTGATAAATCAGGAGAAATTTTTAAAAAAATGGGAATGGAGAATCCATGCTTGTTCTCTTGCTCATTTCGCGCTTGCGAAATTGCACTCAACAAAAGATGCAAACTGTCACGGGCCTGTAAATCACGTAAACCTGGTGTATTAGGAGAAGAAATATTAACCGTAAAATAATCAGCAACATCATAAAAATGAGCAATACCAACAGTATAATCATCAATCTTATCGACCGTATCCTTATTGGCTCCAATGTTGACTCCTATAACACCAGTTTTTTTACACGCATGCAATCTATTGTAAACAACTTGATGTCCGTCATTATTAAAGCCCATTCTATTAATAATCGCTTCATCTTCTTTTAAACGAAAAAGCCGTGGTTTAGGATTTCCAATCTGAGGCTTTGGTGTCACTGTCCCAATTTCAGTAAAACCAAATCCTAACCGAAAAATACCATCTACAACCTCTGCATTTTTATCAAACCCCGCTGCAAGACCAATAAAATTTTCAAACTCAAGACCAGCAACAGTTACACACAAACGTTTGTCGATAACCTTTTGACAACCATTTAATCCACTTTTCAGCCCAAGAATCGCTAAACCGTGTGCTTGCTCTGGATCCAACATAAATAAGGCAGAACGGCCAATACAACGAAAAAAACTCATCAATTCTTCTCCACAACATAAAAATGATCCATCGCACCTCACCTCTACCTTTTAACACAAAAGATTTCCAATCAAAGCAAGCATATTATCCAAATAATATTCCCCTTCTAGAAGAAAACTCATCACATAATAGCCATACATGTTTATATTGGTTATATTATGTAAAGAACTTTTTATTCTTAAAAAATGTTTCTCTTTTTCGACATTTTTTAAAGATTAAAATATGAATCCTAATCTTATAAAATTCAGCATGAATTGGAACATCAATGGCTCTTACCATAGTCATGGTTTTATGACGTCTTATGCAGGCACGCTCATAATTTTCTTAAAAATGCAGGCAAATTATCTCTATTCCCAAAGTTCCTTTGTGTAATATTGTTTTCAATAGAAACAAAGCTTGTTCTATAAAGCTATTTTTTCCTAGCATTTACAGGATACATGGTTCATAAAATCATCTAAATTCATACTATTGTTGCACTATTTAGAGCAACAGAATGTTCAATCAATTTGTACTCTATTGATAATCTGCGTTGTTTTCTTTGCCATTTCTGATGTATTAAATACAATTTTGCATCTATTAAGTGCTCTACCTAACATATATTTTAAGTAATGACAGTTGATTATTGAACTCAAACATCATACCAACGACTTCCAAACCAAAATGATCTTGCAAACCCTAGAGCTCTGCTATTTATAAACTGATACAATCTTCCAGCAGATGAAATGTGTTTCTTCCATCCGAATTATCGCCATTTTAGCTCATGTAACCCAATACAAATAGCTTTTAGATAAGCCATAATGCCCTCCTAATTGCTATTATCGCTTACTAAATTAAGAGGAATTAAATTATAAGTTTTACTCCTGTCTCATCTATCTATTTCTTCTATCAGTGCTGAAATATATTTTTTATTCCTAAATTCTCTTTTTATGACAAAATGTTATGCTAATATATGTACTTCATTTGAAAAGCTTTCTGATAGCTCAACTTTCAACACTACTTATTTTGTGGTATTGTGTAAAAACCTCTCTTTTTAATGTTAACATAAAAATCTTGAGGCAATTATATAAATTAAGCTACAGTTTTCTACTTTCTGTTGAAAAAGCAGATATAGTTTTTATTAAAAAAGCTTTTTTCTAGGAAAGGTTCTATGTACATTCAAATAGAGCCCTAAAGCTCTTTATTAAACCTTATAAAGTCTTTGAAAATAATATTAATATTGTAATATAATCATAAAAATAAAATCTGCCCTTTCCTTTTTCATCAAAAGCGGTAAGTAAATTACCGTATATCGCTTATATAAAGGGGAAAATGCAATGCTTAAAGAATTCAAAGAATTTGCCCTAAAAGGTAATATGATTGATCTTGCTATCGGTGTGATTATAGGGGGTGCTTTTGGTAGCTTGGTCAACTCAATTGTCAATGATATTTTTATGCCAATCATTGGGCTGATTACAGGTGGGATTGATTTTTCTAATATGTTTATTCAACTTGCTGGCGAAAAACAAGCAACATTGAGTGCCGCCAAAGCAGCTGGAGCAACCATTAGCTATGGACACTTTATTACTTTACTTATCAATTTTCTCATTATTGCTTGGGTTCTTTTTTTATTCGTTAAGGCTATGAATAAAATTCGTAGAAAAGAAGAAGAAAGCCCCAAAAAAACGTCTTCAGAAGAACAACTTTTAACAGAAATTAGAGATCTTTTGGCTAAGAAAAAATAATTTTATGCAAGATTTACATCATGGAACACGAGGAAAAAACATTTCCACAGTTGTTCCATGATTGGGTTTTGAGAACAGTAAAAATTGTCCCCCTCTTTCTTCCACCATTGCTTTACACATTGGGAGGCCTAAACCTGTTCCCATAAAAGCGCTATCACCAGATCGTCCATCTTTGCGCTCTACTTGACCATAAGGTTGCAGTGCCTGTATAATCTCTTCTTCGTTCATCCCTATACCATTATCACTCACTGAAATTTTTACACGTTCTTTTCTATAAGAAACGTGAACAATAATCTGTCCACCCAAAGGTGTAAAACGAATAGCATTGGAAAGAAGATTCCATATAATCTGGCGAAACACTTGTTGTGATACAGGAATAAATGGAACGTGAGGTGGAGCAACAATACGCATGATAATGCCGTTCTGATTGGCTTGAGTTTCAAGAAAAGCTATCGTCGCACGTAAACAAGATATTACATCAAATGTTTCAGAAATAAGGGAAGAATCAATCTGGTTATCGGAACCAGAATAATTTATCTTCGAGCACTCTAGTAATTGATTAATCAGCAATAATATATGTTTTCCAGAGGAAATAATATCGCGTAAATATCCATGATAGCGCTCATTTTCTATCGAACCAAAACGGCCTTCTCTCATAATTTCTGCAAAACCAATAAGAGCATTCAAAGGTGTTCGTATTTCATGAACAACTCCAACGATTTTATCCTCTTCTGCTTTTTTTTCTCCTGATGGAACTGTTTGTGTCCTATCACGCAACATAACAGCATAATTGCCTTGCTTTACCAAAAATACAATCGTTATCAAAACGGTTATATTTTTATGATTTTTTGTCATTAAATCAGCGGTTTCACTGCGATTTAAAACCTGATTTTTTTCCTCCATACGGATTGATTTAAAATACTTTTCAACCAAAAGTCGGCTTTGCAAAGTAAATAATGAAGAGAATGGTTGTCCTCGTAGTTCATTTATTTCATAACCCATTAATGCTAAGGCTGCCCTACTCGCTGATTGAACAAAGCCCTCTTCATCCAACCATAAAACACCATCTGTTGCTGTATCCAACAATGATAAAACTGCAGCGGGCTCTTTTACGAGAGCTTGTTCTATAGCATTTACCGGCAATGTTTGTGCATATGGTAACTGAATAGCTGTTTCTTCAACTAAATTTTCTTCTTTTACCGATGAATTCAATTCATCACGCAATTGCTCTGCAATTTCACGAAAAGCTGAGCGTTCTATCTCCGTAAGACATAGCATTTCTGTTTCTAGCTTTTCATTTCTTTTTTCTTGGACTTTTTTTTGTATTTTTAAAACACCAAAGCCACGAAACCCCTTAAGCTGCTTTTTAACATCAAAAATTGGCAAAGCCGACAATTCAACATCAAGCCATTGTAAGCAACCATCAACAGGCCATTGAACAATCTCTTTACTCCAAGGCATAGCCGCTTCAATAAAACGACTGAGAACCAGATATCGATCATCATTAAATTGATGAGCAAGCTCATGAAAACTACACCCTAAAATAGAAGAAGAGAGAGGACCAACAACTTCAGCTAGCTCTTTTGAGACTTCACAAAACAAACCATTGTGATCGATTTCCCACGTAAAAGGCCGTGGCAAAAGCTCTGGTGTAAAACGAAAAGCTTCTTGCTGACATTTTAATTCATTTGTATTTAACTTTAACTCATCTGCTTTTAATGGCATAACTAAAACTAAAAAGTGTTGAATTTACTCTCAAATGAATAATGCTAATTTGTTTACAATTATCTATTCTGGTTAAAATAACTTGATATCTCATATCAATTGTCTGTAGCAAAATTTTGACTGTTTCATCAACAAAACAAGAATAAAAAGAAGCTTCCAGCTCTTGTTGCTTATTCACCCACTATGTAATAAATCTTGTTACAATAATGGTAACATCTCCCTCGCATAAATAGTACTCAAAAAGAATACACTTATTTTACACATTCATGCGCCTTTTTTGAAAAGATATCTCCCAAGATCCCCAAGCTTATTTTACGACGTCATCTGTAAATGGTGTAATGTAAAAGTCCCTATAGAGGATATCAAGGCATTGTGCATTACCATTTTTATACTTATAAAAGAGCTGGTTAGCACCATCATTATACTAATTTCAGCCCCTAATGTTATCAATAGTTCTCGGCATTTGAAGGCGTTCATAAGCAGCCTTTTTATTTTTTAACTTTTTTACTCCTACATTATTATGATACGCAAGAAAACGGTTTTAATTGTTTCAACAGAAACAGATTTGAAATGAGAAAATCTTACAATGTTTGAGACTTTTATTCACTGTGAATAATGATAAATTACTATAAATCAATATACTGCATTATCAAAATCTCTTTTTCAAATAAAGCTTCTCGTAAGAACATCTTTCTTGAGCCAATAATATCAAATGATAATAAATTCAGCGTGACGCTTTAAAGTATCCTATGCAACAGAACTTGCATATTGGGCATTTTTCTTATGATGCTCTCAATAATCTCCCAAAGATCTTTCTTTCATTAGAATCGCTACAAAAGAAAAAACAAAAAATATGCCACCGCACTATTTTATTAAAAAATTTCTCTGTAAAAAAGAGAACACAAATTATCTGTTTTCATATAAAGATTTGTTTAATTTCTTTATATTCCAGATCATTTAGAAATGTTAAAAACATCTCATAATCTCCTTTGATATCAGCTTGTTTACCTCATCAGAAGTCTTAATACAAAAGATCGCTTTTGCTTTATTACTCTCCATTTAAATTTTTAATATTATATAAAAAAATAAAACAAGCACATTTAAATAATAACTGTCAGATATTTAAAAAATTGCATATTTTTAAATGCGTTTGTTTATTTTCCTTCATTGAGTAAAATTTCACGTTTTCCAACATGATTAGCGGCTCCAACAATGCCTTTTTCTTCCATTCGCTCGACGAGAGAAGCTGCTTTATTATAGCCGATTGAAAGTCGGCGCTGAATATAAGATGTTGAACATTTTTTATCACGCATAACAATTTTTACAGCTTGGTTATAAAGTTCCTCACCCTCTTCATCAAAATTTTCTTCCTCAGAAATTTCAGCAGCTGAATCAGCAGAAGTATCCTCTTTGTTATCGTCTTCATTATCTGTTACCGTTGCTAAATAATCAGGTTTTCCTTGCATTTTAAGATGTGCAACGATGGATTCAACTTCTTCATCTGAGACAAAAGGTCCATGAACGCGCACAATGCGTCCACCACCTGCCATATGAAGCATATCCCCCTGACCTAAAAGCGTTTCAGCACCTTGTTCACCCAAGATCGTACGACTATCAATTTTTGATGTTACTTGAAAAGAAATGCGGGTAGGAAAGTTCGCTTTAATTGTACCTGTGATAACATCAACAGAAGGACGTTGTGTTGCCATAATAAGATGAATACCTGCCGCACGCGCCATTTGCGCTAAGCGCTGAATGGCATTCTCTATCTCTTTCCCTGCCACCATCATAAGATCAGCCATCTCATCAACAATCACAACAATATAAGGAAGCTGCGTGAGATCCATGGCTTCTTCATGATAAAGCATTTCCCCTGTTTCCTTATCAAAACCCGACTGAACAGTACACATGATTGTTTCGCCTTTTTGAGCTGCAAGTGCAACGCGTGCATTAAAACCATCAATATTACGCACACCCAACTTAGCCATTTTGCGATAACGCTCTTCCATTTCACGAACCGCCCATTTTAAAGCTGTTACTGCTTTTTTGGGATCTGTGACAACGGGTGTTAAAAGATGTGGAATGCCATCATAAACAGAAAGCTCTAACATTTTAGGATCAACCATGATCAAACGACATTGCTTTGGTGTCATACGATAAAGAATCGACAAAATCATTGTATTAATTGCAACAGACTTGCCTGATCCTGTTGTTCCTGCAACCAATAAATGAGGCATTTTTGCTAATTCTGCAATGACCGGTTCACCATTAATCCCCTTCCCCAAAGCAAGAGCAAGTTTAAATTCACTTTCACGAAAAGAACGTGTTTGGATTAATTCTCGTAAATAAACGGTTTCACGAACCGCATTGGGTAACTCAATCCCGATAACATTACGTCCAGGAATTACAGCAACGCGTGTAGAAATAGCAGACATAGAACGCGCAATATCATCAGAAAGATTAATAACGCGCGATGACTTTACGCCCGCGGCGGGTTCAAATTCATACATTGTTACCACTGGCCCTGGATGAACATGGATAACTTCACCCTTAATGCCAAAATCTTCCAAAACACTTTCCAAAAGTCCAGCACCACGTTCTAATGTTTCTTGAGGAATCATCGTACCTTCATGAAAAACAGGTTCCTGTAATAAGTTGATCGGAGGAAATTCATAAACATCACAGTCAATAGATTGAATATTTTGCATAAAAGCAGAATCATAATTACCTAATGGCATACGAGTAGATTGCAATGTTTTATTTTTACTGTTTGCTTGCATCACAGAAAAATCTTTTGAATTCTTTGTGACGGCTTTGTTTATACAATCAACAGTATTATTGGCGACAGTATTATTGCTATTTTCAGTCTCTATACTCGCCCCTGCATCGCTTAACGCGCCTGTATTACTTAACGTATGAGCAGAATCTTCAACAGAAAGATTAGAATGACTCTCTTTAGTAGTATCATTATTTGTATGCATTAAATCAGAAATTTTCTCAACACCTCGCATCCTTTCCGCTGGAGATTCTGATGTAATTGAATCATAGAGTTGTGGAAAGCGGTATTCAAGAACACGGTAAAGAGCCGTTATTGACTCATCAAAGGCTGTGGGAATATCTGGTGTAATTTCATTTGTCGTATCAATTGATATTCCATCCTCTTTTGAAGTTTGAGTCTCCACATGTTCAAATATCAAAGATTCACACTCAAAAAATGCATCATCGGAAAGATGCAAAGCAGGTTTTATTTTTTGTAGCACATTTTCCACTTGTAATTTACGTTCTTGTTTATCCTCCTCAAGTGGAATATTTGCTGACGGCATACGAGTAGTTTGACGTGACAACTGCTTCAAAACCGTTGAATGACAAACTGATGTTTTATTCTCTATTGATTGAGGATTAATGACTTTTTTTGTCGAAAGAATATTTGTTGTTTTCTTGTTACAACGTACAATATCTGTATCTGTAATTTTTTTTTGATCTTGCTTCGTAAAAATTTTAAACTGTTTTGCAAAAACTGGATCTGTTTCTATACGACGACGCAAAATCTCAACTTCTGGGGTTCTCGTGAAACGGACGTTTTTTCCGAGGGCAAATGCCTTTTTCCACACTTCCGGATAAGGAAATATCTCAGTAATCTTAACAGATAAATCTTCTCTTGATGCACCTTTTGTACCATCATCAGAAAAAGAAGACGTAGAAATAGATTTTGTTTTCGAATTATGCATGGCACCCAACAAATTTATAGCAATGAGAAAAATAACCTTTTCAAAAAGAATTCGTAGAAACTATCATACGAAGGTTAATAACCTTTTGCTGATGGTTACTTTTTAATGAAAAAAATAGTGCCATAATGCATATTCATAATCTGCCTTTTGCATATTTACGATATAAATTGCCTAGTTTATGGTGTCATAGAGCGCGTATTTCATTTGTTTTGAAGAAAACTTCATGATAAAAAAACTTCAAGAAAATTGTCTATGCCTCTCTTTCTCTCCCTTTTCATAAAAGAAACTAGTCTCAATAATACAATAAGCATTGCTCTATTGAACTCTCCATGCTCAATTATCACGATATAATCTAATTTCTCACGTTTTTATAAGATTATCCTTGTTATCCTCGTTTAAAAAGGCTTAGACTAAGACAATCATAATTACATAAATATAAATAGAAAAAAGGGAGTGAATTATGTTTAATAAACGGAAATTTTATATCAATGGTCTATGGGATGAGCCAAGCACTCCTCACGATTTTGACGTCATTAATCCATCAACAGAGGAGGCTTGTGCTGTCATTAGCCTTGGAAGTACAAAAGATGCCGATAAAGCAATTAATGCGGCTAAAGAAGCCTTTCAAAAATGGAAAACAACATCACCAAATGAGCGTCTTGGATTTGTTGAAAAAATTCTAGAGATCTACGAAAAACGTTCCAAAGACATGGCAAAAACCATTTCAATGGAAATGGGAGCACCAATTGATATGGCGCTTAATGCGCAAACTGCAACCGGAAGTTCCCATATTCGCAATTTTATCGAAGCTTATAAAGAGTTTTCGTTCCAAAAAACTTTAATAAAGGGAAATGAGCAAGCAATCCTTCACTACGATCCTATCGGCGTCGTAGGATTAATTACGCCATGGAATTGGCCCATGAATCAAGTAACTCTTAAAGTTATTCCTGCTCTCTTGGCTGGCTGTACCATGGTGTTAAAGCCCTCTGAAATTGCGCCTCTTTCTGCTATGCTTTTTGCTGAATTTTTAGATGAAGCCGCACTTCCAGCCGGTGTTTTTAATTTAATCAATGGTGATGGTGCGACTGTTGGCTCTTACCTCTCTGCACATCCTGATTTAGAAATGATCAGCTTTACTGGTTCAACTAGAGCAGGAAAAGATATTTCTAAAAATGCCAGTGCTACTTTAAAAAGAGTCTGTCTGGAACTTGGGGGAAAAGGAGCGAATATTATCTTTGCTGATGCCGACTCAGATGCTGTTCAACGTGGTGCACGACATTGCTTTTATAATAGTGGACAAAGTTGTAATGCACCAACTCGTATGCTTGTGGAACAGAGCATCTATGACAAAGCCGTGAAAATAGCCAAAGATATTGCAGAAACAACAAAAGTAGGACCAAACTGCCAAGAAGGAAATCATATTGGGCCCGTTGTTTCAAAAAAACAATATGATAAAATTCAAGATCTTATCCAATCGGGAATTGATGAAGGTGCAACTCTTGTTGCAGGCGGGACTGGTTTACCAAAAGGAATGGAACGCGGTTATTATGTCCGTCCAACAGTCTTTGCTGATGTAAAACCTCATATGCGTATTTTTAAAGAAGAAATCTTTGGTCCAGTTCTCTCGATTCTTTCTTTTAGTACAGAAGAAGAAGCCATCGCTTTAGCGAATGAGACTGAGTATGGTCTTACAAACTATATTCAATCGCAAGATCGCAACAAATGTCGTCGTATTGCGGCACAAGTACGCTCTGGTATGGTAGAAGTTAATGGATATGGATTACCCAGTGGAAGCTACTTTGGAGGTGTAAAATTTTCTGGGCGCGCTCGTGAAGGAGGACATTGGGGAATTAAAGAATTTCTCGATAGTAAAGCAATTTCGTACTGGTAAAATCTTATTAAAAACTTAATAGGAATCGTATGGTAATACAGAAAATAACGGATGAAGGTGCTCTTGGGCAACGTCTTGATCAGTGGCTCGCAAAACAATATCATGATGTGCTCTCACGTTCGCGTTTGCAAACTCTCATCCGTGAAGGCTGTCTTAAAATTGATGGTCAATTCATAAAGGAACCCAAAATAAAATTAAAACCTAACCAAATAATTGAATTGGAAATGCCGGACCTTCGTGATGCAGAACCTAGCGCTGAAGCCATTGCATTGGACATTCTTTTTGAAGATGATCATGTCATTGTTATTAACAAACCAGCCGGTCTTGTTGTTCATCCTGGGAATGGCAATTGGACCGGTACATTGGTTAATGCCCTTATTTACCACTGTGGGAATAGTTTATCTGGTATAGGTGGTGTTAAACGCCCTGGTATTGTCCATCGTCTTGATAAAAATACAAGCGGTGTCATGGTTGTTGCAAAAAATGATCTAGCTCATAAAAGTCTCAGTGCTCAATTTTCTGATCATGGACGTACCTGCGCATTAGATCGACGCTACCATGCCTTGATTTGGGGAACACCTCAGCGCAATGTCTGGACAATTGATGCATCACTTGGCCGTTCGCCCCATAACCGGACAAAGCAAGCTGTCATCCATAACCAAAACCCTTATGCTCGTCATGCTGTTACACATGTTTCTCTGCTTGAAAAATATGGCTCTCATGCAGACTCAACATCTTTTGCTAGCCTTCTGGAATGTCGCTTGGAAACTGGACGCACCCATCAAATCCGTGTTCATATGACTCATATTGGGCATCCACTCATAGGCGATACAGTTTATGGAAACGCTTTTAAAACAAAATCAAACACATTCAACTCCACTATTAGAAATGCAATCGATCAATTCAACCGACATGCACTCCATGCTGCAAGTCTTACTTTTGAACATCCTTCTACCGGTAAAGTTATGTCGTTTTCCGCACCACTGCCTCAAGATATGGCTAAACTTATTAAACTTTTTAAAAAAATGAATTGAAACTTTTCCCCTTCTCAAGATTTCACAATAAAATATCTTTTTTTGAACAAAATTGAAAAATATGCTAGAGTGAGGTTATGAGGATAGTTAGCTATCTAAAACATAGAATTTGCCTTATCAGGGAATTCAAACAAAAGGAGGGTGCTATATGGCCCATATGAATTTATTATCAGTAATGACAGGTGATGGTGGTTTAAACCGTTACTTGGAAGAAGTGCGTCGTTTTCCAATGCTTGAGCCAAAAGAAGAATATATGTTAGCTCAGCGTTACCGTGAGCATAATGATCTAAAAGCTGCGCATAGGCTAGTAACCAGCCATTTGCGTCTCGTAGCTAAAATCGCGATGGGATATCGGGGCTACGGACTTCCCATTGGGGAAGTCATTTCAGAAGGCAATGTTGGACTCATGCAAGCTGTTAAACGTTTCGAACCAGAGCGGGGTTTTCGTCTTGCAACCTATGCAATATGGTGGATTAAAGCATCAATCCAAGAATATGTATTGCGCTCTTGGAGTTTGGTGAAAATGGGGACAACAGCTAATCAAAAGCGTTTGTTTTTCAACCTTCGTAAGTTAAAAAGTAAACTTCAAGCACTTGATAGTGGCGATCTCAATGCAGAACAAGTGAAAAAAATTGCAATCCAGTTGAATGTCACAGAAGATGAAGTTGTATCAATGAATCGTAGGCTTGGTGGTGACACTTCACTCAACGCACCAATTCGAACAAAAGAAGGGGAAAACAGTGAGTTGCAAGATTGGTTGGTGGATGAATCTAACGATCAAGAACAAATTTTAATTGAAAAAAGTGAATTAGAAAATCGCCGTTCCATGCTCATAAATGCCATGGACAATCTCAATGAACGCGAAAAGCGTATATTTAAAGCGCGTCGTTTAAACGATGTACCACTAACCCTAGAAGAACTCTCTGGTGAATTTAATATTAGTCGAGAACGAGTAAGACAAATTGAAATGCGTGCATTTGAAAAAGTGCAAAACTCTATCAAAGATTCTACTTTATCTCAAAGTCAAGTATAAAACCTAGAGTTAAGTATAAAGCCAATGGTTTGCACATTCTTTAAATGTGAAAATGAAAAAAAGCATGCCTTGGCTTTATACTTGTAAATTAGCCTATAGAATTCTTTAAGTTATTGATATGTAAAGCTTTATTGAATATATTTGGTATATAATTGATAAAGACGGTCGTAGAAAATTCTTCACAGCCGTTTATTTTTTTGCATCTATGTTTTATTTTGTTGACCAAGAACTGTTAACTTATCTTGTTGTGCAAGCCATTGTCCAATAACTTCATTAAAAATAGACTTACCTGTTGGTCCTTTTGCAAAGGTTAATTCACTTATACGCCCGTTTTTATCCGTTAACACCAAACGCATCCAATCTAATTCTCGCATCAATTGTAAATTTCGATCAAGAAATGGATGATTTCCACTCAATGCGACAAGAAAAAAGTCATCGTTAATCTTTGCAGCAATGGTTCTTGTTAAAGCCTGTCCAATGGATTGTTCACTTGCTTTAAAGGTTAATGCTTGAACATTGCTTATAGCTTTACCTGAAAATTTATCCGAAAGAATAAAAATAAGGTCCATAATATATGAAGCAGGAAATGACTGATCGGTATTACGACGTAAAATTAACCGTAATGATATCCCTTCATCAGGAATTGTTATATCACCTTGTATAGTTGTTTCTTCTGGAGACCCCTTCACTTGAGACTCTTTTATAAGTGTCCAGCGAGCACTTCCCGTTGCTATCTTTTCTGCATCATAATTTGTACGTGCTTGATAGAAAACAGCTTCACCTGATGTTTCAAGCGATTGCAAATTGCTATCAACAACTGTTGAGAATACTTCTTCATCCGAAGAATCTATCGCTTGTTTTAAACCAACATCAATTTCACTTCCATCCTCTAATAAGCGTTGTGTTAACTTTCTCTTAATTGGAAATGCCTTTGGTACTCTGTGAGAAGCTTGAAGATTTTCTTCTAAAAACTGATGATCATTTGATACAAATACACGCTCACCAACAAAAAAAATACCAACAAGTAAAACAACAAAACTAACAACAGAAACAGCACTTATCACAATACGCCTTTGCACTAACGATTTATTAGCACGACGTAAAGCCTGAGAAAAAATGTGCGAAACAATATGCGGATTATCTTCCTGCGAAGGAGAAATCTTTAACACACTGCTATTAACATGCTGAGAAGGCACATCAGCCTCCATATTAACAGGCTCTGCATCTGGTATATCTGATACACAAAGCTCAACAAATACCTTGTTATCCTTTGAACGTGTAACAAAATCTTGCTTTCTTTTTATGTTTACCTCTGACAATTCATTATTCTTTGGTAATATAGTTTTTTTTGTATATTTCTTATCTTCATTTATATTTGTGGGATTCCAACCAATAACTGAAGAAAGCCGTTTCTTTTCAACTGCTAAATATTCTCCTTCAACAGTTGCAATAGAACTTTGAAGAATCTTTCTTTGTTCATCCGCTATTGCTTGTGGTATTTTTGCTGTTACAAATTGATGTTCTAGTGTTTCGGTAGCCCGCTTATAAATCCGCTTACGCACTTGTGGTGTAATATTATTTTGTGCATTAATTGTCTTTTTTAAGATTCCAACGAAATCTACCATTTCCTCTATAATCTCTCTTAAACTGAGAAAAAATCAATAGTAAAGCCAAAAAACTTTATTTTAGCCTTCTAAATTGGTTGCCATTTAATATTGGTACAACTATTGCAATAATGTAAAATGAATATGAAAAATAAACAATGCTATTTTGCACCTTTCTTTTACGTGCTCTTAAAAACTTTTTTTGTAAAAAGATACAAAAACGAACAGAGAACATATATAGAAATCTAAAAACAATAATCAATTAACAAAGGGATCCGTAATAAGAATAGTATCTTCACGCTCTGGACTTGTGGATAATAAAGCCACTTTTGTATTAATCAGTTCTTCAATATAGCGTATATATTTAATAGCCTGCACTGGTAAATCTTCCCACCTCAATGCATGTGCTGTTTCTTCCTTCCAACCTTCTAATGTTGCATAAATAGGCTTCACCCGATCCTGAGCTCCCATGGAAGAAGGTAAATAATCAATCCTTTTACCATCAAGCTCATAACCAATACAAATTTTTATTTCATCCAAACCATCTAAAACATCAAGTTTTGTCAATGCTATACCTTGAACACCGCAAATTGTTACCATCTGACGTACTAAGACAGCATCAAACCAACCACATCGACGCTTTCGACCCGTTACAACACCAAATTCATGTCCACGCACTCCCAGAAATTCACCAATATCATTTATCTGCTCTGTCGGGAACGGCCCTTCTCCAACGCGTGTAGTATAAGCTTTTGCAATACCCAAAACATAATGGATTGCATCAGGTCCCATCCCCGAACCTGTACATGCTTGCCCAGCAACTGTATTAGATGACGTTACATAAGGATAAGTTCCAAAATCATTATCTAATAAAGCACCTTGCGCACCTTCAAAAAGAATGTGTTTCCCTCCTCGATAACCTTCATCTAAAAGACGCCACGTACAATCCATAAAGGGCAAAATTTTATCCGCAACTTGCATCAATTCATCATAAAGTGCTCGAGAATCAATCTCTGCAACACCCATCCCACGACGCAAAGCATTATGATGCCTCAAAAGCCGCTCAATCTTAGCCATAAGTGTATCTTTTTCTGCTAAATCCATCACTCGGATAGCACGACGTCCCACCTTATCTTCATAAGCCGGTCCAATACCGCGCTTTGTTGTACCAATCTTTAAACCAGATAAACCGCTTTCTCGAATTGCATCAAGATCACGATGCAAAGAAAGAATCAAAGGAGCATTTTCAGCAATACGCAAAATTTCTGGTGTGATTTTTACACCCTGATTACATAGTTTTTTTACTTCTGCAACAAAATGATGAGGGTCAACAACAACACCATTACCAATAATTGATAACTTGCCACGCACTAAACCAGACGGTAAAAGTGATAATTTATAACTGACTCCATCAACAACCAATGTATGGCCAGCATTATGCCCCCCCTGATATCTCACCACGATATCTGCTCGCTCAGACAACCAATCTACAATTTTACCTTTGCCTTCATCACCCCATTGTGTACCGACAACAACTACATTGGCCATAACTTTCTCCGTCGTGTTTGGTCAAAAAAACCAGCATTCAAAAACAAACTCTTCTTTATAACGAAACCTTAGAGCAAGTGCGACTCCTCATTTCAGATTTTTCTCAATCTTCAAGTGATTAAATTTTCAAATTTATGATAATAAAGATAAGCAAATACCCAAATATTTTAAATCTGTCATTTTCGCTACAAAAAGTAAAAACATTAGAGATTTTAATTTGTGCGTATCCAACACCTGACAAAGCATTCATTCCCCGTCTTAATCTTTTACAATTCATGTAATATTTAGAGGCTGTTTGTCTGATACAAGAATACGAAAGATCATCATAATCTCTCGTATCCTTTTTTGTTTAAAAACACGTTGTGAAAATCAACAGTAATTATTTAAAGCTGTGCTTTTTCAACTTGGAACGCCCACTCAAGCCATTGTGTTAAAATTTCAAGATCGGAAGCCTCAATTGTTATACCCGCCCAAATTCGAAGCCCAGGAGGAGCATCGCGATACGAACCGATATCATAAGCAACCCCTTCCTCATCAAGACGCTTCACAACCGCTTTTATAAAAGATACTCGCTTTTCCGTATCCAAAGCAGTAATCACTGGATCCACAATATCTAAACAAATAGCGGTGTTAGAACGCACTTCAGGATCTTTTGCCAAATATTCTAACCATGGCGTTTTGCGAACAAAAGCATCAAGTACAGAAAAATTTTTCTCAACCCTTGCTCTTAATGCCGCTGCACCTCCTAGAGATTTTGCCCACTTCAACCCATCAAGAAAATCCTCAACACAAAGCATAGAAGGTGTATTGATGATCTTTCCTTTAAAAATATCTTCGTTCAATTTTCCATTTTTTGTCATATAGAAAAGTTGGGGCATAGGCCAAGCTGGAACATGATTCTCAAGCCTCTCAACAGCACGAGGACTTAAAATCACCATACCATGTGCAGCCTCACCTCCCAAAACTTTCTGCCATGAAAAAGTAACAACATCTAATTTTGAAAAATCAAGATATTGCGCAAAAGCTGCCGATGTTGCATCACAAATGGTCAATCCAGCACGCTTATGCGGAATGAAATCCGCATTAGGAATACGCACACCAGAAGTTGTCCCATTCCATGTAAAAACAACATCCCGATCAAAGTCAAGTTGTGTTAAATCTGGTATTTCACCATAAGGAGCTTCAAAACGACGCACATCAGAAAGCTTTAATTGCTCGACAACATCTTTATTCCACCCAAACCCAAAACTTTCCCACGCTGCCATATCAATGCCACGCTCACCTAATAGAGACCATAGAGCAGCCTCAACAGCACCGGTATCTGATCCTGGCATAATTCCTATACGATGATCAGAAGGAACCTCAAGAATCTCACGGGTTAAATTAACAACTTCAGCAAGTTTTAATTCTGCTTCTCTAGATCTATGTGAACGCCCAACTAATGCATTTTTAAGAACATCAAGAGTCCAACCAGGCCGTTTGCTACAAGGACCTGAAGAAAAATTAGTATTATTGGGACGATTACTTGGTTTTTGTAACATTATCATTATTTCTCCCCTTTTAGATGTTTTTCTTTCTTTATAAAGAAAAACAAATTATTATAAAGACTAATCAATAATCTTTTTAGAAAAAAGTCAAAAATGTTGTCTCTTATTTCGTATGCTTAAAATTTAGGGAAACTTTATAAAAAAATCTTTCTTAATCATTCTTCTCGATTGATTCTTTTAATTTTTTTTGTATCACCACCACGATAAGACAGCATTCTAATAACAATACACTAAAGTGTCCAATATACCTATCAAATTTATTTTATGATAAAGATTCATTGATAACGCTCTAGAATAGGGAGATAAACTTATTAAAAAATCAATTATTTTTCTTTTGATGACTGGACAGAGAAAATTTTAATGTTATAACCGCAAACGCTTTATATTTTTTATGAAGCATGCCCAGATAGCTCAGTTGGTAGAGCAGCGGACTGAAAATCCGCGTGTCCGTGGTTCGAATCCGCGTCTGGGCACCACTTTTTGTGTTTAAAATATTGAAATATACAGTTTTTTTCTTTAAATAACCATTTTTAGACCACCTTCTACAGTTTATATAATTTTATCTAATTTGCTCCTTATTTTTCTTTGGAGTGAAGGCTAAGATCTTTTTCTTTCTCCACCTCACTGCTCTCCCTAGCTTATATGGCTCCGGAAACAAACCCTGAAGCACCCAATTGCGAATCGTTGTTGTGGATACACTAAAAAGCTGTGCACACTCACGTGTCGTTACATATCTATCTCCATCATCAAATATCATCTCATTACCTTTCTCTTTTTTATGTTACTTAATCCCCTCCTCGTCCTATAGGACGAGGAGATGAAATCAATTGTTTAAAACTAAGCCGCTTTCGTGACGGGCTTCTGCAAACTCGGATCATAAGCTCGCAACAAAGAATCCATTCTATGGGGCAGCTCTGAATCTCCAAAATCCGTTAAAACTGCTAGAATCTTTGTAATATTTGGAATTTCATCTTGAAGTTTTAAAATCAAAGCTTTTTCTACTATGCTCATGATGTCAACCAAGTCACTACAGTCTTTGTCATCTACGTATTCACAATTGATAAACTGAGACAACGCTATCCACAAATCACATAAAAAGTCGATACTGGTATTCATTGCACACCCCCAAAGATTTGTTCTCTCAAACAAGCCAATCCTCTGGATGTGATTTTTGTTGAAGGGAGTACCTTTTCTGTACCATCTGGTCTTTGGATAGTGATAGCAGGACAGTCCATGAAACCTTTTTTGATTTTATCCTGATAAGGTAACAGAGGCGCCCCTGGAGCCCGTCGATACACCCAATCATGTTTACGCAAGTAATTGGTTAAGTCCTTTGGGCGCACCTCCAACATCTTCGCTGCTTCGATAAGACCGAATAAACCATCAGAGCGTTTTAAACCTTCCAAAGCTTCTGCTTTAGGCTTGAGTGTACTCACCTCATTTCTTAAGACTTCTAATTGATTGATACTCTCTAAAAGGAGCTGTTTAATCGTAAGAGGATTTTCCAAAGCATTGGCAAGATTTATTTGTGGTGTTGCTACTTGTCTTTCCAATTCTTGCCAGCGGTCAATAATCTTTGCTCGTAAAGCAGTGCTATAACCCGAAACAAAAATTAAACACTCACGTTTGGGAAGATTGTAGCAAGGAAGAGTACGACCTATTGAATCTCTGTAGAATCCTGCAAATTCACTCAGCTCAATTTTGAGCTCAGTGAGTATTTGCCGAATATCCCGCATAACATTCCGATGTTCTTTACCACATAATTCTGCAATTTCACGACTCGACATAGTCTGAGTGGTAGCACTATTAGCAGTGCTTTCTTTAATTTCTATAAGTGTGTTCACTGTGAACTCCTTGGTAATAGAGGTTTTCTATTGACACTCTAAAAGAGTGCCGGGTGCTAGAAAACACGGTACCAAGTCCGTCGCCACACCTTTCCCGTGAGGGTATTGTATAGTGTAACTACACCCGACAAGACCATTATATGCTACAGCATATAATGAGTCAAAATCTTTAATGTTCAGAAGACTGATTATTTCGGCAACCAATCCGCTTGGTATTTTAAGGTGTTTTCTAGGCACCTGATTCGGCAATAGACATACTGATAGTATTTTGTCAAATAAAAAATTAAAAAATCGGCGCTTATAAACTATATCGATTTTATCAGTAAATTCGTATTTCTTTTCCATAATTGTTGCTTTTAATGCATGCTTTGTCTTTTAAGCTCTTGAGACAGCACACCAATTCCTTTTGCTGTGATTTTTGCGCAAGGAATGA